>CAMCZQ010000033.1 GCA_945887835.1 Bordetella parapertussis | reverse complement strand
TAACCATGCAATCAAATCTGGTTCGCAAAACACAACTTGACACGCTGGGCAAAGGTTTAGGCTTTGTGCCTTCTGGCAGCACCTTCGCAGGGTGTCGTTCGCTTGGCTGGAGTATTTTGAACGAAGACGTGAGTCTGCCGGTTGCCGTGTTGCGCCAAAGTCGCATCGAACACAATCTTGTCTGGATGAAGCAGTTCATCGAACGTTATGGTGTCGAGCTTGCACCACACGGCAAAACGACCATGAGCCCAGAGCTTTTTCAAATGCAGCTTGCGCACGGCGCTTGGGGCATCACACTTGCTACAGCTTCGCAAGTGCAGGCCGCTGCATCGCACGGCGTAACGCGCATCATCATGGCAAACCAATTGGTCGGTAAGAGCAATATGGCGCTCATCGCCCGCTTGCAACAAGCAGATCCAAACTTCTACTTTTGTTGCATCGTTGACTCGGCAGCGAATGCTGATGCGCTCGGCCAGTATTTTTCTGATCACCAACAGAAGTTGAAAATACTGCTCGAGTACGGGGTCGAAGGCGGCCGCACTGGGATACGCGATCTCGCGCAAGAGCAGGCAGTACTTGACGCCCTCGCACGCTGGCCAAAAGCCTTAAGCCTTGTCGGCGTTGAACTCTATGAAGGTGTTTTAAGTGAAGAGTCAGCGATTCGGAAGCTGCTACAGCATGTGCTGGCGCGAACGCAGGCGCTCGCGTTGCAAAACAAGTTTACAGAGCCGCGGGTGATACTCAGTGGCGCGGGCTCAGCCTGGTTTGACGTTGTGGCTGAAGAGTTTGGCAATAAAAGTCTCTCGACAAATCAAACCTTGCAAGTGATTTTAAGACCGGGCTGCTATCTCACCCACGATGTCGGTGTGTACCTCAATGCTGAGAAACGCATACAGGCCAGCAACCCGGTCGCACGCGACATGGGTCGCAGCTTATTACCCGCTTTGCAGTTGTGGGCCTACGTTCAAGCCGTGCCAGAAGCGAACCGGGCGATTATTGCCTTGGGTAAGCGCGATGCAGCGTTTGACGCCGGGTTGCCGATCACCTCGTTGCACTATCGACCGGGCGCAAGTCAAGCGCCGCAGCCCGCACCGGGCGACTGGAAGATTACCGCCATGATGGATCAACATGCGTTTATGACCATCCCCACTAACGCCGATCTCAACGTTGGCGATATGCTGGCGTTTGACATCTCTCACCCTTGCCTCACGTTCGATAAGTGGCGACAAGTCTTGTTGGTCGACGAACAATATCAAGTAACGGGCGCGGTTCAAACTCTTTTTTGACGATTGCATTGCTGACAAACAACCTGAGTAGTCTCAGTTACACAGTCTATTGACGGGCACTGCGTCCTATGCTGGGCGGTTTGACGTCAAAGGTCGCGCGCCAAGGGTTGATGTCTAATCCGCCGCGACGGGTATAGCGCGCATAGACAGACAGAGAGCTCGGCGCACACTGCTTGAGGATATCGACAAATATTTTTTCAACACAGTGCTCATGAAAACCATTGTGCATTCTGTATGAAACGATATATTTCAACAAACTCGCATGATCAATCGCGGGGCCCGTGTATTCAATCTGTATGCACGCCCAGTCGGGCTGATCCGTCACCGGGCAGTTTGATTTAAGTAATCGCGAGAACAGCCGTTCAGAGACTTCGGGGCAAGCCTGAGTCAACTTGCCTGCCTGAGGCTTTAGTATGCTGGCATCAGGCTCGTAGCAGTCGATTTCGATATCTAACTTATCTAAATCGACTCCTGTGAACTCATGTATTTTTTCGTTCGCGAACTGATCGGGGCCCACGAGCTCAAGCTCAAGTTCTGCGCCTAGGGCCTGCGCAAGATCTGTTCGCAAGCGCTCAAAAACTTGATGCACCGTATCAAACCGAGTTTGATTGAAGCTATTGAGATAAAGCTTCAAAGACTTTGACTCAACGATATTTGGGCTGGTACAAGGCACCTTTAGTCGCAATAACACGACTTTAGGTAAGCCCTTAGCATTGAGCCAAGACACTTCGTAAGCGTTCCAAAGATCGAAGCCTGTGAACGGCAACACCCGTTCTGACTGCGCGGTTGCGACAGCGCCATCGGTTGGTATCTTCAAGGTCAACCGCGCATCAGCCCGAGGCATCGGAAACAGCAACGAGGAGTCATAACCCTTTGGATATGCAACCTCTTTGCCCAAGGGCACCGCAAGCGGGATGTTAGGAGAGCCTGTTTTCATAGCTAGCCCCGCGTCTCGCATGGCGTAAAAACTGGAAAACTGCGTCCCTCTTGCGCGGGCCTGAACAGGACCTTGACGTCTTGGTCGATATGCAGCGCGGCGGGATCACAATCGACCATATTCGTGAGCAAAACGGGGCCCTCGTCAAGCCGCACGTAGGCCAGGATATAAGGAGGTTCGGCGCGCACGACTTCGCTAAACGCATAGATTTTGCCGAGTCCCGAAGCCCTGCGCCATTCGGTGTCTTCGCTGGCGCAAAAGGGGCAGAACATTCTGGGATACCAGTGGGCACGCGAACATTGCGTGCACGTTTTAACAAGTAACTCGTTACGCGCGGCGGCTTGCCAGAACTCGTGCAACTCTGGGTTTGCCCCCACGTAGGGGTCTTGTGCCAGCGCTGCCATAGCGTGCTCTAAAGATTCATTCGTTTGCATCGCATTACTCTCGCTCGAAGATGACGGTGGCGTGAGCGTGACCATCGCCCAACACAAGGCCTGGGCCGCTTGCCAACGCCAGATCACAATTCTTTACTTGCACCGAGGGGTGTGCCTGACCGCGCAGCTGACGTACGGCCTCGATGGCTTTGGTAATGCCACCCCGATTCATTGGATGGTTGTTGCACAAACCGCCACCGTCAGTGTTCCAGGGCAGCTTGCCCACCCCTGAGATGAGATTGCCATCAGCAACGAATTTTCCGCCCTCGCCTTTTTTGCAAAACCCTAAATCTTCGAGTTGTGCGATCACCATAATAGTGAAATTGTCATAGACCGAGGCGTATTTAATGTCGGCGGGCACAATACCCGCCTCCTCAAACGCGAGAGGGCCAGAGCGCTCGGCGCCAGTACGCGTCACATCAATCGCGCCACCGTTATTCGTTTTAATAGTTTGGCCACAGCCGCGAATCTTGACCAGGGGTTGCTTCAGGCTTCGGGCGATTTCTGGGCGGGTCACGATCAGCGCGCCACCGCCATCTGTAATCACACAGCAATCCAGCCTATGCAAAGGCTTGGCAATCATGGCCGACGTGACAACATCCTGAACTGTCACGACCTTGCGCAGCAACGCGTGAGGATTATGCTGGGCGTGGTGCGAAGCGGCGACTTTTACCCAGGCCATCTGCTCAGAGGTCGTACCGTATTCATGCATATGACGCATCGCATACATGGCATAAATACCGGCGATGCCCCAGCGCGAGGGCGGATCCCACGGGGTCTCGGGGCGGTCGGCGCTGAGCACCCGCGGCGCAGTGCCAACAGCCTGGCCCTGACTGCGCGGCTTACCCGCCAGCGTGATCAAAGCCACCGAGCACTTGCCCGCGGCAATCGCCGCTGCCGCATGTTCAATATGGGCTAAGTATGAGCAACCACCCAACTCGGTGCCGTCCATCCACTTGAGCTTCAGATTCATGTAATCGGCTAAGGGTAGAGGGCTGCCCCCAGGCGCGTCACCCGCACAAAAGTAACCGTCGACGTCGGCAAAACTCAGACCCGCGTCTTTCAGGGCACCGGCAGCACACTCGACATGCAGCTGGGCGACCGATTTTTCGGGTGCGAAGCGGGTCGGATGCTCAAAGGCCCCCGCAATGTAGGCCTTGCCATTTAGCGACATTGTTGTGCTTGCTCGAGCATTTTGACCAAGGCATAAACGCTTTGATTGGCCGGCGTGGCAATGCCATACTCTTGACCTTTACGCACAACCAGGCCGTTCAGAAATTCAATTTCACTCGGTTTTTTGCGGGCAAGATCTTGTGCGGTTGAAGAGAGTTGGCCGGGCATGGTCTTAGGGATCATGTCATTAGCGTCTTGCGCCTCTGCGAGCGTGAGTTCAATACCCTGCTGCTGAGCAATGCTCACTACCTCGATGCCTAGTTGGTGAATCAACTCACGTACAGCTTCAGTTTGCACCATCTGGCCATAGGTCATTTGACCGATCGCCGAAATCGCGTTGTAGCTGCAGTTCACCAAAAACTTACTCCATTGGTCTTTTCGTATGTCGACTGAGACCTTGCACGGCACGCCGCCCGCGCAGAGTAAAGCCGCTAAGGCCTCGAGCAATTCGGCATTAGCCGCGCCGCGTACGTTTGGGTCTCCTTGGCCAAGCGCGAGCTCACCTCGGCCAAGGTGTTTCAATCGCCCTGGCCCGGCCATGATTGTCGCAACATAGACCACCGCCGCAAACACTGGGTTGTCGACCAGACCGCGTATACGCTCACAGTTATCGACCCCATTTTGCAAACTGATAATCGCTGTATGTTTTTGCAAGTCAGGAATAATCGCTTGAATTGTTTTTTTTGTATCGGGCGATTTCACGCACAATAAGATCAGATCCGCTTGGGCGACCGCCGCAAGTTCGGTGCTCGCAGCGACCGCAACATATTCTTGGAAGCTTTGACAATCCATATGCAAGCCGTGTTGCGTAATGGCGACGACGTGCTCAGGTCGCGCGATCAGCGTCACATTGTGACCAGCACGTGCCAGCATGCCGCCAAAGTAGCAGCCTACGGCGCCAGCACCCAACACAACGATTTTCGGATTTTTAGTGTTAAAGCTCATAAAGTGGACTCACTCATAAAAAAAATGTACCGGCGTTGCCCTGAGTCAAGGCGTTAATTGTGCATCGGTGGCAATTTTTCGCCACTTTGGAATGTCAATGGCTAAAAACAGAGCAAACTCACTCGCGGTTTCGCCGCCAACCTCGCCGCCTTCTTTCGTCAAGTCGCGCTGCACGTCGGGCAGCAGTAAGATTTGCCTGACCGTTTGCTGTAGCGTGTCAACCACAGCCGCTGGCGTACCAGCAGGCGCCAACAAACCATACCAGTTTTCGAGCGCATAGCCTGGCAGCCCCGCGTCGGCAATCGCTGGCACGCCCGGAAACGCCGCAGATGGCTTTGCAGAGGTCACGCCAAAGGCGCGCATCTTGCCGCTTTCGACATAAGGCTTGACGACGGCAATCGTACTGAAATACATCGCGATACGCCCGCCCATCATGTCAGTGATTAACAACGACTGCCCTTTGTATGGAACATGCACCGCCTTGACCTCAGCTTCGTTCATGAACATCGCCCCAGCAAGGTGCCCGACCGTACCGGATCCGGGCGAGCCATAGCTCAGCGCATTGGGCTTGGCTGCAGCGAGTGCAATGAGTTCTTTAAGGTCTTTAGCCGGAAGATCGGCGGGCCCGACTAACACAAGCGGGGCCGATACCAAGCGCGTGATTGGCGCAAAGTCTTTCAGCGAATCATAGGTGAGTGTATTCATGATGGCAGGGGCCACGCCGATATTTGCAGCCTGACCAAACAAAATGGTGTACCCATCCGGAGCAGCCCGAGAAACAAAGGTGGCCGCGATCGTTGAGCCAGCCCCCGGCTTGTTGTCGACGATCACGGGTTGCTTGAGCATCACCGACATTTTCTCGGCGACGATTCGCGCCATCAGGTCTGAGCCGCCGCCGGGCGGGAATCCCACTACGATCTTGAGCGGCTTGTTTGGAAACACCTGAGCCTGAGCAGACACGAATAAACTGCTCAAGGGCATCAGTAAAACGAGCAGCAAGTTCTTATTTAGTCGTTTCATTCTTCTCTAACTCTTCGAAAACTTCGTAAGCAATCTGAGCCGCAGACATCGACGAGGCCCAGCCGGAATAAAAAGCCAAATGCGTAATCAATTCACCGATCTCTTCCTGTGTGAGGCCATTCTCTAACCCCCGCGTGATGTGAACGCGCAGTTGATCGGGTCTGAACGACGTGAGTAGCGCGGCGATCGTGATCATGCTGCGATCGCGTTTTGAAAGCTCTTTACGCTCCCAGATATCACCATACAAAACTTTTTCTGCGCACTCAACCATCTTAGGCACAGTCTTGCGTAAACGCTCGCGACGCGCTGAAGTCGGGACGGTAGCCATCGAAATCTCCTGATTTTTTGATTGATAATCGTTATTTTGGTAAATAATACTCAAGTGCGACAGGCTTAATCACAATTCCTACAAATAACTGGAAAATAAAAATGAAAATCGGTTTTATTGGCTTAGGTACGATGGGCTCGCGAATGGCAGCGAATCTTCTCAAAAATGGCCATTCATTGGTAGTGAACGACAAGCGTAGCGCCAGCGCGCAACCGCTGATCGCTCAAGGCGCCGCGTGGGCAGAGACTCCTGCCCTTTTAGCCCAACAGGTCGAACTCGTCTTTTTGTCTTTGCCAGGGCCCGCTCAGGTGCAAGAGGTGCTGACCGGGCCGCAGGGGCTCAGCACCGGCCTTCGCCCCGCTAGCGTCGTATTTGATTTTTCAACCAACGCACCGAGTTTAATTCGTCAATTACACGCTGAATTAGCTGCGCAAGACGTGTATTTTTTAGACGCACCCGTCAGCGGCGGACCAACGGGTGCAGCCTCCGGCAAATTGGTGATCTGGTCAAGCGGCGACGAGGTCGCATTCAAAAAGTACGAAAGCGTGCTTTCGTGCATGTCAGATGACGTGCAGTTTTTAGGCGCAATCGGCGCCGCCTCGGTCGCGAAGCTGGTGCATAACTGCATGGGCTACATGTTTAACTCTGCGATTGCAGAAGTGTTTTCAATGGGTGTGAAAGCCGGCGTCGAGGCACCCACTCTTTTTAAGGCGTTACGCAGCGGCGCTGTGGGGCGCCGCCGAACCTTTGACGGTCTACCCACGCACTTTTTAAGTGGTGATTATGACCCCGCAAAATTCTCATTAACGTTGGCGCATAAAGACGTCACACTCGCCAATGATCTTGGTTGCGAGATCGAGTTTGAGATGCCCTTTGCCAAGTTGGCGCTTGCACAACTGACCGAGGCACTTGGCCGCGGTTGGGGCGATAAGGACTCTCGGATTGCGATGCTTTTAGCGCAAGAGCAGGCGGGGGTCGATGTGCGCTGCACTCCCGAGGCGCTTAAAGAAATACTGAGCCGCTAAATAAGCCCTAGTTCGTGCGCCAGTTGACAATTACGAGCCTGAAGCCTAACTTAACGTCAACTTATTATTAAAAACCAGACTAGAGACAGCGTCAAACAACTACGGCAGCGGCACGTTGACTTAGCCTGTCGCGGCTTTAAGAGAAAAAGGGAATCTGATGAACGTTAAAAAAATTGCAACACTGCTGCTGGCGATGCTATGTCTGACTTCCACTTTGCAAGCTCAGGCGCAAGCAAATTATCCAGACAAGCCCGTTAAATTAATCGTACCGTTTCCTCCTGGGCAAGCCACTGATATGATCGCTCGGATGATCGCAGAAAAGCTGACCCTTGTCTGGGGTCACCAGGTGATTGTCGAGAATAAAACTGGGGTGCCCGGTATGGTGGCAGGTAGCACTGCTGCCCCCGACGGTTACACGATGACGATGGGGACGAGTGGTGTTTTGGCGGTTAACCCTGCCGTCTTTGCCAAGCTTCCGTACGATGTCACAAAAGACTTTATCTATGTGGGAGGGCTCGCCATTACGCCCATGATCGTCGTCGTGAGTGCAGAGTTTCCGTACAACACCGTGCAAGAATTGATTGCCGCAGCCAAAAAAGAGCCTGGTAAGTTTAATGTGGGCTACGGCGGGGTCAACAACACGCAACATTTAACCGGCGAACTCTTCAAAGCCACTACGGGCGTGAATATGGTCGGGGTAAATTACAAAGGTAGCGCAAGCGCAGTCACCGATCTATTAGGCGGACAGATTTCTATCTTGGTTGACAGCATGGCCGTCGCCTTGCCGCATATTAGAGCCGGCAAACTAAAGCCGCTCGCCATCACGACTCTAGAACGCGTTCCTCAGTTGCCCAACCTGCCAACGGTGGCCGAATCGGGCTACCCCGGCTTTGAGGGTGTCGGTTGGCAGGGCTTGGTGTTACCAAAAGGCACACCGTCTGCCATCGTTCAGAAAATAAGCGCTGACGTGTCGAAAATACTTGCTGATCCGGTCATGCAAAAAAATATTATCGATAAAGGGATGGTGCCCGACCCCCGCGGCTCTGGCCCCTGGAGCGAGTTCGCCTTCGCCGAGATGAAAAAATGGAAAGCAGCTGCCCAGCAGGCGAATATCAAAGCAACTGAATAAACTTACTTCGGTGTTACTAAACTCGGATTCAAACGAATGCCTTTAAAAATATTTTCAACCCTCGCTTTTAGCCTGATTTGCGCTGTTTTCACCGCCGCCGCGGGTGCACAAACGCCATTTCCGGAAAAACCGGTCAAGCTAATTGTTCCGTTTCCGCCTGGACAGGCGACAGATATCATCGCTAGGCTCATAGCAGAAAAGCTTACGAACGCCTGGGGACAGCAGGTGATTGTTGAAAATAAGAACGGCGTTCCCGGCATGGTGGCGGGCAGCACGGCTGCCCCCGACGGCTACACGATGACAATGGGTACGAGTGGCGTCTTGGCGGTTAACCCAGCTGTATTCGACAAGCTACCCTACGATGTTTCAAAAGATTTTATTTACGTTGGTGGTCTGGCGATTGCCCCAATGATTATCGTAGTCAGTGCGTCATTGCCCTACAACACCATACAAGAGTTAGTGGCCGCTGCTAAACAATCCCCAGGTAAATTTAACGTCGGCTACGGTGGCGTCAATAACACCCAGCACTTAACTGGCGAACTATTTAAGTCCACCGCAAAAGTCGATATGGTAGGTATCAACTATAAAGGCAGCGCAAGCGCGGTCACCGATTTATTAGGCGGACAAATTTCTATTTTGGTTGACAGCATGGCGGCTACCCTGCCACACGTTAGATCGGGCAAGCTAAAAGCCTTAGGCATTGCAACCCTAGAGCGGGTGCCTCAGCTGCCCAACCTACCCACTATCGCTGAGTCAGGCTATCCGGGGTTCGAGGGCGCCGGCTGGACCGGCCTGATTCTTCCGAAAGGAACGCCGACTGCGATTGTTCAAAAAATCAGTACAGACGTATCAAAAATACTTGCTGATCCCATCATGCAAAAAAACATTATCGACAAAGGGATGGTGCCCGATCCGCGTGGTGCGGGGCCCTGGAGCGATTTTGTTTTTGCTGAGATGAAAAAATGGAAGTCTATCGCTCAGCAGGCAAACATTAAAGCAACGGAATAAACTAAGTTTCTGGCTATCTTTCTTTCACTCTAACTACGAGCACTGTGATCAACATGCCTTCAGCAGAACCGCATTTTTTAACGCTCCACGAACTTGTTCAAAAGGCCCGTCAAAAACTCAACCACGACAACTGGGATTACATTGTTGGGGGCACCGAGACCGAAACGACCCTGCGTCGTAATCGTGCCTCGATTGATGCGCTGGCTTTTCGGCCACGCGTGTTACGCGACGTCAGCCATGTGAGCGCGCGCACGAATTTTTTAGGGCACGACTTACGCTTACCGCTCTTGCTCGCGCCTGTGGGCAGTCTTGAGCTGTTTACGCAAGGCGCCGGTGCGGCTTCAGCGCAGGCAGCCCAAGAGTTTGGTATTGCTCATATGCTCAGTTCGGTCTGTCAACCGGGCATCGAGGCGGTGGCGCAAGCGGCCCCGAACGCACTACGACTATTTCAATTGTATGTACATGGCGATGCTGCCTGGGTGGATGCGATCGCGGCGCGCACTGAAGCTGCGGGTAACGGCGCTTTTTGTTTGACAGTGGATACTGCGCATTACAGTCGTCGCGAACGCGATCAAGCCAAGCGCAACATCCGCCGGTTGGCCATCCCCGGCCGTGAATTTCAGCCCAGGCTCACTTGGAAGGATGTCGAACGCTTAAAAACTAAACTTAAGATTCCGCTGATTCTTAAGGGTATCGCAACTGCCGAAGATGCCGCTATGGCGGTCGATCATGGTGTGGATATGGTGTACGTGTCCAACCATGGCGGCCGACAACTCGACCATTGCCTGGGGTCTATGGCTGCTCTGCCAGAGGTTGTGAAAGCTGTGAATGGTCGAGCAACCGTCATTGTTGATGGTAGCTTTAACCGCGGCTCTGATATCGTCAAGGCGATTGCCTCTGGGGCACACATTGTTGGTATGGGTCGCATGCAATGTATCGGACTCGCAGCGGACGGTGCCGCGGGCGTTGTCAGAATGCTTGAAATCTTAGAAGATGAAATCAAGATCTGCATGGGCCTGATCGGCGTTAATTCACTGGCTGAACTTAACCCAAGCTACTTGCAAGCCGTTGCGCCTTTAAGCCCTAACGATGCGTTAAGTGCGTTTCCTTTGTTGTCGCTGGACGAGAAAGCGTTTTATTGAACTAAACGCCCAACTGTTAACAATTCACAAACTGTTCGTTGCGTCGGGGTTGCGGTAGGGTCAGTTCAAGGGAGTAACGATCGAGTTCGCTTTTAAAGTCGGTAAAGTCGATTTGCGAGAGGTCGTAGGTTTCCATCCAGGTTACCAAACCAAGCTCGTCGGTTTTGGGCCGCTTCATCAGTTGAACAAGCAGTCGCGGAAACCTTTGCTGCAGCTTGGTTTGCATCGTCTGGACACGCTGCTTAACGTCGGTCTGTTCTTCCTCTAAAAACTTGTAGTACACAAAAAGTTGCATCACTGTGGCCTACCCAAACCGTTCCATCGTTTGACAAGGTCGGTTTCTAAGCCGAATAAATCCAACACGCGCCCTACCGTGTGATCAATTAACTCATCGACCGATTGAGGTTTGATGTAAAGCGCAGGCACCGGCGGCATGACAATTGCGCCGTTCTGGGTGACTTGCAACATCGATTTCAAATGCCCCGCATGCAACGGCGTTTCGCGCGTAAGTAGTACGAGGCGACGGCGCTCTTTGAGCACGACATCGGCCGCACGCGAAATCAAATTACCCGTGATCCCCCAGGCGATTTCAGACAAAGTATTTACCGAACATGGGGCCACGACCATACCCAGGGTGACAAACGAGCCAGAGGCAATTGTTGCGCCGACGTTTTTTACCGAATGCACAACCGAAGCAAGTGCCTGAACTTGAGCAGGATTAAAGTCGGTTTCGGCGGCCATCGTCACTTTGGCCGAGTCAGTAAAGACGAGGTGCGTTTCGATATCGGTCGCCTGCAACACTTGCAGTAGGCGCACACCATAGGCAGTGCCTGACGCCCCCGTGATTGCGACGATTAATCTTCTTGGCACTTGCGACATCGTTATTTATCCAAAATTCACGGTCGCGATCCGACCCAGTAGTTTATAGTTTGGCACAATTGAACGATTACAACTAGGAGAATCCTGATGGTAAAACATAACTCGCGATTTGGGCTTCGAATCAAAACGCTGGGCCTGCTTGCAGCGATGGCTTTCAGCGTTGGTGTTCAACCGAGTGCGGCGCAGAGCGCCACAGCTTATCCGAATCGCTCTCTCACCATGGTTGTACCCAACGCAACGGGCGGCACTAACGATATTGTTGGGCGGATCATTGCGCTAGAACTTGCCGAAGAATTCAAGCAGTCGGTCGTGCTGGTGAATAAACCCGGGGCGGGTGGCAATATTGGTACGGTTCAGACCAAATCGGCTGCCCCTGACGGCTATACGCTGTTGATGACCGTCAACAGTACGCAGGCGATTAATCCGGCACTGTACAAAAATGTCGGCTTTGACCCCGTTAAAGATTTTATTCCTATCACTATGATTGGTAGCGTATCGAATGTTCTGGTTGTGCATCCCTCGTTTCCCGCAAAAACTCTTGCTGAATTTTTGGCGTTGATTAAAGCGAACCCCGGAAAATATCAGTACGCCTCGGCTGGTAACGGTACGGTGAATCATTTACTTGGCGTCATGATGGATCAAAAGGGTGGCTACAAAATGGAACACATCCCCTACAAAGGGGTCGCCCCTGCCATGGCCGACGTTTTGGGCGGTCAGGTGCCAATTGCTTTTGCAAGTCTTCCTTCGGCGTTGAGTAACATCCGTCAGGGTCAGTTACGTGCGCTCGGAGTCAGTACAGCGACGCGCTCGCCGTCTTTGCCTGAAGTACCCGCCATGATCGAACAGATCCCGGCCTTCTCTGGTGAGCTTTGGGTAGGGTTGTTTGCAATCGCGGGCACCGCGCCCGACGTCGTGGCGAAGATTTACCAAGGCACCGCTGCGGTAATGAAAAAACCCGCGGTACAGAAAAAACTGACCGACCTTGGGCTTGAATTGGCCTTTGACACGCCTGCGCAATTTAAAGTGCGACTCGATGGAGACATCGTCAAATGGGGCGAGATTGTCAAAGCGTCTGGCGCGACCGTCGATTAACGGATGACCGCTCTGCTTGGCTTATTTAATTAACCGCTCACTCGCCAGGCGCGCGCCTTCGGCCAAGGTGCGCAGTTTGGCCCAGACCACATCGGTGGCCACCCGCCCCATTCCTGCTGAGGTATCGAACCCACAGTCAGTTCCAGCGAGTACGCGCGTCGGGTCGCCGACCTCGGCAGCACAACGCTCTAGCCGCTCGGCCACGACTTCAGGGTGTTCAATAAAATTGGTGAGGACATCGATGACACCCGCAACGATGATCTGATCGTCTGCTAAGGGCCGCTCGCGCAGCACTTTCATTTCGTGAGCATGTCGGGCATTTGCAAAGGGCAACACGAAACCCCCAACATTGGTCTGGCTGATCACGGGCCAGATTTTGCGTAGAGGGACATCGCAATCGTGCGGGCCTTCGTAATTGCCCCAGCACACGTGCATGCGCACTCGCTCGCGCGGGATATTTCTAAGCGCGGTATTGATGGCGCTGACGACACGTTCAATGAAACCTATAAATTTTGCGTCAGATTCGTCGTGATATGAGACGTGACGTTCAAGCGCAAGGTCGGGGCAATCAATTTGTAAGATGAAGCCGTTATTGACAATAGCCTCGTATTCCAACCGCAGAGCTTCGGCAAGCGCCGCGAGGTAGGACTCTTCGGTGTCGTAGTGTTCGTTTTTGCAGGCAGCGGCAATGATGCCTGGCGACGGGGCTGTTAAAAAAGCCTCGGTGAACTTTGTTTGACGCCCGGCAAGCTCAGTCTTGAAATCGATAGCCTCAGAGGCGGCGAGCGCAGGGTCGATATAACGAACCTCACCCGTGACACGGGGAGGCAAGAAATTACTGACAGCGACTTTGTCGCCAGCCTGCACAGTCATCATCTGCTTAAATTCTGGATAGCGTTCAACGTCACCGCGCGACCAGCGCCTCCAGCTGCCTGAAAAACCAGACATGCGTCGTTGCACATACAAAAAGAAACCCTCGCGTTGCTGCTCGCCGTTATTTCCGATATCGATTCCATTCGCCAACTGCTGCGCGACACTGTCTTGCATGGCGTGGTGACCGGCGGATGCGAGCAACGCCTCGTCGATGGGCTCGCCATTCGCACGTCGGGCATACAGTTTTACGAGCTCTGCGGGTCGGGGCAGGCTTCCGGTGTGGGTGGTTAGTATTCGTTCGCGGCTGTGTTGCATGGTTCGCTTGTTTTCCTTCGGTTTTTTTAAGGGCCGGTTGCGAGCGCGGCTTGAAATCTCATGACGTGGATTAAAGAGCTTAGGTCAGCCTCGGTCAACTGATTCATCATGCTCGCGCAAACAATCGTGTGCGTAGGGGGCTGACTGTGTTGACGCACAGGGACCGCGACGATTGTGACTCCAGCGATGTAGGTTCCACGGTCGATACTATGATCATCCTGTGCGGCCTGACGGACCTCTTGGTGCCAGATATCAAAATCTAGTGGTCCGGCCCAACGTAGCTTGTCAAAACGAGTTTTGAGTTGGGCGCGAGTTTGCCCGCTAAAGGCAGCCACCAGGCGCCCAGTCGCGCTTAAAAGCGAGGGGAAGACGCTGCCGACATCGACATGGAGCCTAAACGGGATCGACGAGCGCGACAGGGCCACCACCACCATTTGATCGGGGTTGGTGACATCAACGGCGATTGCGGTCACCTTGTAGTGGCTCGATAGGTCGTCAAGCCCGGCTTGAATGAGACTGGCAAAGGCATGCGAGTCGATTGCACTGCGTGCCAGAGCCAGCATGCCTATTCCTAAGCGGTAGTGCTTGCTTTGTTGATCAAAAGCGACGAGTTTTTCTTCGACCAACGCCCGCAAAATATGTAAGCACGTGCTGGGCACCAAGCCTAAAGCTTGAGCAATTGCGTTTACACCCAACGGGGTACGCGTTTTACCAAGCAGGCGCAAAATCGCAATCGAACGCGACACGGCCGGCACAGGACGGATGCGCGGGCCAGGCGCGGCCAAGAAGTCAGGCTGCCCGACCTGACTCGCTGACCACTCTGTTTGATCGCCTTGTTTCATTCGGAATCCTGTGCGCCCGAGGGGAGAAGGGTATATCTATTTTTTTATATTATCGCTTTTATTGTACTAATACA
This sequence comes from Bordetella parapertussis, assembly GCA_945887835.1. GTDB lineage: Bacteria > Pseudomonadota > Gammaproteobacteria > Burkholderiales > Burkholderiaceae_B > Zwartia > Zwartia parapertussis_B. The sequence continues at coordinate 9,980 of CAMCZQ010000033.1, read as the reverse complement.
ATGACACTAGCTATTTGACAATAAGTGAGGCAAACGATAAAGTTAGACACACAAGGTCGGCCGAGGCCGAAACTCACCCTATCCTGCACATGCGCAACTGATGACCAAACTGACCGGCTTCACCTCTTACGCACAAGCGCAGGCAAACTTTTCAAGCGAACGGTTATGGGATTTATTTGAAGGTACGCGCGAGCAGCTCAATATTTCTCATGAGTGCGTCGACCGATACGCCAAAAGCGAACAAACCGCGGTCATTGTCCTGCGCGCGGATGCGCCCGACGAAGTGATTGCTTACAGCCAGCTAGCTGCGCGCTCGTCGCAGATGGCTCATTTTTTAAAGGCAAAGAACATCAAGCCTGGCGATCGGATCGCAGTAATGCTTGAGCCCTCACTCGCTTTTTACACCTGTTTGTACGGCATCATGAAGGCCGGCGCCATCGCAGTCCCGTTGTTCACACTTTTTGGACCCGATGGTTTGACCCTCAGAATCGCAGACTGTCAGCCTAGCCTGCTCTTCACCAACGCAGAAAAAATCAACATCGTTTCGGCACAGTTTCAAGCTAGCACCTTGTTAGCCGACGACACGCTTATGGCTGCACTGGATCAATATCCAGAAGACTTTCAAGCCGACACAAAAGCGACCGACTATGCGATGTACCAGTACACCTCTGGCACCACGCGCGAACTGCCCGAAGCCGTCAAACACACGCACCGTTCGATCGTCACCCTGATGGTCGCAGCGCTGTACGGTACAGGTTTGCGACCAGGCGATCGTTTTATGTGCCCGTCTTCACCCGCATGGGGACACGGGTTGTGGCACGGCACGCTAGCCCCCATGGCCTTGGGTCTTACCATCGGCTCTTTTGCGGGTAAATTCAACGCCACACTGCTCTTGCAGGGGCTTGCCAGGCACCACTTCACAAATATCTCGGCCGCTGCCACGCATTACCGAATGATGAAAAATGCAGGCACTGCAACCGAGCAGTCGTACGCGTTAACAAAAATGTCTTTTACCGGCGAACCAATCGACAGCGCCACCGAAGACTTTATCAAACAGACCTTTGGCCTGAACGTCTGCAGCATGTATGGCACAACCGAGATCGGTGTGATTTTGGTCAGCTACCCCGGCGCCGAAGATTTTGAAGTCAAGCGCGGCGCCTTGGGCAAGCCCATCCCCGGTGCAAAGGTGCAAGTACAAGACGCAACCGGACAGCCATGCCCCGCAAATGTGACAGGCGAAATCAAAGTCTGGCGCAAAGGGCAATGGCTCGCCACAAAAGATCTTGGGCACACTGACGTCGATGGCTATTTTTTTCATGGTGGCCGAGCCGATGATGTCATCATTTCAGCAGGCTGGACCATGAGTGCGGTCGAGATCGAAGACGCCATCCTCAAACACCCTGATGCACACGAAGCGGCCGCCATTGGTGTACCCGATACGTTGCGCGGCCAAGCCGTCAAGGCCTTTGTGGTCAGCAAGCGGCCAGGTGACGCCACATTCATTCAAGAGCTTCAAGACTTAGTCAGAACACGCTTAAGCCAGCATGAATATCCCCGCCACATCACTTTTGTCTCAGAGCTACCTAAAACACCTGCCGGAAAAATTCATCGAAAAAAACTACGCGAACAAGCGAGCTAAAAACACACACAGATTTTTTAGCCTTCGAGCGCACCCGAGTATCCGTTAAGTAGCAGAATTCTTTAAAAAATCACGAGGAGCTTTTTTATGTCGTCATCCTTAGTCGGCCAACGCAGTTTTCCAAAAATCACTGAGCAAGGGCTCGAGGATTTGAAGCGCCGTCTCGGTGTCAAAATCGGCTCAACTGCAGAGCCCTGGTGCTATGAGGCCACACGCGACAATATTCGGCACTATGCGCACGGCATCGGTGATGACAACCCGCTTTGGTGCGATCCAGACTACGCGGCCAAAACCACACACGGCGGGATCATCGCCCTGCCAAGTTTTTTGTACTCTACGAGTCGCATTGTTTCGGGCTATGTTGGTGGCTTACCCGGAGTGCATGCCATGTGGTCAGGCTCAAACTGGGTCTGGCATCAACACGCTAAACGTAACGATGTCATCAGCACAGAGGCTTATTTAAAAGATCTTGTTGAGCACGATACCCGTTTCGCTGGCAAAGCGATTCAACAAACTTACCACGTCGATTTTTTTAATCAAACCGGCGACAAGCTCGCTGAGGCTGACACTTGGTGCTTTCGTACCGAGCGCGATCATGCGCGAGAGAAAGGCACCAAATACACCGAGGTTCAAGAAAAAGGCGTCGTGCCCTATACCGACGAACAACTGCAAGACGCCTACAAACTTTATGCCACAGAAGAGATTCGCGGTGCCAACACGCGTTACTGGGAAGACGTTCAAGAAGGCGATCAGCTTCCCATACTGTTTAAGGGTCCGATGACCGTCACAGGCTTTATCGCCTATGCACAGGGCTGGGGGGGGTTGTATATTCGCGCCAATAAGCTCGCGTGGCAACTAATCGACGCGCATCCCGGCGTGGGTATTAAAAATCGGTTCGGGGTGCCAGACGTACCAGAGCGCGTGCACTGGGAAGAAGAGTTTGCCCTCGAAGTCGGTGCACCCGGTGCCTACGACTACGGCCCAGAGCGTAGTTCTTGGCTGATGCATCAACTGACAAACTGGATGGGCGATGAAGGTTTTTTACGTCAGGCAGACTGCAAAATCAGGCGCCACAATCCGGCCGGCGACATGCTCTTTATTCGAGCTAAAGTCACGAAAAAATATAAAGAAGGTAATCGCTACCTGATCGCCCTAACCCAAGAAGCCCAAAACCAAAATAATGAACTGTCCATTTTAGGCTCTGCAATCGTACAACTACCTTCGCGGGGCTAAACGATGTCCACACCCGAACACGCTGGCCAATCGCCTGACGAGCTCGCGCCAGACCTGTTAACCGCGCAGGCCTGGCTCGCGCCTGAGGCCTTTGAAGGGTCGTTGGCGGGCGTGCGCGTACTGGACTTATCGCGCGTCTTAGCGGGGCCTCTGTGCGCGCAAATGTTGGCAGACCACGGTGCTGATGTTATCAAGGTCGAGGCCCCGCAAGGCGACGAGACTCGCTTATTAGGCCCGCCTTTCGTCGAGCCTGGTCAGGCCGCGTACTTCTCTGCGCTTAACCGCGGCAAGCGCGGCTTAAGTCTCGATCTGAGTCAGTCAACGGACCGGGCAATTCTAAAAGCTCTGCTGGCACAGGCCGATGTTCTCATCGAAAATTTCGTCCCCGGCACGATGGCAAAATGGGGGCTGGGCTACGACGAGTATCTATCTCAGGCTTTTCCTAAGCTCATCTATTGCAGCATCTCAGGCTTTGGCGCAACGGGCCCGTTGGCTAATCTGCCCGGCTACGACGCCGTGCTGCAAGCCATGTGTGGACTCATGAGTATCAACGGCGATCCACACTCAGGCCCCACCCGCATTGGCGTTCCGGTGGTCGATCAGGTCACGGGCTATAACGCCTTTGGTGGGATCATGATGGCGTTATTTGCACGCACCCGAACGCAGCAAGGTCAGCGAGTTGAATCCACGCTCTTTGATTCGGCCCTGAGCATGCTGATTCCGCACGCTGCAAACTGGATGACTTCAGGAAACACCCCAGCGTTAAGTGGCAGCGCGCACCCGAATATTCCGACCTATAACCGCTTCGCTGTTGGCGATGGAACAATATTTTTAGGGATTGTGAACGAAGGGCAATTTAAAAAATTCTGCAAATATATTGGGCGTGAAGATCTGTTGGCCAACCCACTGTTCGACAGTAACGCTTCGCGTATGACCAACCGCGAGGCCCTGCGCACCGAGATGGAGGCCGCGTTAAAGGACTTTTCGCGCGCGACGCTTTGCAAAGAGCTCATGGCGATTGGCGTTGCAGCGGGGCCGGTTCATAGCGTGCCAGAAGCCTTTGAACAACCACACACCAGCGCGCGTGAGATGTTTGTCAAGCGTCCCGACTACCAGGGTGTGGGGATTCCAATCAAATTATCGAAAACTCCCGGCAAGCCCGGTCAACGCCCCCCCCGTTTGGGCGAACATAATCCAACCATCATCAAATAAGGTCGTGACTGACTACGGGTAAGCGAGCAGTCCTATCTAAGGCCAAGCTGTTTAAAATAAACTTCGTGCAGGTCTGCTCGACCTGCTCCGAAAAAAACTGAACGTTAAGCGAGACGACATGACACTAACTAGACAACTCAGCAGCCTCTTGGCTACGACGACGGCGATTCTCTTGACGATGATGGCCTTAGGAACAACGCAGACCGCCCACGCGCAGCCTAAATGGCCAGAAAAAACGGTGAAATTTGTCGTGCCGGCGCCGCCAGGCAGCGCCCCAGACACACAAATCAGGCTACTTGGTCAAAAGCTCTCTGAACTTTGGAGCCAACCCGTTGTGATCGAAAACGTTGTCGGTGCAGCCGGCAACATTGGCACAGATCGCGTTGCCAAAGCCGCCCCCGACGGCTACACATTTTTGTACAACACCATCGGGCCCATCGCAGTCAATCCAACGTTGATGGCCGGGAAAATGCCTTACGATGTTGCGAAGGATTTGATCCCAGTCAGCCTGGCGACTAAGACTCCTAACTTTATTACCGTGCACCCTTCAGTTCCTGCCAACAATATGCAAGAACTGATTGCCTTAGCAAAAAAAGAGCCAAACAAAATTCGCTATGGGACAGCGGGCCCAGGCACCACACAGCACTTGACCGGTGAGCTCTTAAACTTGGTCGCTGGCATCAAAATGACCAGTATCCCCTATAAGTCGAGCGCGCAAATGACAACCGACGGCTTAGGCGGGCAGTTTGAAGTCTTGATCCACAACACGCCCGTGCTGCTGCCTTACATTCGTTCGAATGCGATTCGTGCGATTGGTATCACTAGCGCTGCGCGCTCACCAGCCCAGCCCGAGGTTGCGACCGTTCTTGAGCAGGGGATTAAAGAGTTTGAAATTACAGCGTGGTTCGGCTTTATGGCGCCCGCTGGCACACCGAAGGAAATCGTAAATCAGTTATCGAAACAAGTTGCGGGTGTCCTGGCCACGCCTGAAGTGAACAAACGCATTAGCGACATGGCAACCGAGGTGGTGGGGAGCACGCCTGAGTTTTATGCCGCTTTTATCAAAAGCGAAACCGCAAAGTGGAAAGAAGTCATCATAAAAGCCAAGATGACACCCGAGTAAGCTTACGCGCAGTCCGCCCAGCGTGGCGGGCGGTGATGCGTACGCCGCGACTCAACAGAGCCGCGCTCGCAAGCTAACGGCACACGCTGACTATTTATTTTTTAGCAGCTGCTGCCTCAACTCAACGCCAAGTCCTTTGTTCACAAACTGCAAGGTAGCGACTTGCGCAAGATCGACGTCTTTGTCTTTATACAGACCCGCCTTGATCATCTGCGCATAAAAATCTTGAATGCGCTCAGCCCGCATAGCACCAATCCCTAAGGTCTGCGCGATGCCCGAGTCGACGATACCCTGCTGCTTCATCAGCTCAACCGACGCTTGTACCTCTGCTGCCGAAAGCTCGGGGTTATCCTTGAGCATCAAGGCAGTTGCCGCCTGGCGATCGCCGTACATGAAATTTACCCAGCCAAGAATCGAGGCATCGACAAATTTTTGTACCATCTCTGGTTTGTTTTTGACGGTGTCGGCGCGGGTTTCAATCAACGTACTGTAGGTTGAGTAGCCATGGTCGGCAAGCAAGTGCACCACCGGTGCGAACTTACCCTGTTCTTTGATATAAATCGGCTCAGCAACCGAGTAGCCCTGCTGAATCGACTTAGGATTGGATAGAAACGGACCTAAGTTGTAGTTATAAGGTTTAAGCGCTTCGTCTTTGAAACCGTGCGTCACCTTCAACCATTGCCACCATGTGAACTGCCCGTCTTTTGCGATGAAGGCAACTGGCGCTTTTTTAAGCTCAGCAAAGTTTTCATAGCCCTGCCCTGGGTGCGCCATTAAGGCCTGTGGGTCTTTTTGGAATATCGCCGCGACCGTCACGACGGGCACTTTATTTTTAACGCTATCAAAACTGTGTAGCAGATTGCCCGTCATTAAAAAATCAATGCGCCCTGCGGGCAAGAGCGGACGATTATTGACTTGGGGGCCACCCTGAATAATTTTGACGTCGAGTCCGTATTTTTTATAGGTGCCGTCAGCGACAGCCTGATAAAAGCCACCATGCGCGGCCTGCGCTTTCCAGTTGGTTGCGAACGTGACAGCTTGCTGCGCTTGGGCCAAGCCACTGCTAAGAAGCACAACGACCAGCACCTTGAATAGTTTTTGATACACGATCATTTTCCTTTGTAACGGTACGATTAAAGCCTTGCGTGACGATTCAGTCAGCTCTTGAGTGCCGCGGCAACAACGCTCTAGACAAGAGATTTAAAATCAAAAACACCAAGACACCTGTTGCGACAAGTAACACCAACGCTGCAAACATTTTAGGGGTCTCGGTACGAAAGCTCGCTTCAAGAATACGCGACGCCAAGCCAGTATCCCGACCCGCCGCACCCGCCACCATTTCGGCTGTCACCGCGCCAATCAAACTCAACCCGCCTGAGATTTTTACCCCCGCTAAAAAGTACGGCAATGCTGAGGGTGCCCGCAATAGGGCCAGACGCTGCCAAGGTGTCGCTCGGTACAGCCGAAAAAGATCGACCAGATTCGCATCAAGCGACCTTAAACCAATGACGGTGTTCGACAGAATCGGGAAAAACGCCACAATCCAAGCACACAACAGCAGCGCGGCCATGGTGCTTTCGACATAAATCAAAATCAACGGCGCCACGGCCACGATCGGCGTCACCTGCAACACCACCGCCAGCGGAAAGAGCGCCCGTTCGAGTTGAGGCGACAACGCAAACACAGACGCAATCAAGACACCCCCGGCACAGGCCAGAGCCAATGCACTGAGTGTGATTTTGACCGTGAACCACCAACTTGCCGCCAACGAGCTCCAATTGGCGACTAGCGCTTCGAGTACCGCCGAGGGGGCGGGCAGCGTGTAGGCTGGTATTTGTGCCCAGCGCACAAGGAGCTCCCAGCCCAACAGCAGACTCACGCAAACAGCGGCCGGTAGCAGTATTTTTTCAATGTTCACAGGCGCGTGCTTTGAGTTGAATTTGCGCTATCCAGCGCAGCACTCAGGCGCTGACAGTGACGCAAGAAGGCTGGCGTTTCTCGAAATGTCGCCGCGCGCGGGTACGCCTCTTCGATCGTGACTTCGGCCATGATTTTGCCGGGTCGCGAGCCTAACACCACGACCCGTTGGCTTAAAAAGACAGCCTCGGCGACGTTGTGGGTCACAAATAGGGTGGCCATCGAACAGGCTTGCCACCATTTGAGCAGATCAACATTTAAGCGTTGCCGCGTGAGGTCGTCTAACGCCGCAAAAGGTTCATCCATCAATAAAACCTGTGGCTGAGACACCAAGGCGCGGGCGATCGAGACGCGCATTTTCATACCTCCCGAGAGTTCAGCCGGATTACTTTCTAAGAAGTCACTCAGGCCGACCTGAGCGAGCACCCGACTCACCACCGGCATCGCCTCGACGCGCGTCTGGCCTTGCAAACGCAAAGGTAACCAGACGTTCTCGAAGACGGATGCCCAAGGCATTAGGGTGGGCTCTTGAAACACAAAGGCCGTCGAGCGGCCGGTGGGGTCTGTTTGGGCTGGCGAAGATACCGTGCCTTCCGTTGGCTCGGTCAAACCCGCCACCAATTTTAAAACGGTACTTTTTCCACAGCCTGAGGGCCCCAAGAGAGCCACAAACTCGCCGGGCGCAATCGTCAGAGAAAGCCCCTGTAAAGCAAGCAATCCCGTTTCAAAACGCTTCGCGAGTTGATGCAGTGCGATCAAGGGCTCAGCGACTGTCACCATAGAAGTCTTCACCACGAGTCAAAAGGCACGATAGCTACGACAAGATTAGCATGAACGAGTCAATCCTTACTCGCCACAAGCCACCCCTCGTTGCGCACCAAAATAAGGCAAATGCACCTTATTGGTGCGATTATTATTTGGCGCTGATCCCACCGTTGCTTGCGCGCCCAGTCCTACAAAACCCCCTCTTTTGTTAGGCGTAGCTTGGCACGTTTATTGCTTTTTGTCGCTAAAGCAAATATTTGTAGCAAATGGTCGCTTATGTCGGCTCAAACGCAAAAAAAGGCGCATACATCAACTCGCAAGGCAAAGCCTTAGCTGGCGAGACCGTCTGAGCGACCTTAACCAAAATCTTTTAATCCTTAAGGGGACCGCCGTGAAATTGATCACAGCCATCATCAAGCACTTCAAGCTCGACGAAGTGCGCACTGCTCTAACTGCCATTGGCGTGTCTGGCGTCACAGTCACCGAGGTTAAAGGGTTTGGGCGGCAAAAAGGTCACACTGAGCTCTACCGCGGCGCCGAATACATTGTCGATTTTTTGCCCAAAATTAAGCTTGAAGCCGCAGTGTCTGAAGAACTTCTTGATCAGGCCTTAGAGGCCATTGAGAAAGCTGCTCGTACGGGAAAGATTGGAGACGGAAAGATATTTGTCACCCCAATCGATCATGTCATTCGCATTCGCACCGGTGAAACCGGCGCGTCGGCACTTTAAAGAAGAGGTGTACTGTGTCAAATTGGATCAATAAACTTTTAGCGTCAGGCCTCTTGGCGATCATTGTCTGTGTCGCTGGGATTGCCTCCACGAGCCCGGTCTACGCGCAAGCGGCGACAACCGCCTCTGCTCCAGCCGCGGCAGCGCCTGCAGCGCCAACTGCAGCACCTGTGGCCATCGTGCCAAACAAAGGCGATACGGCCTGGATGCTCGTCTGTACCGCACTCGTGCTGTTGATGACGCTGCCCGGACTGGCCTTGTTTTATGGCGGCTTGACTCGCAGTAAAAACGTCTTGTCCATCCTAATGCAATGTATGGTCGTGTTCTCGTTGGTCATCGTGCTTTGGTCAATTTATGGCTACAGCCTGGCTTTTACAGAAGGTAACGCATTTATCGGCAAGTTCGATCGACTGTTTTTAGCGGGCCTAAATCCTGACGCTGTTGCGGCAACCTTTAGTAAAGGTGTTGCAATCCCTGAATACGCATTCATGGCGTTTCAAGGCGTGTTCGCCACCATCACTTGCTGCCTAATCGTTGGCGCCTTCGCAGAGCGTGCAAAGTTCTCGGCCATCCTGTTGTTTATGGTGTTGTGGTTCACCTTTGCCTACTTGCCAATCGCTCATATGGTTTGGTTCTGGCCCGGACCGGACGACATCAAAGACGCCGCTTCGCTTGAAGCCATGAGCGCGAAAGCCGGTTGGTTGTTTCAAAAAGGTGTCCTCGACTTTGCGGGCGGAACCGTGGTTCACATCAACGCCGCCATTGCTGGTTTAGTGGGTTCGTTTGTGGTTGGCAAGCGTTTAGGCTTAGGCAAAGAATCGATGAAACCGCACAACATGGTGCATGTCATGACCGGTGCTGCGCTGCTTTGGTTTGGCTGGTTTGGCTTCAATGCCGGGTCAGCCCTCGAAGCCAATGGCACCGCCGCGCTGGCCTTTGCGAACACCTTACTCGCAACAGCCGCAGCGGTGTTGGCCTGGACCTTTGCCGAGTGGCTCTTAAAAAGTAAGCCCTCACTGTTGGGGGCAGCCTCTGGTTGTGTGGCAGGTTTAGTGGGCATCACACCAGCGGCTGGCTTTGTTGGCCCAATGGGTGCACTGGCCATTGGTGGCGCTGCCGGAGTCGTTTGTATCTGGGGCGTGAGTGGATTGAAGAAAATCTTCGGTTCAGACGACAGCCTTGACGTTTTCGGCATCCATGGTGTGGCTGGTATTTTGGGCGCTTTGCTCACCGCCGTTTTTGCCTCACCAAGCTTGGGTGGAACGGGCGTGTATGACTATGTCACAAATGCTGTCACGCCCGGCTATTCCATTGTCGATCAGTTCTTGATTCAAGGGCAAAGTGTTCTGGTTACCTTGGTC
>CAMCZQ010000032.1 GCA_945887835.1 Bordetella parapertussis | reverse complement strand
GATTTACCTGAGCCGTTTGCGCCAATCAGGCCATAACGGTTGCCTTCGCCGAACTTGACGTTGACGTTCTCAAAAAGTGGTTTGGGGCCGAACTGGATGGTGAGGTTTGATGCTGTTATCACGAGAAGCCAATAGAGTAAATACGTTGGTTACAACTTGAAAAATAAGTATTGAGTGTAACAAGTCAGCACTTTTTGATCTTTTTTGTCCTGCCTTCCCTATCATTCGCACCAGAGGTCGAAGTACTTTCGGCATTCGTATACACACTAGGAGATTAGGTTGGAGTCACTCACTATTTTATTTCATACTCTTGGGGGCATTGTGTGGGGCCCCTTCATGCTGGTTTTACTGGTTGGCACAGGTGTCTACCTCACGGCTCGTCTGTTCGGTCTGCAGTTTTGGCTCTTGCCCTACGCACTGCGACTCGCGTTTTCGCGCAAAGACCACCCAAGCTATCCGGGTGACATTTCGCAGTTTCAAGCACTCATGACAGCTCTGGCAGCCACAATCGGCACGGGCAACATTGCAGGAGTCGCCACTGCTGTGGTGCTCGGCGGACCCGGCGCGCTGTTTTGGATGTGGCTCTGCGCGCTTTTTGGCATGGCGACCAAATATGCAGAGGGCTTGCTCGCCGTTAAATATCGTGTTCAGGACTCCGACGGAAAAATGTCTGGTGGGCCGATGTATTACATCTCGCTGGGCTTGAACATGAAATGGCTAGGCATGCTCTTTGCCATCTTTGGCATGATCGCCGCGCTAGGCACCGGCGCCTCGGTGCAATCCAATTCGCTGGCTGAGTCGATGCTCTCGAGCTTCGGTGTGCCAGGCTGGCTGACGGGGGGCGTGCTCACGGCCATCACCGGACTTGTCATTGTCGGCGGCATCAAAAGCATCGCACGCGTCACCTCAGTCATCGTGCCCTTCATGGCGTTATTCTATTTGGGGGGCGGCCTAGTGATTATCGTGCTCAATATTGAACTGCTTTGGCCTGCCTTGACCTTGGTGATGACCGATGCCTTCACGGGCAATGCCGTGGCAGGTGGGGCTTTGGGCACGGTGATTCGGTATGGGGTGGCGCGCGGCGTCTTTTCAAACGAGGCGGGCTTAGGCACTGCACCGATCGCGGCGGCGGCGGCAAAGACCGATCAGCCCGTTAAACAGGCGCTGGTTTCTATGACGGGCACCTTTATTGACACCATTATTGTGTGCTCAGTCACTGGCTTGGTGTTGGTCATGGGGGGGATGTATGCCGACGGCAGCACGGGCGCCGCGTTAACCGCGCAAACCTTTGACCGACTCCTGCCGGGGCCTGGCGACTGGATCGTGACATTTGGCCTACTCTTTTTTGCCTATTCAACCATTCTTGGCTGGAGCTACTACGGTGAAAAATGCGCACAGTACGTTTTAGGCAAGTGGGTGGTTGTACCCTACCGCTGCCTTTACACGGCCTTTGTGATGATCGGCGCGGTGGTCTCGCTTGATCTTGTGTGGGCGGTCTCGGATGTCGTGAACGGCCTAATGGCGTTTCCGAACTTAATCGGACTGTTGTTGTTGTCCGGCGTGGTGGTCAAAGAGACCAAAGCATTTTTACTCACGCTTAAACACAAGCGCGAGAAGGCTTAGGGCGCCGGCACTTAGTGCTGGTGCTCATCCAGCACTAAGTGTGCAAGACCTTTTTCGGTTGCGAGGCCAACCTTTGCCCCGATCGGAAGCGTCACTTTCATCAAAGTATGACCAAACGGCAAACCCGTGATCACCGGGATTTTGACTGACTTTCGAAGGTAGGCAATCGCGGCTTTTAAGTCGTAACCGCGGTCGTGCTCCGCCAGCCGGTATTCAGTAAAACCGCCAAGAATCAAGGCTTTTTGTTTAGCCAAAATACCGGCCTGCGCCAGTTGATTGAGCATGCGCTCAACGCGATAGGGGTGCTCCCCTACGTCTTCAACGAACAAGATACCACCTTTGATTTTAGGCATATAAGGGGTGCCCAATAGCGAGGTGATCATCGCTAAGTTACCTCCCCACAAAATCCCACGTCCGTCAACAGCATCTGCATCTTGTGTCTCAAAGCTTAAAATTTCGAGCTCGCCGCGCATGCATTCACCGAAGATCTCTGCGGTCAAACTTTCAGTTTTTTTACCGCCAAAGTCAAAGCACGCCATCGGGCCGGCATAACTGATTGCTTCGGTCTTGGCTAACAACGCCAAACTAAAAGCAGTGAAATCACTGTGCCCGACAAAACGTTTACCCGAGTCTGCAATGGCTTGCCAGTCAAGACCATCAAGCAAGCGCCCAACGCCATAGCCACCGCGACTGGCCATGACGATGGGTAGTTTTTGCTTGAGCGCACGCGCAAAACTCGCCAAACGTTGCGCCTCGGTGCCGGCAAAGCGCTGCGCTTGATGGAGAACGCCGCGATCGAGCGCCACCTTAAAACCCAGCGCAGTCAGACGTGCGCCGGCACGCGTTAAGGTCTCGGGGTCGGCCACCGCGCCAGACGGCGAAATCACATAGATACCGCTCGCGTCAGGCTTGCAATGCTGGTCGTGAACGTGCTCGGCATGTCCGTGCGGGAGGTTTGCTTTAATCATGTTTGATCTCTTTGCTGCGACGTTCTTTGAAAAAATCACGCAAGGTATCACCGCACGCTTGCGCGAGTATGCCGCCCTGTACTTGCGTCTGATGGTTCAATTGCTTTTCAAGCGCCAGATTTAAGACACTGCCACACACCCCGGTTTTAGGATCGGGCGCACCGAACACCACGCGTGCAAGGCGGGCATGCAACATTGCCCCCAGGCACATCGCACAGGGCTCAAGGGTGACGTATAACGAGGCGCCTGGAAGCCGGTAGTTTTGTACTCGCTTCGCGCCAAGACGCAAGGCAACAATCTCGGCATGGGCGGTTGGATCGTGATCAATAATCGTGCGGTTAAAACCCGTCGCAAGCAACTGCCCCTGCGCATCGATTAGCACCGCGCCCACCGGCACCTCGCCGAGCTGCTGCGCCTGCGCGGCTTGCGCTAAGGCCAGTTGCATCCAGGCAATGTCAGCCACGATATAAACGGGCCTTAAGCGCGACGCGCGACGCCAAACTGGTTAAGGCCTCTTCAAGCCATTGATACAGTTCGGCATCGGCGTCATAACGCGCCTGATTTAAGTTCGACACGCGCCCGTCTTCAATAAAGCCCCAGGCCCGACTCCGTTTGTCGCGATGTTTAGGATCCCAGACGCCGAAGGCGAAGCCTCCAGAACTGCGGATCAATGAAAAGCATGGGATGTCTGTGTAGCCATCACCCACAAACACCATTTGATCGAACGGCACGCGCAAACGATCTTCGGCGACCTTACGATTTACCTCAAAGGGCTTGCCTATAAACGCTGGCCCCACAATCCCTTTTTGAATCTGAAACAGGTAGCGCGTTTTGTCAGTGAAGCTCACGATGCGTTTCGGAAAACTAATCGCACCCTGTTGATCATAGACAAATTCAGACGCCCAGATACCCGTAAATTCGTGCGCAATTGGGGTGTGGCGCACCACATCACCAATGCCGCTTGAAATCAGATAAAACTCAAGCTGCACCTGAGGATGGGCCTGGCGCACTTGTTCGCGCAGGCGACCAAACAAGGTCTGTACGCCCGCGTGCAAAGGGAGAGTCTGCCCCCATTGTTGTAATTTTTTTTCAGTAATGAGGCCATGTGTTTGTTCGCGCGACAGTGCGATCATCTCATGTAAATAGGCTGGCACCGGATCCCAGTCTTGCGCCAATAAGGGATCAACACGTTTGGTCCAAAACTGCTGCGTATCGACCCCAAGCGACTCAAGAAACCCCGAGGTGCTGTCAGGCGCCAGGGTGTCGTCAAAATCAAAAATCAGGGCAATGACATCAGACATCATTCTCTACTCTTTAATCCCTAAATCACGAATCAGTCGACCCCATTTTTCGCCATCGCGCTGCATAAACTGATTGACCTCATCCGGCCCAGACACCCGTAAATAAACACCTCTCTGCGCCAGATCACTGACCAAGACTTTATCCTGGCCAATCACCTGCATCGCTGCGGTCAAGCGCGCAAGCACCTGTGCCGGCACCTTGGCAGGCGTCATGAGCGCGACCCAAAATATGGCATCGAAACCAGTTGTGCCCGAGGCCTCGTCGATAGTGGGTAACTCTGGCAGGAGTGCAACTCGCTTGGCCACCGATACCGCCATCCCACGGGTACGCCCAGACGTCACAAACGGCAGTGCTTCGTTCAGTGCCGAGAACATCATCTCAATTTGACCACCTAACAAGTCCTGCGCCGCAGGTGCCCCACCCTTGTAGTGGATGACTGCCATCTTCAAGCCGAAGGTTTTAATGAAGTATTCGGCCGCAAGATGGTTAATCGAACCGATACCAGAGGTACCAATCGAATACTTGTCAGGATTAGCCTGCACCAGTGCGATAAGTTCTTTAACGTCTTTGGCTTTGAAATCTTTGTTGGCATGCAACACAAAGGGCGAGGTCAGCATCATCGAGATCGGCTGAAAATCTTTGTATGGATCGTACTCAACCTTGCCCTGCAGCACTGGGTTGATCACAATCGATACCGGCGCGGCATAGACGGTGTAGCCATCGGGCGCGGCCCGCGCCGTTAAGTTACTGGCAATGGTCGAGGCAGCACCTGCTCGGTTCTCGACGACGACTGACTGACCTAGTTCACGTCCAAGCCGTTCAGCGACGGTACGACTCGCGTAATCGGTGACGCCGCCTGGGGGATACGGAACGAGCAGGCGCAAGGGTTTGTTTGGATAGGTGTCTTGCGCGTGTGCGATGCCCTGCCCGCATTGTGCGCCCAACACCACGAACAACAACAGTGCTAACCCGCGAACAAGAGTTGCTCGTTTGCTGGTTCTTTGATTATTTTTACCGTTGATATTCATGTTATCCCCTTTGTTTATATGTACAAGGCTGTCACTCGCCCTTCGCGGCAACCGGTTGATACCAAGGTAAATCTGGGCGCTGGCCATAACGGCGCACCCGCAAATTCGCTTGCTCGCCGTGACCCGCGAAGTTTTCCATGTGGCACAGGCGCGAACAGTATTCGCCCACCATGGCCGAAGCGGCATCGGTGGTGACGCGTTGATAGGTACATGTTTTTAAGAACTTTCCAACCCACAACCCGCCCGTAAAGCGCGCACTGCGCTTAGTCGGTAGCGTATGGTTCGTGCCAATGACCTTATCGCCGAAGCTCACATTGGTGCGAGGGCCTAGAAACAAGGCGCCGTAGTTGGTCATGCGCTTTAGGAAAATATCCGGGTCGCGTGTCAACACTTGTACGTGTTCAAACGCCAGTTGATCTGCGGTTTCAATCAACTCGTCAAGGGTATCAACCACGATCACCTCACCGTGCTCGGCCCATGACACGCGCGCGATCTCGGCGGTCGGCAAAATGGATAATTGACGCTCAACCTCAGCCATGGTGGCACGCGCCAAGGCCTCGTTCGTGGTCAATAAAATCGAGGGTGATGTCGGGCCGTGTTCAGCTTGCCCTAACAAATCAACCGCGCACATTTCAGCATCGGCTGAATCATCGGCAATGATCAAGGTTTCGGTCGGGCCTGCAAACAGATCAATTCCCACGCGACCATACAGTTGACGCTTGGCCTCGGCCACAAACATATTGCCTGGGCCCACCAACATATCCACTGGAGCAATCGATTGTGTGCCCAAGGCCATTGCACCAACAGCCTGAATCCCACCTAGCACCAAGATCTCATCGGCGCCGGCAAAATGCATGGCCGTCACAATCGCGGGGTGTGGGGCGCCCTGATAAGGCGGGGCCGTCGCAACAATGCGTTTGACGCCTGCCACCTTGGCCGTCAGCACACTCATGTGAGCCGAGGCGATCATTGGATATTTACCACCGGGCACGTAACAACCCACGGCATTCATGGGGATGTGGGTGTGACCGAGCACCACGCCTGGCATGGTTTCCACTTCGACATCTTGCATAGAGGCCCGCTGAATTTCAGCGAAGCGGCGAATCTGCGTTTGAGCAAAGCGAATATCTTCAATCTCGCGCGGTGACAGCTGTTTGACCGCCTTTTCGATTGCGGCTTGGCTTAAGCGAAATTCGCTGGGCTCCCATTGATCAAATTTGGCCGAAAGCTCTTTAACCGCAGAATCCCCACGTTTTTCGATATCTAACAAAATCCCTTCGACGGTGGTACGAACTTTGGCATCGGCCTCGGCAACTTCGGCGGCATTACGGCCACGCTTCAAATAACGCACTGACATCGGTTGAACTCCTAACGATTTGAATCAATACGCTAGGATACGATATTGTTGACGTTTATATCTGTCGTCGCCGGACAGACCCAACGAATCGCGTCGCGTGTCGCGTCGATACAACCGCCCTGCGCATAAATGCCCCGACCATCACGAACTCTCATCATTTGGGCAAGAATCTTTTGTAATCCTAAACTATCCTTTGCTGATTGCAAGACCAATTCTTGCACAATAGACTCGTCCATCCAGAGCTCGCCCGTTGGCTTGCGCGCCACCCCGTGCCGCCAGTGATAGACCTCTAGGCATTTTTGCTCGAGTGTGTAGGGATGCGCCCGATCCCAAAAGTTACTAAACTGACCAGCTCCCAAGTAGCACACCCAAGAGCCCTCAAAGCCTTGAATATCAGCCGACGCCTCATCTGGGTTACGAAACCAAACACGATCCCCCGGCACATAAAATTTCATTGGCAAGGGGTTTTCTAGTTTGCCATGTTCGTGCACAAAGGCGTCGTTGAAATCATCGGCAAGTAAAGCGTGGGTGCGCCAGAGCGCTTCAATTTGTGCGAGCATCAACGGATGCGTCTGTTTAAGCTCTTGGGCAAGCGCCAACAACAATACATATTCAGATGCACGAAAGCACGAGAAGGTATACGACGAACGATCAGTTTGTGGCTGGGTCGTCTGCGTCAACGCCGCAATCAAATCAACGCCGGCATTGAGCGTAAATCCGTTGCCTTCTTGATAAGTCCAGCACTCGGCGGGGCGCTCAAGCCCTTCGGGATCAAACGCCAATTGCGTCTGCCGTGCCGCCAGCGCGGTCAAACGTCGGATGCGCAGCGCAGCAAAAAATTCATCGTACGACGGAAAGCAATACGCGCGTGGACCTCGCGCCATGGTCAACACAATCTCAAGATCGAGTTCGCGCGAAGACTGCTTAGCCTGCAGGCCTAGCCGCTTGGATAAATCGATAGTGTTGTAACTCGGCGTGAGTGCACGCAAGGTATCAGAGGCTAAAATCTGCAGCAAGGACCACTGTTGGTGCTGCTTGATTGCGATACTGAGGTAAGCTTGCGCCCCAGTCTGCTCAGACCAGTCGCCAAATAGTTTCCTTGCAGCGAGCAGGTCGCTGTTATTTTCAAAAAGAAAACAAATACCACCTAAATGCTCTAAGTCGTGTCTCGAGAAGTGTGTCATTAAGCGCTCTGTTGTATCGTTTAGTTTCTTTGCGCCTTGTGACGCATCCCATCGTTTCTGTCTTATATCAGTTCTTAATTTTGTCCGTAAATAGCGATTAACCCTGCAATGACCTCTCCTGAAATACGACCCGAGCAATCCCTTGAGCTCTTGAAAGCGCTGCATATCTTGACACGTGAGGGCAAACTCAATCAAGATAGCCGACGCAAGCTCAAGCAGGTATATCACCTGTTTCAATTCATTGAGCCACTACTCACGCAATTGCAACAGAAAAATCCAGCCTTCTGTGTCGTTGATCACGGCGCCGGAAAATCTTACCTCGGATTTATCTTGGTCGATTTGTATCTGCGTCACCACGCCAAAGCGGCGCGCATGGTAGGGATTGAGACCCGTGCAGAGCTTGTGGCCCAAACAACCAAGTTAGCGCATGACTTGGGGTTTTCGCAAATGCAGTTTTTCAACGAGTCGGTTGCAGACTCGATTACTTCAAGTTTGTTGCCAGATCGCGTAGACATGGTGACCGCCTTGCACGCGTGCAACACCGCCACCGACGATGCGATTCGATTTGGCTTGGCTAAGCAAGCGCGCTTTATGGTGCTGGTGCCCTGTTGCCAAGCCGAGGTAGCCGGCGTGTTACGCAAGCACAAGGCGCAGCAACTTAAAGACCCGTTGGCAGAAATTTGGCGACACCCGTTACATACACGTGAATTTGGCAGCCAAGTCACCAACACCTTGCGTTGCCTTCAGCTCGAGGCACACGGGTATCACGTGACGGTGACTGAGTTGGTGGGTTGGGAGCACTCGTTAAAAAACGAACTGATTATTGCTGAGCACAAAGGCCCAGCAAAGCCACACACAATTGCCCGTTTGCAGGCCTTGTTAGAGCGACTTGGGTTACAAGAACTTACTGAACGGTTTTTTATACCAAGCTTGACGCCGGTTGCTACTTAGACCTTTTGGAAACTTTTCCGTTTAGCCCTTCTAGCAAAATTCCTGATTAGATCGCGTCGATTAGCAAATCAACCCTTACTGAAGACAGTTAAATGACCAACAGAGTGCTTGAAACTGAGCCACAAGTTACGCCATCGGCCACGTCAACCGCTAAGCGCGTATTGATCGCCGGCTGTGGCGATTTAGGTTTGCGCGTGGCTAGGCTGTTAGCACTCGAAAGCGCTTCCAACCAAAGTTGGGGGCTCAGGCGCAATCCTATTCTTGAATCGACTAGCGACTTACCAGGCTTTTCGTGGATGGCAGCCGACTTGGCGCAACCAGATACCTTGCGAGACCTACCCAAAGATATCACGCACGTGCTGTACACGGCGGCGCCCAAGGCGCGCACTGAAGCCGACTATCGCGCTGTCTATCGCGATGGTTTAGAACACTTGCTGCAAGCGGTTACCTCACCCGCGTTGCAACGGGTGTTGTTCGTGTCATCTACTGCGGTGTATGGCGATCACGGAGCGCAATGGATCGATGAAGACACGCCCACCGCGCCAAAAAGTTTTAACGGCCGAGTGCTGCTTGAAACAGAACAATGGCTACACAGTCAAAGCGCTCAGTTTGAAACCTTAAGCTTGCGACTCTCTGGCATCTATGGCCCGGGTCGCAGCTATTTGCTTGATCGCCTACGTGCGGGCCAAGCGACTGCGCCAGCAGCTGAATCACACTGGGTCAATCGGATTCATATTGAAGATGCTGCGGCAGCCGTCTTGCATTTACTGAACCTACCTAACCCGCAAGCAATATATTTAGTGACCGACAGTACGCCTTTACCAATGCGGGTGTTGTATGACGCACTGGCAAAACTTGTAGGGGGGGCAGTTCCTCTTGAAGGTGCGGCACCTGCTTCGGTGGGCAGTAAGCGCTTAAGTAACGCGCGATTGCGTGATAGTGGTTTTAACTTTAAATGGCCGGATAGTAGAGACGGGCACGCTGCGCTGATTATCGATTGAACAATAAGAATACAGAACGTTGAGATATCGGTGATATATCATCTTTAAGGTGGGGGCATTTTTTTCGCCCAACCAAGAGTTAGGATGCTTTAGCACTCGGTTGCGGATCAGAACCTATTCCATTTTGCCAAGTGGATGGCCTGCCAAAAGGACTTCTTGCCCTTTTTCTAGACAACCGACCACTAATCGATATTAAGACCGGTGTCCGTGCCCAGTCGCTGCCATTTTTCGATCTCGGTCTTAATCAACTGGCCGAACTGTTCTGCGCCGTACGCTGCTTGCTCGATGCCATACGTTTCATACTGACGTTTCATACTTGGGTCGTTGACGATCGCAACAAATTCTTTTGCTAGGATTTGTATGACGGGCGCTGGGGTGGCTGCTGGCACCAACATGCCGTACCAACCTGTGAACTCAAAGCCCTTTAAGCCCGTTTCGCCGATGGTCGGGATCTCAGGGGCGCCTGGATGGCGTTCTTTATTTGCGATCCCCAGTGCGCGTAGCTTGCCGTCTTTGATCTGCGGGTAGGCCACTGATAAGCTCATCCACAATGCCGACACCCGCCCTTCCATCACATCGATCATGGCCGGCGCCTCACCTTTGTAGGGAACATGCAAAATCTTGACGCCTATGTCCCGTTGAAAGAGTTCCATCGCTAGATGGCCTGTCGATCCGACACCCGCGGAGGCATAACTCACGTCGGCGGGCTTAGTCTTAGCCAGAGCAATGAATTCGCCTAAGGTCTTCGTTTGAAAATTCGAGCCCACGACCAGCAATAGAGGAAAGCGGGCGACAAGGCTCACCGGGGCGAAATCGCGCAAAGTGCTGTAAGGTATTGTTTTACTGTTTAGCGCTTGGCGAACCGCGGCTGGGCCCATGAAGGTCATAAGGATTGTGTGGCCGTCGGCCGACGAGGCTGCCGCTGCGATCGTACCGACAACGCCGCCCGCACCCCCTTTGTTCTCGACCACGACCGGTTGACCAAGCCGTTGTTCAAGCTTGAGCGCCAGCGTACGGCCCAAGCTGTCGGTCAGACCACCAGTTGCGACCGGAACGATTAACCGAAGCGGCTTGGTAGGAAATGGCGGATCAATCGCCGCCTGTGCAAATACAGGGCTGACGCAAAGACACTGTGCGTACAAAACGGCTGCGATGAGGGGCTTGAACGTCATAGTGTTTCCAAAGCATAATGTTTATAGCAAAAACGCTTCAATTTTCGCGCCTAATGTGTACAAACTGCTCAAGCAATGACTTTAGCCTGTAGCATTTTTTTCAGCCCTTCTGTTTGTTGACGCTCCCGGTTTAATCTTCAGGCGGGATGCCAGCGGCTTTAATGAGATCGCCCCAATTCACGATTTCAGACTTAAGAAAACTTTGAAACTCTTGTGCGGTTGACGCCTTGACTGCCAAGCCGAGCATCGCGTATTTTTTTGCAAGTTCAGGGCTTTTTAGAGCTGTATTCAACGCCTTTGAAATACACTGCGTCAGCGCGTCAGGTAGTTTCGCTGGGCCCGCTAAGGCAAACCATACGACCAGCTCATAACCAGGAGCCCCCGATTCATGAAGAGATTGCACTTGTGGAATCACAGGAAATCTTTCTTTCGTTGTGACTCCGAGTGCTTTGAGTTTACCCCCCTGTAACTGCGGAATCGCGACTGAAAGATCGATAAACATAAAATCGACTTGCCCGGACATGACGTCGGTCATTGCTTGAGGTGAACCCCGATAAGGAACTGGAACCGCCTGAATACCCCCCATGCTAACAAGCTTGGCTGCAGCAATCTGCGAGCTGCCTGAGCCATAGGCATAGATTAGTTACCATTCATGCGATGGTGTCTCGAAATTGTACCCACAAACCAGTGCAAAGCAACAGCCAAGATAACTTGCAGTGCTTAGCGTTCAGGCGATGGCCTAGCCGCGTTTAGGCATCGGCGTAACTGACTTCTAAAATATCTAGTTCATCAACCCCACCAGGGGTGCGCAGCGTAATAGTATCGCCCACGCGGGCTTTATTTAACGCGCGTGCAACCGGTGAGATCCAACTGATTTTTCCGTTTAAAGGCTCCGCCTCATCCACGCCAACGATTGTCACGCGGCGCTCTAAGCCGGTTTGATCGGCATACAACACGGTCGCACCAAAAAAAACCTGATCGCGATTTTGTTGCTCGGCCGGGTCAACGATCTCGGCCAATTCGAGTCGCTTGGTTAAGAAACGCATACGGCGATCGATCTCGCGCAAACGTTTTTTGCCATACAGGTAATCGCCATTTTCAGAGCGATCGCCATTTGAGGCGGCCCACGACACAATCTGCACCATCGCTGGGCGCTCTTCGTTCATCAGCTTGATTAATTCACTTCGCAGTGCGGCATAGCCGCCAGGCGTCAGATAGTTACGCGTGCCTTTGGGCAGCGCTGCCGCCTCGGGCAACTCATCGTCATCGTCGTTATCTTGTTCTTTTACGAAAGCTTTGTTCATGTCCGTAACATCTATTTTGCGATGCTGACACGCATGACAGCAAGCCTTGCCAAACAAACTTCAGACAAGGTCTTTCCAAACAGGTTTCAAATCAGCAGGCAACGGCGGCAGACTTCCAAATTCAATTTTGCTTTCTTTTGCGCTATGAAAATCTGAACCGCACGAAGCTAGAAAATTATAATGGCGTGCGACCTGCGCGTACTCTTGATATTGCGGCACAGTGTGGCTGCCGGTGATCACTTCAATCGCTTGACCGCCAACGTCTTTAAACGTATCAAACAGTGCGCCAAACTGCGTGGGTGTGTAGTGATAACGGCCTGGGTGCGCGATCACCGCGACTCCACCTGAGCCGCGAATCCAACTGACGGCATCTTCAAGTGTGGCCCACTGCATAGGCTCGTGCGCGGGGCCATCGTCACTCAAATAATGATCAAACACACTCTGCGTTGTTGGGCAATGACCGGCCTCGACCAGAAAGCGCGCAAAGTGCGTGCGGCTAATCAATTCTGGGTTACCTGCAAACGTGCGTGCGCCCTCAAAGGCACCGGGCATACCAAGCTTGGCCAAGCGCTCGCCAATGCGGCGCGCTCGCTCTGCTCTGCCTGCCCGGGTCTCACGTAAACCTTGTACCAACGGCGCGTTTTCAGGGTCAATGCCTAGCCCAACAATATGTACGGTTTGTTTGGCCCAAGTGACCGAAATTTCGACACCTGATAGATATTGCATGCCTAATGCTTCGGCTCTGGCGCGGGCGCGTTGTTGCCCTGACACTTCGTCATGATCAGTCAGTGCCCATAAGGTCACGCCGTAGGAGTGCGCGCGTTCGGCAACCACCTCGGGGTAATAGACGCCGTCAGAGATGGTTGAATGACAATGCAGATCCGCACAAAAGGATGGCGCTTGTTTAGGCATTTAAAAAATCCGTTACGACCTTGACTTGATCGTCATTCATCAGTGTTGGCGCATGGCCCACGCCCTTAAACTCGTGAGATTGAGCCTGCGAATTACGCTCAAGCATATGCTGCAAGGTCTGTTTAGACAATAAATCAGACTCTGCGCCGCGCAAAATCAAAATCGGAGTTTGCACAGACGCGTAGGCGGACCACAAGTTCTGTTCGCCTTGCGCGACAAGTGCAGGGGCCATGCTTTTAAACGGCACCGCCAGCCCAAGGTCGTAATGCTTAATCCAGACATCGTTTTGCTCGATATAGGTATAGCGCGTGAGCTCTTGCCACTGCGCCTTGGTGTGCGGGCCAAACGATGCTGCAGTTTCTTTGACATATTGGACAGCATCCTCAAAGCTAGCAAACTCAATCTCTTCGCCGACATATTGCCCGATACGCTCAAGAGACACTGGCTCAAGGTGTGGCCCCACGTCATTGAGCACAAGGCGATCGAGGCGAACCCCGGTTGAGGGCAAGCTTGAGTAGTGTTGAGCGGGCGTCAGAGTTTGTTGTTGCACCCGCGCCAAGGCCAGCGCACCCGCATAGGCCAAACCAATCAAACCACCCATTGAGGTGCCCACCCAGTGCAACTCAGAGGGTTGCAGACGATCGACTAGATTCACCATGTCGGCAGCGTATTGGGGGATTGCATAAAAAGCCGGGTTTGCCAGCCGATCGGACATCCCGCGACCAACCACGTCAGGGCACACAACCCGATAATCTTGAGCCAGGCGCTTGGCCAAGACGTCAAAATCGCGACCCGTGCGCGTCAACCCATGCACACACAAAACAACTTTTTTATTTGAGGGGTCGCCCCATTCGGTATAGGCCATGCGGTGCAACCCAGCTGGGCTGCTACACATGACTGCTTTAAGGCGAGGGGTGGCCATAAGGGGTGTTCCTGAAAAACTATGCCCTATTGTAGTGGTTCTAGCGTAGCCTTTGATGCCAATAGCGTTGCCGCAGTTGGCTATACGGCTGAACAAACAGCCCCTCAGGCCCAGACCGTGCCACGATGGCTCCATGACGATCGGTTTGCCAGAACTTGGCCTCAGCCTGCAGCCAGCGCTGCTTGATCGATGGGTGCGGGTGCCCAAAGCGATTGAGATAGCCCGCTTGCACGATCGCGTGTTGCGCCCCTAAACGCTGCACAAAGAGCGGCGAAGAAGAGGTATCAGAGCCATGGTGCGCCACCACGACCAGATCGGCCGTCAGGTCTGTGGGCGTGATGGCGGCGCGCAGCTCAAGCAAAAGTTGCTCTTGCTTGACGCCAATGTCCCCAGGCAAAAGGGCCGAATGGTGTATGCCCTGGATATGCAGCACACAACTTTGCGCATTTTTTGAGGGACGGATCTTGCTTAATCGCGTGGGCACTACAACAAGTTGCATTGCCTCGGGATGCAAAAATTGAAACTGCACGCCATCCCACTCCCAATCGTGTCCACGTTCGCACAGCAGAGCCTGCGCGGGTTCATTTTTCAGCGTGGCTGGGGCGCTCGCGGGAGACGCACGCCTGAGCCACTCTTGAAACGAAAAGGAGCTGTACAACGTGCTGACCGGTAACGCCTTTAACACCGCCAATAAGCCGCCTGTGTGATCGCTGTCGGCGTGTGACACGACTACGCTGTCGAGTTTTCGTATGCCTAGCGCTCGCAAGCCTGGCACAATGGTTCGGGCTCCGGCGTCACTGGCTCCCTGACGTGGTCCTGTGTCAAACAAAATATCGTGCGTTTGGGTTTGCAAGAGGACTGCGCCGCCCTGCCCAACATCAAAAGCAAGAAGCCTCCAGTGCCCCAACGCAGGACGTGGTGGCTCAAAGGACAAAACGGGCAAGAGCAGGCACCAACCCGCCCAACGCACGGGCCAACCGGGGGGCTGTAGCGCCCAGCACAAGCCGGCACCGGCAAGCGCCAAGGTCCAAAAAGGTGCTGCGGCGACATCAAAGCTTGCCCACGACAAATTTGCTAACCATGTCACTGGGATCAAAGTGTATTCAAGTGCCCAATGCGCGAGGGCACCACTTGCTGTGGCTAGCCTGCCTAGACCAGGTACCAAGCCGAAGAGCGCTAAGGCCAACGCCAACGGAGTCACCACAAACGTCAATACAGGTATCGCAAGCGCGTTAGCGAACGGTGAAACCAGCGAGACTTGCTGAAACAAAAAGGCCAAGACAGGGAGCATCGCGATCGTAATGAGCCATTGCAAGCGAGTCGCCTCGGCACACACTTGTTTGGCGCGTTGCCAAACCGAGCGGGCCTGGCCGAGCTTGCTACCCGCCACTCCGGCCGCAAACAAAATACCTACGGCCAAAAACGACAACCAAAAACCGGTTGCCAGCGGCGCCCACGGATCGGCCACCACCACCACGGCTGCCGCCGCTGCCAGCACCCGTGAAGCTGACAGAGTGTGACGCACGAGTATGGATACCGCTACGCAGGCCAACATAAAAAAGGTACGTTGCGCAGGCACACCCCAACCCGCCAATAAGCAATACAGCCAGGCCACTAACATCGCCGCAAGTGTCGCAATCACCCTAGCCGGTATGCGTTCGCACAGCAGGTGTCCGCGCCAGCGCGCTCGCTTCATGATCAACAGCATGAGCCACCCACCGACCGCCGCTAGCATCGTCACATGCGAGCCGCTGATCGAGACTAAATGCGTAATCCCAGTGAGATTAAAGATCTGCCAATGCTCTTGCTTGACACTATCCTGGTCGCCGATGGCCAGCGCGATTAGCACCGCGCCGTAAGGCATGTTTGCCGTGACACGGCGCATGCCTTCTCGCACGACATGTCGGGCGCGTGCAGTGCTGACTGAAAAGCTTGCGTAGGGCTCATCGGACAACAAGACCGGCAAGCCACGCACACGCCCGAGCGCTCGAATATTTTTTGCAAAGAGATGACCCTCGTAATCAAAGCCATGAGGGTTGAGATTGCTATGCGGACGACGCAGTACCAAGGCGGCACGAAATACTTGCCCAGGCAACACTTGGCGCATGGCCGGCGTCTTTAACCAAGACACTTGCAAAGACCTTGGCACCCCTGCTTTGAAGGGCTCTAGCACTTGTGCCTCGAAGCGCACGCTCTCTGAGGTGTCGTTAGGCAAAGACGTCACCCTAAACGTCAAGCGCGTAACAACGTTTTCGTGGTCAGTCGAGAGTACGGCGCTTAAGCGTTGCTCTGCCCGCCAAGTTACCCATGTGATGCTTAAAAACAAGATCAACAAAACTACCGTAGGCCGCCGCAACGCCTGCCCAGCGCGCTTAATTCGGTTCGTGTGCTTTTTATTGCTGCCTCGTTGCAGCAGGCACAATAGAGCGAGTAGGCCTGCAACACAAAGACTTGCTGCATACAAGCTGTCGAGGGCGGGCAGCCTAGACGAGCACTGCACCAGCACTGCACCCAACACAATCGCTAGCGCAGAAAGTCTGCCCATGCTGCCTCACACAAAACGTGTGATGCTGCCGTGGGTTACGCGTCAAAGCAACCAGGGATGGATAAAAATGTCTGGCTCAGTGACCAACTCTGTCGGTTGGCTACGCCGACGTTTCGACATACCCTTCAGGCGGTGCAACATAGCCTGGTATTTGTGTGATCTCGACCTCATCAGCCTACTCCGCACCTAGAATTGCCCCAGTTAACCACCGCTTTATCGATTTTGCGCGTAAAACCTCGCCGTTTAGGGCGGGGATGTAAGCGCGGAAGGCGCAGCCTTCCGTTCTTTAGCCTTTGATTTAGTTTGGCGTTTGCTGTTGTTCAATATACTTGCGAATAACGGAAATTGACGCACTGCCGCAGCTTCCTGCAAAGTAGCTTGGTGACTGCAAAGCGCCGCCATAGTTTCTTGCGTGATTCTTTCAAAGATTTAGCTGAGCAAAATCATACACAACGCGAAGATTAACGCGCAGTAATCGCCAAACCTGGGCAAACCCGTTGTGCCGTGTGTGCCGTTACCTTGACTACCTCTTCCACCGAGCACCCACGCAACCCCGCAAGCGTCTGTGCAATCTGCTGCACTTCGTGCGGCTCGTTGCGAGCCCCCTTGGCTAGCCACGCTGGTGAAATATCGGGCGCATCGGTCTCAAGCACCAAGGCACTTAAGTCAAGTTCTGCCGCTAACCGTCTGATCTGCAACGCGCGTTCAAATGTCATTGCGCCACCAATTCCCAACGCAAAGCCCAACTCAACAAATTGCTGCGCCTGTTGCATGCTGCCGTTAAAGGCGTGTGCAATCCCGCCACGCACGCGATGGCGTCGCAGGTGTTTTAATAAGGTATCTTGCGAACGTCGCACATGCAACAGCACGGGCAAATCAAATTCAAGCGCAAGCTTTAACTGTGCTTCGTAAAACAACTCTTGCTTAGCGCGTGGCTTGCCTGACGAAATTTCAGGGATAAAAAAATCGAGTCCGATTTCACCCACTGCAATTAACTTTGGATCAGCACGGTGTTGCAGCAAAGCCTCGCGCAGTTGCTCTAACGCCTCTGGTGCAGCGCGCTCAACGTACACTGGGTGAATGCCCAGCGCGTAAAACCCTTGCTCAAACGAATGGGCTAATAGGCGTACACGATCGAAGTTAGCCACTTCAACTGCTGGGATAACAATGGCTTGTACGCCAGCGGATTGCGCACGTGCAATCACCTGCTCGCGATCGTAGTCGAATTCTGCCGCGTCTAAATGACAATGCGTGTCAAACAGCATCGTGTCAAGACGCATCCACCAAGCGCCCTGCCTCCATGTAGAGACGGCGGTCAGCCAAGGCAGCAAGCTCTTGATCATGGGTCACAATCAAAAAGGCTGTTTTTGCCTCGGCGTTCACTTGCTTGAGTAAGCGAAACATCTGCTGTGCCGTATGCCGATCAAGATTGCCGGTGGGTTCATCGGCTAACACGCACGCAGGCTTTGCCACCAACGCGCGCGCCAAGGCGACACGCTGGCGCTCACCACCGGATAACTGACCCGGAAAATGCTGCACCCTCGCCTGCAAGCCCACCAGCTCAAGCACTTTTTGTGCCTCAGTACGCGCATGCCCACGCGACTCACGGCGAACAATCAAAGGCATGGCCACATTATCTAAAGCCGAAAATTCAGGCAGCAAATGATGAAACTGATACACAAAGCCAAGGGCATGATTACGTAAGCGACTGCGTTGGGCTTCAGACAGGCCGTCAGTGGCTTGCCCTGACACGGTGATCGAGCCTGAACTTGGCAAATCCAACAAGCCCAAGGCATGCAACAGTGTGCTTTTGCCTGAACCCGAAGCCCCCACCACCGCCACCATTTCACCGCGCGCAATCGCGATGCTGACATCCACCAATACGTCAATACGATTTAAACCGTCGTCATAGTGTTTAGATAAGTGCGAGGCTTGCAAAGCAAAATCAGTCATGACGCAAGACCTCGGCAGGTTGCAAACGCGAGGCCCGCCAGCTTGGATACAGCGTCGCCAAAAGCGACATGATCAACGAGGTGATGCCGATACTAGTGATGTCAGACAGACGTGGGTCAGACGGCAAGGTGCTGATGAAATAGATTTCGCGTGGCAAGAACTGGGCACCGATCATGTGCTCGATGGCAGGCACGATAACATCAATATTAAGTGCGAGTGCCGAACCACCCACTACGCCTAATAGCGTGCCGATCACGCCAATCAGCGCGCCTTGCACCAAAAATATTCGAGCGATTTCTCCAGGCGTTGAACCAAAGCTGCGCAAAATCGCAATATCAGATTGCTTGTCTTTAACCGCCATCACAAGTGAGGACAACAGGTTGAAGGCCGCGACCGCCACAATCAAGGCCAAAATCAAAAACATCATACGTTTTTCTGTTTGCACCGCGGCAAACCAAGTGCGGTTATTGCGAGACCAGTCTGCCACGGCAACTGTGGCCGGTAACAGTGGCACCAGCTCTAGCGCGATTTCAGGGGCTCGATGCATGTCATTGACGCGTAGCCGCACCCCCGCCATGGCGCTATCGCGAAACAGCTTGGCCGCATCGGAGACATCGACAAACGCTAAAGACGAGTCATATTCGTAATGGCCCGAGCGAAACGTACCCACCAAGGTGAACTGGCGCATACGGGGTGAAAAACCTGCGGGGCTGATATTGGCAGACGGTGCGAGCATCATGATGGTTTGCCCGATGCGCACATTTAAAACGTCGGCTAAGTCTTGCCCTAAAACGATGCCAAATTCGCCAGGCTTTAAATCAGTTAAGCGACCACGCACCATTTGGCTGCCGACTGCTGACACATTTTTTTCAGTCACCGGATCAATGCCGCGCACCTGCACACCGCGTAACTCTTGCCCGCGCATCAACATGCCTTGAGCCGATACAAAGGGCGCGCCCGCCAAAACAGCCGGTGATTTTTTGGCTGCTGCGATTAGCTCGGGGGCTTGGCTCACGGTGCGCTCAGCATCAGCCCCCGGA
Source organism: Bordetella parapertussis (assembly GCA_945887835.1). GTDB lineage: Bacteria > Pseudomonadota > Gammaproteobacteria > Burkholderiales > Burkholderiaceae_B > Zwartia > Zwartia parapertussis_B. The sequence goes on along the minus strand of CAMCZQ010000032.1, from coordinate 5,954 downwards.
GCAAAGATTTCAATATGCGGCAGCACCGACAACATGCGGTCGCGCACGTCTTTTTGAAAGCCGTTCATGACCGACAAGACGACGATCAGGGCGGCCACACCCAAGGCGATGCCCGCCATTGAAGTCGCGGCCACAAACGAGATAAAGCGATCGCGTCGGCCTTTACGACCGCGCAAGCTGCTAAGCCCCGCATAGCGGGCCCCAATCCACAATTCGTAAGGTAGTTTGAACACAGCGGCATTATTGCATCAAACCTGCGGCGAACCACCCAGCATCCCACTACAATCCGGCTATGCATCTTTTGATTCCTGGGGCACTGCCCCCCTCTAATATTGCCAAAGACCTGATTGCACAGGTTGAACAGCACTGCCCGGCACTTGTCGAGCGCCTGAAGGCGCTGGTCGCAACGGTGCAAGAGCTAAAGCCTGAGCACACGGGCTGCACGCCCTTTGAAGCCGTCAAGCTGCAACAATTGGGCTACACCCCGCCTGAGGGTGCGAACTTGGGTACTGGGCTGGCTTCGCTGCACGCAGGGGTCAAAAACACCTCTGAAACCGTCTGGTTGGCCGAATTAAGCGCCATTACAGTTGGGCGCGAGGGCGCAACGATTGCCCACCCGGCCTCGTTTGAGGTTACGAATGACGAGGCCGATGCCTTATATGATGCGGTGTCCGGGCTTTGGGCGGATCGTGCGATCTCGGCGTTGCCGATTAATGCCAGGCAATGGCGGATCTGGCTTGACCCAAGCGCCAGCACTCGGTCGCTGACGCCCGCTGCGATGGCTGAGATGAGGCTCTCAGATTGGTGGCCCCAAGAAGATAGCCTGCGCGAGTGGCGCCGTCTGTTGAACGAAATTCAAATGGTCTGGCACGAGCACCCCGTCAATCTGGCCCGCGCAGAACGCGGTGAAGTGCCGATCAATAGCTTATGGCTGTTTGGTGGGGCGCAAGGCTGGTCTGCGACTCAGACACTCACCGTAACCTACGAAGGTCTGCACATTCCCTACCTGCAAGGCGACTGGGCCGCGTGGATTGCTGCGCTGCCCGCCTTGTCCGAGCACCTCAGCACGCTCGATTCCACCACATCTCTGATCTTGACCGGCCAACAACGCTGCGTCGTCTTGACGCCCGCACGTAAACGCTGGTGGCACGCCTTCATTGCACCACGCCCACAATCCTGGAATACCTGGTGGAATCTCCCAAACTAACGATCCGACGCGTCGATTTAACGACCACCCAACGGCTTGAGGCCTCGGGGGTGCACCCATTGCTAGCCAGACTTTGGGCAGCGCGCGGCATTACTCAAACCAAAGACGTGCAGCTTGAGTGGCCGGCCATGCTAGCCCCCGGCACGCTCACCCACGCCGAGCATGCGGCCAAACTGTTGGCCGACGCCATTGCGGCCAATAAAAAAATGCTGATCGTGGCGGATTACGACTGCGATGGCGCCACCGCTTGTGCAGTGGGCCTGCGCGCCCTACGTGCCATGGGTGCTGACGTCGATTATTTAGTGCCGAATCGTTTTGAAACAGGTTATGGGCTATCGCCCGCGGTAATCGACTTAGCCCTGCTGCATCACGCTGGCAAACCCGATCTCATCATTACCGTTGATAACGGCATTGCCAGTGTTGAAGGCGTCGCCGAGGCTAACGCGCAAGGCATTGGGGTCATCGTGACCGACCATCATTTGCCGGGCCAAACCTTGCCCGACGCGCTTGCCATCGTCAACCCCAATCAAGTGGGCTGTGGGTTCCCGTCAAAAAATCTTGCGGGTGTTGGGGTTATTTTTTATCTGATGCTAGCCTTGCGCGCTGAACTTCGCACGCGCGGTGTGTACCCCGAAAACGGTGGGCCGCGCTTAGACGCTTTAGCGGATTTGGTGGCCCTCGGCACGGTGGCGGACGTGGTCAAACTTGATCCAAACAATCGCTTACTGGTCACGCGTGGCTTAGACCGCATGCGGCGCGGGTTGATGCAACCGGGCATTCGGGCTTTATTTGCCGTTGCAGCGCGCAATCCACAGGCTGCCAGTGGTTTTGATTTGGGCTTTGCCTTAGGCCCCCGTATCAATGCCGCGGGTCGCTTAGCCGACATGGGCTTGGGGATTCGTTGCCTCACCACCGATGACGATACCCAAGCGCTTGAACTTGCACGCGAACTCGACACCATCAATCGCGAGCGCCGACAGATCGAAGGGGTCATGAAAGAGCAGGCCCTCGCTGCCACAGAGCAAATCCAAGCAGGCAAAATCGGCGCGTCGGTGTGTGTGTTTCACCCCGATTGGCATCAGGGTGTGGTGGGCTTGGTGGCCTCACGACTCAAAGAAAAATACTTTCGCCCAACGCTTGCCTTTGCCCCCGCCGGAGACGACGAGTTGCGAGGTTCAGGCCGCTCGATCCCCGACGTGCACCTGCGCGACGTACTAGACTTGGTCTCAAAGCGCCACCCAGGCCTGATCCGCAAATTTGGTGGGCACGCCATGGCTGCGGGCTTAACGCTTGGGCGTGACGATTTTGAACAGTTTTCACCCGCCTTTGAACAAGCCGTGATTGAACTGACCGGGCGCAAAAGCTTTGAACCCTTGATTGAAACCGATGGTTCGCTTGAACAAGGCTTTGCCAACGCCCAAGTCGCCGTGATGCTAGAACAAGAAGTTTGGGGCGCAGGCTTTGCCGCACCCTTGTTTTTAGACGAGTTTATGGTGCGTAGCCAAAAACTCGTGGGCGAAAAACACTTAAAACTCTCGCTTGAACGCGGCCACCAACGCTTTGACGCCATTTGGTTTAACCGTATCGATAGCCTGCCCGAATTTGTGAAGGTGGCCTACCGGCTAGATCAAAACGTCTGGAACGGCAGAATCACGGTGCAACTGGTGATTGAATACGCTGAGGCGGCCTAAGCTGGCCTAGGCGTCTCGCCCGAGCCCCACCCGATCTCCGTTAAACTACTGAGTTAAATCCTTAGATCGTGGAATTCAAAGCAGATGGAAGCAGAACGTCAGAATCAAATCTCTTCGCGGTTAACCGATTACGCGGCGCGCGAACGTGCGCTTCGGGGGTATCTTTGACTACGAGGTCAAAGCTGAACGTCTGCACGTTGTTAACGCCGAACTAGAAGACCCAAACGTCTGGAACGATCCCAAACGCGCTCAAGAACTGGGCCGCGAAAAAAAAACCATCGAAGGCGTGGTCGATACCCTCAGCAGTCTGGCTCAGTCTATTACTGATTCGCTTGAATTATTCGAACTCGCAGCCAGTGACAGCGATGATGACACGCTTGAATCCATTGAAGACGATGCCGCGCAGTTTCAGGCTACGCTTGAGGGCATGGAGTTTCGCCGGATGTTCTCAAACCCGGCTGATCCGCTCAACTGCTTTTTAGATATTCAGGCAGGCGCCGGTGGCACTGAAGCGCAAGACTGGGCCTCAATGCTGTTGCGCCAATACTTGCGCTACGCCGAGCGCAAAGGCTTTAAAGCCGAGCTTCTCGAAGAATCTGATGGCGAGGTGGCAGGTATCAAATCAGCCACCATCAAAATCGAGGGCGAATACGCCTTTGGCTTTTTACGCACTGAAAGCGGCGTGCATCGCTTAGTGCGCAAAAGCCCGTTTGATTCATCGGGCGGTCGCCATACCTCGTTTGCCAGCGTGTTTGTGTACCCCGAGGTCGATGACTCGATCGAAATCGATATCAACCCGGCCGACTTACGCGTCGATACCTATCGTGCCAGTGGTGCGGGGGGACAGCACATTAACAAAACCGATTCGGCCGTTCGTATTACGCACATCCCCACTAATATTGTGGTGCAGTGCCAAAACGATCGCTCGCAGCATCGCAACCGCGCTGAAGCTATGCAAATGTTGAAGTCGCGTTTGTTTGAACTTGAAATGCGTAACCGTATGGCCGCACAGCAAAAGATGGAAGACGCTAAAACCGATGTGGGCTGGGGCCATCAGATTCGCTCTTATGTTCTTGATCAAAGCCGTATCAAAGATTTGCGCACCAACGTTGAAATTTCAAACACGCAAAAAGTCTTAGACGGCGATCTTGATCCGTTTATTCAGGCAAGCTTAAAACAAGGGGTTTAACAGATGACTCAACTCACCATTCTGACCGGCACCACGCGCGGCTTGGGTGCCGTGATGGCAACCCAACTAGCACATAGCGGCGAACACCTTGTGACGCTGTCGCGCGTGGCTTCTGACGCGCTGGCTGTCACCGCCAAAGCGCACGGCACGACTCTGACTCAAATCAACGTTGATCTGGCCGACACCAAAGCGCTTGAACAGGCTGCTGCACAACTCAAGCCTTTACTGGCCAAGCATACCAGCGTGCGTTTTATTCATAACGCAGGTGTGGTTGCACCAATTGCTCAGTCGCAAGACCTGACCGACTTGGCCGTGATCAATCAAGCCTTTCAAGTCAACATCACCTCGGCCATTTACCTGACAGCCTTTGTGCTGGCGAGTTCGACACAGGCCAGCGATTTGCGCGTGATGTTGATCTCTTCAGGCGCGGGTCGCAATGCGAGCTCAGGCTGGGGCGTTTACTGCGCCACCAAGGCTGCGATGGATCGCTATGCAGAGGTTGCCCAACTGGATCAGGGTAAGCGCGCACGGATTGTGTCAATGGCACCCGGCATGATCGACACCTCCATGCAAGAAAAAATTCGTGCCACGTCAAAAACCGATCTGCCTAGTTTGGATCGTTTTTTAGACGCTCATTCGCAACAAAAGTTAGCGACGCCTGAGGGCACCGCGACGCGCTTGCTCAAAGTGCTAGCGAGCGATGCCTTTGGTGGCAAAACGATTGACGATGTGCGTGAGCACAACGTTTAAGGGTCTTAACAAGCGCCCACCTTTTACTCAATACCAACTAAGCCCATCATGACCGAAACAACCGCTGCCGTGCCAGACGAAAACCACCTGATCGCTGAGCGACGGGCCAAGCTTGCCGCGCTGCGCACTCAGGGGGTGGCTTTCCCGAATGATTTCGTGCCAGCTGATCGCGCGCAGGCCCTGCATACGCAATACGGTAAGCAAGAGCAAGCCGCTCTTGCTGAGGCCAAGCACCCTGCCTCAGTGGCTGGACGCATGATGCTTAAGCGCGTAATGGGCAAAGCAAGCTTTGCAACCTTGCAAGACAGCACCGGTCGTATTCAGATTTATCTGGATCGCAACAATCTAGGTGAAGAGGTATACGAATCTTTTAAACATTGGGATACCGGCGACATCTTGGCCGTCACGGGTTACATGTTTAAAACCAATAAAGGCGAGCTTTCAATTCATGCAGAAAGCGCTCGCATTTTGGCGAAATCACTGCGCCCCTTGCCCGATAAGTTTCACGGCATTGCTGACCAAGAGTTGCGTTACCGTCAGCGCTACGTTGATCTCATCATGACTGAGCAAACGCGCCAAACCTTTGCTGCGCGCAGCAAAGCCATTAGCGCCGTGCGCCAGGTCATGGTTGACGCGGGATTTCTAGAAGTTGAAACTCCGATGTTGCATACGATACCTGGTGGTGCAGCGGCCAAACCTTTTATCACCCATCACAACGCGCTCGACATGGAAATGTTCTTGCGCATTGCTCCTGAGTTGTATTTGAAGCGTTTGGTGGTCGGCGGTTTTGAGCGTGTGTTTGAGATCAATCGCAACTTCCGTAACGAAGGTGTGAGCCCACGCCACAATCCTGAGTTCACCATGATGGAGTTTTACGCAGCCTACACCGACTATCAATGGTTGATGGATTTTACCGAGCAGATTATTCGTGCTGCAGCGATCAGTGCGTGTGGCACAGCCACCCTCACCTATCAAGGGCGCGAACTTGATCTATCGAAACCCTTTCATCGCTTAACGATTGTGCAAGCGATCTTGGCGCACGTGCCGCAGTTTAATGAAGCCCAGTTAGCAGATATTGAATTTGTACGCACCGAGCTTAAAAAGCGTGGCGTTGACG
>CAMCZQ010000031.1 GCA_945887835.1 Bordetella parapertussis | reverse complement strand
TCGACAATCGTCTTGAAAAGAATCAACGTCAGGCGAAGGATTAGCGCGTGCGAGCGCATCAGGCGCGCAAGCGGTTTGGGCAGAATTTTTTAGTTGATCAAGGGGTGATTGAGGCCATCATACGGGCGATTGATCCCGCCCCCGATGATCGGATGCTTGAGATCGGTCCTGGTTTAGCTGCCCTCACGGCGCCTCTGCTTGAAAAGCTCAACGCTTTAACCGTGATTGAGCTCGATCGCGATTTGGCGTCCCGCTTGCGCCAGCGTTTTTCTGAGTCGCAACTGTCGATTGTGCAGGCCGATGTGTTGACGGTTGACTTGACGCAGTTTGGACACAACTTACGCCTGGTCGGTAACTTGCCTTACAACATTTCAAGCCCGTTACTGTTCACCTTGATCGAGCATGCAGACCAAATCATCGATCAGCACTTTATGCTGCAGCGTGAGGTGGTCGACCGGATGGTCGCCGAGCCCGGATCGGGCGATTACAGTCGTTTGTCGGTGATGCTGCAGTATCGTTACGCGATCAAAAAAATTTTTGACGTGGCGCCAGAGGCGTTTGACCCTGCGCCACGGGTCACATCCTCAATCGTTCGCATGGCGCCGTTGGGTCAGGCGAGGGTTCGGGCAGTCGATGAAAGTTTGTTCGCAGCCGTGGTCATGCGTGCGTTTTCGCAGCGCCGCAAGATGTTGCGCGGGGTACTGGGGGCGTGGACAGCACTGATTCCGTGGCAAGCGTTACGGATCGAGCCCACTTGGCGTGCCGAGCAGGTATCCGTTTTGAAATTTATTGAGTTGACTGACGTGCTGCACGCCGCTGGTGTGAGGGCTTAGCGCAACGCTTTGGCTGAGTCAGACGTCTTCGTTGAGTGCAGCGCCGTCAACAACGAGATTCTTGCGCAGCAAGCCACAATCTGAGCACGTCTTCTGCGCGGTCTTCAAGCAAACTCGCAACGTTGGTGCAAGCTTCACTGAGCGTCATCGGCCCCGAGACTACGCTAAAGGCGGCGTGAATGCCGGCACGATAAAGTTCTTGATAGCCAGGCCCTAGCGAACCCGCAATGGCAATCGTGGGCACGCCCGCACGTTGTGCGAGCTGTGCGACCCCCATAGGCGTCTTGCCAAGCAAAGTTTGCGAATCCATTCTTCCTTCGCCCGTCAGAACTAGCGACGCGCCTTGTATAGCCCGCTCGAGTCCGCCGATTTCGGCGATGACGGCAGCGCCCGGCCTGAAGGTGGCGTGCATCCAAGCGTGAGCGGCAAAGCCCACACCGCCTGCCGCGCCAGCGCCAGGCAACGCGCGACAGTCGTGTCCGAGGTGTTGCGCGCACAGGTCGGCAAAATGACTCAAGGCTAGGTCAAGACTTTGCACTTGTTCGGGGCTTGCACCCTTTTGCGGTCCAAAAATCGCCGAGGCACCGCGCGGGCCGCATAAGGGGTTATTCACATCTGAAGCAATCGTGATTTTTGTCTGTTTCAGGCGAGGGTCAAGTCGGCTTGAATCGATGCGCGCAAGCGTCGCTAAAGCGGCACCGCCGGCAGCAAGGGGCAGGTGGTTTGCGTCGAGCAAGGCCAACCCTAACGCGCTGAGCATGCCCGCACCTGCGTCGTTCGTTGCAGAACCACCTAAGCCTAAAACGATATGGCGCGACCCAGTGTCAAGCGCGTGCTGAATCAGCTCGCCCACGCCATAGGTTGTTGCGTGTAACGCGTCGCGTTGAGCCGGCGCAATATGTTCAAGACCGGCTGCGCAAGCCATTTCGATCACGGCGGTCTGATCAGGCAGTAAGGCCCACTGCGCTTCGATCGGTTGCCCTAAAGCGTTCTGTACCCAGTTGCTGCGACGTTCGCTTTGCGTGGCACCGAGCACCGCTTGCACAGTGCCTTCGCCGCCATCAGCCATCGGCACGCAGATCACTTGCGCCGTGGGCGCTGCGCGTTTGACACCACGCGCAAGCGCCGCAGCAACCTCGGGTGCAGAAAGGCTTTCTTTAAACGAATCTGGCGCGATGACGATTTTCAAAGGGGTTGCCTGCTTGCGCACTTAAGCCGTCTTTTTTTGGACGAACTCGATTTTGTAGCCATCAGGGTCTTCAACAAAGGCGATCACAGTGGTGCCATGCTTCATGGGGCCGGCTTCGCGGGTGACTTTGCCGCCTAGGGTGCGCACTTTGTCACAGACCTCGTAGGCGTTGTCGACCTCAAGCGCGATATGACCGTAGCCGGTGCCCAAGTCGTAGGCGCTGGTGTCCCAGTTGTAGGTCAGCTCAAGTACCGGGCCGTCGCGCTCGTCTTGATAGCCGACAAAGGCATTGGTAAAGCGTCCGGTGGGGTACTCGGTGTTGCGCAACAGGCGCATGCCCAAGACCTTTGTGTAAAACTCGATCGAGCGCTCAAGATTGCCAACGCGCACCATGGTGTGAAGAATTCGCATGCTTACTCCTAAAAAAGAATGGTTACAGGCAGTTAAATTTCGGGAATGCCCTCAGGCGTATGTCGTTGCAGCATCTGCTTGGCAGTGTGGTATTCGGGATAAAGCTGTTGCACCTCAGCCCAAAAGTCGTGACTGTGATTCATTTCGCGTAAGTGCGCGAGCTCGTGGGCGATCACATAATCGATCACCCCGGGCGAAAAATGAATCAAACGCCAGTTCAGCATGATGTTGCCATCGCTCGTACAAGAGCCCCAGCGCGTCGCGGCCGAGGACAAGCGCCAGCGGCGGATCGTTAAACCAGTTTTATCCAAAAAGTATTTCAGACGGCGTCCAAACCAAACCGTTGCGCGGCTTTGCAGCCACGCTTGTGTCATATCGCGCATGCGATGGGTATCCGCGTCGTTGGGCAGCGGCAGCCACAGGCTTTGTCCCGCCTCGGGTGCGTCAGAGTTTCCGTCAAAGTGCGCGCGACCATGGGGCACATGCGGACCAGGCACGCCAAGCTGCAAGCTAATCTGGCAGCCCAGATAAGGGAGTTGTCCACCCGATTTCCAGCGGGTATGGGCCATGGCGAGCTGCGCCTTTCGCGCTTGCCAGTCTTGTAACTTTGCTAAGATCCAAGGCATTTTTTCGATGACGGCTTCGTCGATTTGCCTCAGGGTCACCCAGTTGGGTGCCGTGACACGCAAGCCCTCATCAATAATCATAAAGCCAATGCTGCGACGGCGTGAACGAAGCAAAACGAAGCCAACGGCCTGATCACCGTGCCGCACCACGCGCCACTTGCCTCCGAGCACCAGCGTTTCAGGGGCAACCAACCAGCCCGGCACGGGGGTGCTTGTGTCTGAAAGCACGAGCTCAAGTTGATTCATCAGCTTTGCGCATAACGCTCTGGGTTTAGACGGCGCATTTCTGCATCGATCCAAGCAAATACTTTCTCGTTTAACTGTTCGGGAGTCAAGCCAAGCGACGGGATCGCCGGACCGATTGACACCGTCACCAGACCTGGCTTTTTAATGAACGCATTGCGCGGCCAGAGTTCGCCTGCATTATGCGCAATGGGAATGACAGGCGCGCCTGTGCGTGTCGCAAGGATGGCACCGCCCATTTTGAAGCGTCCCATTTTGCCGGGCGCGATGCGCGTGCCCTCAGGAAACAACAACGGCCAGCGACCTTCGTCTAGGCGCTGCTGTCCCACCTTGACGACTTGTTCAAACGCATCGCGTCCCTTTTTGCGATCAATCGGGATCATGCCAAGCAGTGCGATGCCCCAGCCAAAAAAGGGCACGCGATGCAATTCTTGTTTGTAGACAAAGCAGATTTGCCGAGGCAGGTGTGAAGGTAAAAACAGGGTTTCCCAAGCGGACTGGTGCTTAGACAGCACAATCGCGGGCCCGTCAGGTAAGTGTTCAGCTCCCTGAATCTGCCAGCGAATCCCGCAAATGACTTGAGCCCCCCAAGCCGCAAGCTGCGGCCAGCCCATTGTCAGTTTGTAGCGCCAGTGCAGGGGCAGCGGAGCCCACAACAGACAAGCGAAGGCGTAAGGGATCACGGTAAGTAGCAAGAACAAAGCATAAAGCGTGGCACGCAGTATCAACATCGCGTCAGACCGTTGTTTTCGCAAGGATTTGCTCAACCGCGTCAGACAGGTCGACGGCTTGCCGTGTGCCTGCTGGCAAGCCGCCCTGCTTCAGGGTCTTCGCGCCGTTACCTGTTTGTACTAACCAAGGCGTACAGCCTGCGGCGGCACTGGCTTGTAAGTCGCGTAAAGAATCACCGATTGCCGCAACCCCAGTCAGTTCAGTATCGTAGCGCCGCGCAATATCTTCAAACAGGCCAGGGAGTGGTTTACGGCAAAGGCAATGTTCATCAGGGCCATGCGGACACACAAAAAACGCATCGATCGCACCAGCAAGCTGCGCTAATTCTTTACGAAGCTTTTGATGAATCGAAGTGAGCGCAGTGATGTCAAACAAGCCGCGGGCCAGACCAGACTGATTTGAGGCAACGGCGACGGTATAGCCAGCCTGATACAGCCTGGCGATCGCGTGCAGGCTGCCGGGTATGGCAACCCACTCGTCTGGGTGCTTAATGTAGTCGGGGCTGTCGTGATTGATCACCCCGTCGCGATCTAAAATAATGAGCTTCATGCCGCGAGCCTTGAAATGTCAGCGACTTGATTCATCAAACCGTGTAATTGGGCAAGTAAGGCCAAACGATTGTTTCGTACCGCGAGGTCGTCGGTCATCACCATAATATCTTGAAAAAAAGCATCCACCGGCACGCGGGCCTGAGCAAGCGTCGCCAACGCAGCTTGATAGTCGCCGGCTGCAACACACTTTTGTGCCAGAGGTTGCAAGTGAGCGATCGTGCTGGCCAGAGCCTGCTCGGCAGGCTCGCTGAGAAGGTTTTGGTTCAACGGTTGCAAGCTGCCTTCGACTTTTTTTAGTAAATTACCGATCCGCTTATTGGCTGCCGCCAAACTTGCAGCATCGGGGCCTTGCGCAAAGGTGACTGCGGCCTGCACGCGTGCCAGCACTTGATGAAGCGGTGGCGAGATCGCAAGTACCGCTTCAACGGCGTTACGGTCAAACTGCGTGATTAATTGGTTGCGCAGGCGCTCGAGGATGAACGCCTGAACCTGGGCGACGGCCGTGTCGGCCAAGGCAGCGGACTCGAAGGTGTTTGCCGCAGCCAACAACAGGCCGTCAAGGGTAAGCGGCCCCTCTTGCTGAATAGGCAAGAACCCGCCCGCCGTGAGTTGTTCAAAGGCGCTTAGCAGGCCTAAGGCGGCACGGCGCAAGCCAAACGGATCACGTTCGCCAGTGGGGGCCAAGCCGATGCCCCAGATGCCGATTAGGGTCTCTGCGCGCTCTGCCATGAACAAGATGACAGCCGTCATGTTTGCGCAGGTGACCGGTTGCTCAAGGCGAATTTTGTATTGCTCTGCTAACGCCAGTACAACCGGTTCGGGCTCTTGATCTGCCTTGGCGTAATACGAAGCCATAATGCCTTGCAACTCAGGAAACTCGCCCACCATATTGGTATTCAAGTCGGCCTTTGCGAGCAGCGCCGCACGTTCGGCGAGCGCCACATCGGCGTTTAAGCTCTGGGCCAGCCAGGCGGCAATTTTTTGTATGCGCGTCGTACGCTGTAATTGTGTGCCTAATTTGTTGTGATAAACAATCGAGGCGAGTTGTGGCACGCGTTGGTGCAAAGGTGTGTTGCGATCGGTATCGAAAAAGAACTGCGCGTCGGCCAAGCGCGGGCGCACCACGCGTTCGTTACCTTCGATGATGGCGGCCGGGTGCTCGGTGGGCATGTTGCTGACGATTAAAAATTGATTCGTCAACGCACCAGTGGTTGGCCTGAAAAGTGGAAAATATTTTTGGTTCAGACGCATGGTCAAAATCAGACACTCTTGCGGCACCTGTAAAAAGCGCTCTTCGAAGGTGCCAACGTACACCGCCGGCGCCTCGACCAGAGCGGTGACCTCATCAAGCAAGGCGTGCACAGCAGGGTCTTGCCCCAAGGTCGCGTTTAAGGCTTGCGCCTGCGTGGCGAGCAAGGCTTGGATTTTTTCGCGTCGTGCGGCAAACGAGGCGATGACCTGACCGGGTTGCGCCAGCTGCCGTTCGTAGCTGTTGGCATCCTCAATGTCGATCGCCTCTGGGTGCAGAAAACGATGTCCGTAGGTGGTGCGCCCGGCTTGTAAACCTAGAACCGTGGCGGGGATCACCTGAGCGCCAAACAGCGCAACCAGTGCATGTGCGGGACGCACGAATTTGACTGTGGTGACCCCGTCGGCCAATTGATATTTCATGACCTTCGGAATCGGCAGCGCCGCAAGCGATGTTTCAATTGCGGCTTGCAATGCCTCGGTTAACGCCAGGCCAGGCGCTGTGCCGCGCGCGACTAAATACTCTTGTTTGCCATCGGATTCGCGCTCGAGCGCGCTAAGCGGCAGATCGGCCCAGCCCTTGGCAGCCAGTTTTTTTTGTAGCGCGGGTGTGGCCTGACCTTGGGCATCGAGCCCCACTTTGACAGGCATCAGTTTTTCGGCGAAGGGTTGTTCGGGGGCCAGTGCCAACACCTGCGAGAGGCGCACCGCCAGGCGCCGCGGCGAGGCGAAAGCGGTTACGGTGTTTGCCGTCGCGAGCAAGCCCTGCGCTTGCAATGCGTCACAGACGCCTTGTGCGAAAGCCTGCTCAAGCTTAGGCAAGGCTTTTGGGGGTAATTCTTCAGTAAACAGTTCGATGAGCAGCGGCTGGCTAGTTTGGATCATGCTTGCGCCCCTTTGACGTCTGGGGTCTGTGCAACGCCGTTACCACCCATCATCGGAAAGCCCAGCTGTTCGCGCGCGTCGTAATAGGCTTGTGCCACCGCACGCGAGAGGTTACGAATACGGCCGATATAAGCGGCACGCTCGGTGACGCTGATCGCGCCGCGGGCATCAAGCATGTTGAAGGTGTGCGCGGCCTTCAGCGTCGCTTCGTAGGCGGGCAGAGCAAGAGGAATCTCAATTAAGCGCTTAGCGTTGGTTTCGTAATCGGTGAAGTGCCTGAACAACATTTCAGCGTCAGAATGTTCAAAGTTGTAGGTGGATTGTTCAACTTCGTTTTGATGAAACACATCGCGATAAAGCACCGTGCCTTTGGGGCCGGTTGTCCAGACCAGATCGTAGACGCTTTCAACGCCTTGCAAATACATGGCTAAACGTTCTAAACCATAAGTGATTTCGCCGGTTGTGGGCGTGCAGTCTAAGCCGCCTACCTGTTGAAAATAAGTGAATTGCGTGACTTCCATGCCGTTGAGCCAGACTTCCCAGCCCAGACCCCAAGCGCCGAGCGTGGGGTTTTCCCAGTCATCTTCGACAAAACGGATGTCGTGCGCTGTGGGATCAATACCGAGGGCCTTTAGCGAGCCAATGTAAATATCCAAAATATCAGGTGGTGCCGGTTTGAGTACGACTTGATACTGGTAATAATGTTGCAGCCGATTGGGGTTTTCGCCATAGCGCCCGTCTTTTGGGCGTCGCGAGGGTTGCACATAGGCTGCGCGCCAAGGCTCGGGGCCGATCGCACGAAGAAAGGTTGCAGTGTGAGAGGTGCCCGCGCCGACCTCCATATCGTAGGGTTGGAGCAGGGCGCAGCCCTGCTGATCCCAGTACTCTTGCAGACGCAGAATAATTTGCTGAAAAGTGAGCATGAAGATTTGAACGCGATAAAGGCTGTTTAAGTAGGCAGTTTACCGTGGGGCAGGCTGTGTGGGTGGCTTGCGGCTGGTACGCAGCCTCTTGGGTTCAAGATTCGGTGTTCTTGCCAGCTCGCTGCGCCAATCGCCTATCATTTAGGGTTAGTTGGTTGACGTTCAGGGTGATCGCTGTGGGGCGCCACCGTGCACGGGCCACTGTTCAAGGAGTTTGTATGTCAGCACTGGTAAGCGTCGAGTATCTTGACGCGATTCAGCTTATTACGATTAACCGTCCTGAGGCGCGTAATGCGATCAGTCTTGAGACCGCACACCAGCTATCGGCCGCCTTCGATACCCTAGACGCGCGCGACGACATCCGGATCGCGATTCTTACCGGGGCGGGTGGCACCTTTAGTTCTGGGATGGATCTGAAAGATTTTGCGCAGACGCGAAAACGCGCGCTGGTCGAGGGAAAGGGCTTTGCTGGTTTAAACGAGGCTCCCCCTAAAAAACCCTTGATCGCCGCAGTGGAAGGCTACGCCGTGGCGGGCTCGGGGGGCTTGTTACGCCTGCCGCGTCAGCTTCCCCACCACATCGCCATGGAGATCATTTTAACGGGCGACATGCTGCCGGCTTTACGGGCGCAGCAGTATGGCTTGATTAATGTGCTGACCGAACCCGGGCAAGCACTGGCACAGGCGATTAAACTTGCCCAAAGAATCTGCGAAAATGGCCCGTTAGCGGTGCAAACTAGTAAAAGTGTCGTGAACAAAGGAGCCGACTTTTCGGCAGACGAAATGTTTGATCTGCAGCGGCCCCTGATTCACCATATTTTTTTGTCAGACGATGCCAAAGAGGGCGCCACCGCTTTTGCACAAAAGCGTCAGCCGGTGTGGCGCGGAAGATAAATTTTGTGTCGACGCTCGCTTGAGCTGACCGGATCAGTACGCTCGTTGCCCCACGCATTTTTTTGTATTTGAAAGCTTTTGCTGTTCCATTCAATTTTTGATTAGCTCCTTTTTATAGCAGGTGCCTAGATGTCAGTCATTATTCAAGAAGAAGATTTCGTTTCGTCGATTGCTGACGCTATTCAGTTCATCAGCTATTACCATCCGGCGGATTACATCAAACATCTGGCGCGTGCGTACGAGCGCGAAGAAAGCCCCGCAGCAAAAGATGCGATGGCGCAAATTTTGACAAACTCGCGCATGAGCGCCGAGGGTCATCGGCCGATCTGCCAAGACACCGGTATCGTCAATGTGTTTTTAAAAATAGGGATGGACGTCCGCTTTCATACCAAAAAAAATATACAAGAGTTGTGTGACGAGGGCGTGCGCCGAGGCTATCTCAATCCAGAAAATCCTTTGCGGGCGTCGATTTTGGATGACCCGATTTTTTTGCGTAAAAACACCAAAGACAACACGCCCTGCATCGTAAACGTCGAGCTCGTTCAGGGCGCTAAAGTCGACGTGCAAATCGCCTCTAAGGGCGGCGGCTCTGAAAATAAATCCAAGCTAGCCATGCTCGATCCAAATGATTCAATCCTTGACTGGGTATTAAAAACGGTACCGACGATGGGGGCAGGCTGGTGTCCGCCAGGTATGTTGGGGATTGGCGTTGGCGGCACAGCTGAAAAGGCCGTGTTGATGGCCAAGCAAGCGTTAATGGAAGACCTCGATATGTACGAACTGCTTGAGCGTGGACCAAACAATAAAATTGAAGAATTGCGTATTGAGTTGTATCAAAAGGTCAATGCTCTGGGGATTGGTGCGCAGGGCTTAGGTGGTTTGACAACAGTACTCGATGTCAAAATCAAAACGTTTGCGACGCACGCCGCATCGTTTCCAGTTGCGATGATCCCAAATTGTGCGGCGACCCGTCATGCGCACTTTGAGTTAGACGGTTCGGGCCCTGCACACTTGCATCGCCCGTCACTATCTGACTGGCCTGATGTCAACTGGGCGCCAAATTACAAATCGTCGCGTCAGGTGGATTTAAACAAACTGACGCCAGCAGAAGTTGCCAGCTGGAAACCGGGCCAGACCTTGTTGCTGAGCGGCAAAATGCTGACGGGTCGAGACGCAGCGCACAAGCGTATTCAAGACATGCTGGCTAAAGGCGAAAAATTACCGGTCGATTTCCGCGGCAAAGCGATTTATTACGTGGGTCCGGTTGACCCAGTCGGTGATGAGGCCGTGGGCCCTGCAGGCCCAACCACCGCGACTCGCATGGATAAGTTCACCGACATGATGCTTGAGCAAACGGGTTTGCTTGTGATGATTGGTAAGTCAGAACGTGGTGCTGAAACGATCGAATCGATTCGTAAGCACAAGTCTGCCTATTTGATGGCAGTGGGTGGTGCGGCGTATCTGGTGTCTAAAGCGATCAAGGCTGCCAAGGTGATTGGCTTTGCGGATTTGGGGATGGAAGCCATCTATGAGTTTGATGTGGTGGATATGCCTGTGACGGTGGCGGTTGATTCGAATGGTATCTCGGTGCATACGACGGGGCCAAAAGAGTGGTCGTCGCGGATTGCTGGGATTCCGGTTGTGGTTCAGTAGAGTTTATTTGGCTTGAGCTTGCCGGGGACTGTTTGGACTGGGTAGCCTTTTCTGGCGCTGGGCGCGCGGCTGTGGCCGGCTGACCGAGTCGGTCTGCTGCGCAGACTCCCCTCCGATTTTTTGTCTTGGCGGCGGCGGCCCAAACTCGCTTCGCTCAAACAAGGGCCGCCTTCATCCGCCAATCCTGCAAAACCCTCGGCGCCTCAAACATTCGGCCACAGCCGCGCGCCCAACTCCAGAAAAGGCGCGGCAGGTGTGATCTTGAGTTGCGAGTTTTTTTAAGGAATCGCCAACGCGGACGAGTCGTAACAAGTCACTCGCCGCGCGCGCTTTGCTAACGCTACCGGGGTTTTTGCAGTCTGACGCGACAAGTCACGACAACCCTGTAATCTGCCCCGCATCGTTCACGTCGATTCCGTTTGCTGCTGGTACGGCAGGTAGCCCTGGCATGGTCATGACGTCACCGCACACCATCACCACAAAGCCAGCGCCGGCCGATAGTCTGACTTCGCGAATCGTCAACACGTGACCACTCGGTGCACCCCGCAATTTGGCATCGGTCGAAAACGAGTATTGCGTCTTAGCAATACACACCGGTAAATCACCGTAACCGTCGCTTTGTAGTTGTGCGATTTGCGCGCGTACTTTTGCGTCGGCTGTGATGCTGGCTGCACCGTAGGTCTTGGTTGCGATGGTTTGTACTTTGTCCCATAACGAGTCTGAGTCTTGGTACAAAAATTTAAAGTGATTCGGCTGCTCGCAGAGCTTGACCACAGCATGCGCTAAATCAGCTGCGCCTGCGCCACCCTGTGCCCAGTGTTTGGCGAGTACGACGTCAACACCCAGTGCGGCCGTGGTGGCTTGCAACAAGGCAATTTCAGCGTCAGTGTCTTCTGTACGATGATTGATCGCCACCACGCAAGGCAGCCCAAAATTATGTTTGATGTTGTGAATATGACGCTCAAGGTTGACGAGCCCGGCGCGCAGTGCGTCAAGGTTTTCGACATCGACATCTTTCACCTCGACCCCGCCGTGATACTTCAGCGCCCGTACGGTCGCCACTAAGACGACTGCTGAAGGCGTCAGCCCTGCTTTACGGCATTTGATGTCAAAGAATTTTTCGGCGCCTAAGTCTGCACCAAAGCCCGCTTCGGTGACGACGTAATCGGCTAACTTTAGTGCGGTGGCTGTGGCCAAGACGGTGTTGCAACCATGCGCGATATTGGCGAAGGGACCGCCATGCACGATTGCCGGATTATTTTCAAGTGTTTGCACAAGGTTTGGAGCCAGCGCTTCTTTTAAGAGCGCAGTCATTGCGCCCTGTGCTTGCAAATCGCGTGCCAAAATTGGTTTGCCAGTGAGCGAATAGCCAATCACGATATTGGCGATGCGGTCTTTGAGCTCTTTTAGATTTTTGACCAGGCAAAAGATTGCCATGATTTCTGAAGCCACAACGATATCGAAGTGATCTTCACGCGCAAACCCGTTAGCGGTTCCGCCTAAGCCCACCACGATGTTTCGCAGCGCACGGTCATTTAAGTCAACGACGCGTCGCCAGTTCACACGTCGCACGTCGATGCCTAGTTTATTGCCGTGATGGATATGATTATCAATCAGCGCGGCCAGTAGGTTGTTGGCGAGGGCGATCGCATTGAAGTCGCCGGTGAAGTGCAAGTTGATGTCTTCCATCGGCACAATTTGCGCCATGCCACCGCCCGCCGCGCCCCCCTTCATGCCAAACACGGGACCCAAAGACGGTTCACGCAAACACATGATGGCGCGCTTGCCAATGTGGTTCAGCGCATCGCCTAAACCAACGGTGGTTGTGGTTTTACCCTCACCGGCCGGGGTCGGAGAAATTGCAGTGACGAGTATCAGTTTTCCGTTGGGGCGCGCGGCCAGTGAGTCGATGTATTGAAGCGAGAGTTTGGCCTTGAAGCGGCCATAAGGCTCGAGTTGTTCGACAGGGATCGCCAGGCGCTCTGTCGCAAGTTCAAGGATTGGTCGTTTGTTCGCCGCCTGAGCGATTTCCAGATCACTGCGCATATCGAAAATATCCAACTTAAGGTGTACGTTATTCAGGGCACGATATTACTTGCGATGGGCGCAGATCGGCTAAAAAACTCGCTCAAACAGCAAGAGAATGAGCGTCTTTGTTCGCCAGAGCCAAAGCGGCTATTTTGCGATCAGCCGAATTCGTTTCACAATATGGGATAAGATAGATGGTGCAGCGCGACAAGTTCGCCTAAACAAACCCCTTCTGACTTTACGTTTTTTCTCAAAGCTATGCTTCGTCATGTTTCCTCAGAGGCCCTAGGGGCCGCTCAACAAAGTTCTGTTGCCGCAGAGATGGCGATTCAGGTGCTGGGCCGCGCCACGCAATTGCTCGATGCGCTGGCGTTGCAGCCGGATCCGGTTGCCTTAAAAGATTTGGCAAAAACGACGGGTCTGCATACTTCAACGGCACATCGTATTTTGAGTGACCTGGTGATCGGGCGCTACGTAGACCGGGTCGATAACGGTCTCTACCAGCTCGGAATGCGTTTGCTTGAGTTGGGCTCGTTGGTGAAAGGGCGCTTGAACGTACGCGAGGCGGCACATGACCCGATGCACGCTTTGCACCGACTCACCGGACAAACGGTTAATTTGTCCGTGCAGCAGGGCGACGAAATTATCTATATTGATCGCGCCTGGAGCGAGCGCTCGGGAATGCAGGTTGTTCGCGCGATTGGTGGGCGAGCCCCCTTGCACTTAACCTCAAATGGCAAGTTGTTTTTGTCTGCTGCCGATGGCAGGCAAGTACGCACTTACGCCACCCGTACGGGCCTGGCAGCGAGCACCTTAAACAGCATCACGACCCTCGATACACTCGAACAAGAGCTGGCTGCCGTGCGCAAGCTTGGTTACGCGCGCGACAACGAAGAGCTTGAAATGGGCGTGCGCTGTATTGCCGCCGGTATTTACGACGACACCGGCAAACTGGTTGCCGGTTTGTCGATCTCGGCACCGTCTAGCCGCTTACAAGACGCGTGGATTCCTCAGCTGGTCTCAACCGCTGGCAGTATCTCAGAAGCCTTGGGCTACGAGGCTGGTGGCGTCTGAGGCAAGCTGGCACCCGAGAGGGGCTGCACCGTAGCAGCTGTGCGACTGCAGCGCTTGACCTGAGCTTCTTACTTTAAAGTAATCCCGCGCGCTTTCACGAGTTCGCCCCAGCGTTTAACTTCTGTCTCTATAAGCTGACTAAATTCTTCAGGCGAGTCTTTTGCAGGAGTCAAGCCGTCGGTGGCCAGCTGCTCTGCCGTTGCCGGATCGCTCAGCGCCTCGAGCGTGAATTTATTTAACTTAGCGACAATATCCTTCGGGATGCCTTTGGGGCCAATCAAGCCATGCCATACCGCGACATCAAAGCCTGGGTAGCCCGACTCGATGACGGTGGGTAACGCGGGGAGGGCGTTGAGTCGGTCTTTGGTGGTAACAGCCAGACCAACAAGCTTGCCCGACTTAACATGCGGTACGGTTGAGGCGACCGTGCCAAACATAAACTGTACGGTGCCAGAAATCGTGTCGGTTAAAGCGGGAGAGGTGCCCTTATAAGGGATATGAAGCGCCTCGATACCGGCGACACTTAAAAAGTATTCAGTTGCAATATGCGTGATGCTGCCACTACCCGACGAGGCATAGGTCAACTTGCCAGGTTCTTTTTTTGCTCGTTCAACCAGTTCTTTCAGGCTCTTAATTTGCGTGCCGGGGTTGGTGGCGATCACGAAGGGGCCACTAGCCAGACGTGCGACCGCGGTGATGTCTTTGACAGGGTCGAAAGGTAAGCTATACAAATTGGCGTTCACGGTGTAGCTGGTGGCGGCTAAAAACAACGTGTAGCCATCGCCCGCCGACTTTAGTGCGACCTCAGCGCCTAAATTACCGCCAGCGCCCGGGCGGTTTTCAACATAGACCGTTTGGCCTAGTTTGCCGGTTAGCTTTTGCGCCACAATGCGGGCAATAAAATCTGAGCCGCCCCCTGGGGCAAAACCCACCACAATTTTGATAGGCTTGGTTGGGTATTGCTCGGCAGTTTGAGCGGTTTGTGCGCTGGCCGACCCTAGCGTACCCAGCTGCGCGCTAGCTAAGAGGCCCGCGCAAAGCAGACGCCGCGTTGAGACAGCGTGCAAAAAATGAGCAAAATGAGAGTTCATGCAGAATCCTTGGGTGTGAGGTACCCGATCTGGGTGACAAGAGAGCAGTCTAGGTGACAAAAGAGCGAAAGTCGATTTCTTTGTGGTTTTTTGGTGCGTTGCAACAAAATAATTGTTGACTTGCAAAAATCTGGCCCTAAAATAGAACTTGTGCGGTGCAGCATTATTCAATTATTTAAAGAAGTCTTATTTAACGAAGCATTTGATCCTAACCCCAGGAGCTTTCCATGTCAGCGATTCCCCAGCAAGTATTAAACAGCCAAAAGGCTGCCATCGACACGTTTGTCGCCGTTCAAACCAGCATGTTCACGGGTTTCGAAAAATTCGTAGACCTGAACCTGAAAGTAATGAAAGCGACCTTAGACGAAGTGTCGCAAAAGTCGCAACAAGTTGCCAGCCTGAAAGACGCGCAAGAAGCTGTTGCCCTGTCTTCAACGCTTGCACAGCCTGCCGCCGAAAAAGCAATGGCTTACAGCAAGCATGTCTATGACATCGTCTCTGGTGTTCAGGCCGATTTGTCTAAATTGGGCGAAACCCACGCAGCCGAAGGCCAGAAGCACGTAAACGACGCAATCGAGCAGTTCAGCAAGCACGCGCCAGCCGGTTCAGAAAGCGCCGTGGCAATGATCAAAAGTGGTTTGGCACAAGCCACAACCGCCTACGACGCCATGACCAAAGCCGCTAAGGAAGCCGCGCAAACAGCTGAAAGCAACTTGAGCGCAGCCGCAACCGCAGCGTTCAAAGCCGCCGGTGACGCAGCAGAAACAGTCAAAGCCTCTACCCGCGGCCGTAAAACAGCCTAAGTTAGTGTTGCCAGAGGGACGCTTACCAGGCAATTGATTGCTGCTAAGTGCTCCTAATAAGCACCTCGTCTCTTTGGGGCGTTGCTTGAGAACCCTACCGTGCATCGCACAAACAGATTCTCTTGTAGCGCTTTTTTGAGCGAGGTGTTTTTTTCGTTGTTTGTTTGGACTGCGCGGGCTTTAGCCTCTGGCAGCAGCCATGGCCCTTACGCAGTCACCCACTAGAGCAGGGCCGCGATAGATCAGACCGGTATACACCTGCACAGCATCGGCCCCCGCGGCAATTTTTTCAGCGGCGTGCTGGCCTGTGACGATTCCTCCGACACCAATAATCGCAAGTTCACTTCCTACGCACTGTCGTAGGCGAGCGATCACTTCAAGCGAACGCGCATGCAAGGGCGCACCCGAGAGCCCACCCGCTTGGTCTGCGTAAGCAAGTCCCTGCACGGCGCTGCGCTCTAGGGTGGTGTTGGTGGCGATGACACCGTCAATGCCGTGCTGCGGCAGCACCTGAGCAATCATATCGATCTGATCTAGCGTTAAGTCAGGCGCGATCTTGACCGCCAAAGGTACGCGTCGCCCGTGTTGCTCAACGAGTTCGACGCGTCGCTGCTGCAACTGGGATAACAGCTGACCGAGTTCGTGTTCACCTTGCAACGCGCGCAAATTTTTGGTGTTGGGCGAAGAGATATTGACCGTAATGTAATCCGCATGTGGATACACCCCCGTTAAACCAAGCAGATAATCGCTGGCGGCCTGTTCAATCGGGGTGTCGGCGTTTTTACCGATATTGAGCCCAAGAATGCCGCCCTTGTTGCGCCACGTGCTGCGCGTCACGTTCGCTAAAAAGGTCTCGAGCCCCAAATTATTAAAGCCCAGGCGATTGATCAGTGCCTGCGCCTGTGGGATTCTGAACATACGCGGCTTAGGATTGCCCGGTTGCGCTCTTGGCGTGACGGTACCCACCTCAATGAAGCCAAAGCCTAGGTTGCCCATCGCATCGATATGCGCACCATTTTTATCAAGCCCCGCCGCCAGCCCAACGCGATTGAGCAAAGGTAAGCCCATCAGCGTGGCCGGATCCGAGACCCTGTCGTGCATCAAACCCCGCGTCAGTGAGCAGTCGTACGCCTTTTGTAGCGCGTGTAAAGTCGCTTCGTGAGCGGCTTCGGCATCCAGCGCAAAAAGTGCCTGGCGTGCAAGGGGATAGGCTTGAAAAAGAAACGACATAAGTGACCAGGTAAGGTTAACGAAGATAACCGAACGCTCAGCGCGCGGTGCCTTTAAACGCCTCGCATTTTAGAACAGGCAGTTGTCACAGTTGCGAGAACAGCAAACAGTCAAAAGGCCTCAGTGGATGGGGGCGGTTGCTGATGCCAGGCCCCTCGAAAACGATACTCAGCCGGTTTGAACTTTGACTTATAGGCCATTTTGACACTTTTTTCGATCCAGTAACCTAAGTAAAGCCACTGAAGCTTTAACTGGCGGCACTGCTGAATTTGCCACAAGATGCCGTAGGTCCCCAAACTACCCGCAAGCTCGGGGTCAAAGAAGGTGTACACCGAGGATAAGCCCTGCTCAAGCACATCGATAATCGACACCATGCAAAGCCTGCCGTCTTCATCACGAAACTCAACTAAACGTGTGTTGACACGACTGGCCAATAAAAATTGCCCATACTGCGCCTGATTGTCTTCATCCATCCCACCGCCTGCATGGCGTGCTGCCTGATAGCGCGTATACAGGGCGTAGTGCTCTTGAGACCATGCCAGCTTAGCCACTAACGGACGCAGGTTTTGGTGGCGTTTGAGTATGCGCTTGTGCGTGCGGGTTGGCTCAAACGCGTTTGCAGCGACCCGTACCGGAATGCACGCCTGACAGTCATCGCAGTGTGGTCGGTAAGTAAACAGCCCGCTGCGCCGAAAACCCTCGTCGACTAATTGCGAATACGTATCAGCGTTAATCAGATGCCCAGGTGCCGCCACTTGCGAGCGCGCCTGGCGCTCTGGCAAATAGCTGCACGCATAGGGTGCCGTCGCATAAAACTGCAGCGCCGCGAAGGGAAGCTCTTTGACTTGACTCATCACAAAAGACCTAAGAAACGTCTTGTCATTGGACCGCATGGCAGGGTTGACCGCTTGCTCAGCAAGGCGCTGCAGCGAGACCCCTTATTACAATGGTACAGATCTTTTCAGTCAAACACTTTCAAAACCACGCTGTTGCCCTTGGTGTAAAACGCCCTTCGCATCGAGCCAACCTCGTGCCCAGTCGATATCGGGCTGGGCAGTCCGTTGTCGGACATGTGCCAGAAATTGCGCGCGCGGGATTGTGCAGGCGCCCAGGCTGGATAAATGTGAGGTCTGCATTTGGCAGTCAAGCCAGTCTACCTGCTGCCGTTGCAAAAACCACACTAGATGGGCTAGCGCGATTTTTGAAGCATCGGTGGCCAAGCTAAACATCGATTCACCAAAAAACATCTTACCGATACTGACCCCATACAGACCGCCCACCAACTGCCCGTTCAACCAAGTTTCGATACTGTGTGCCTGGCCCACAAGATGCCAGGCCTGATAGGCCAGTTGCATCTCTTCGGTGATCCAAGTGCCGGGCTGGCCGCCTTGCGCAGAGCGCGCACACCCTCTCATCACGGCAGAAAAAGCAGTGTCGACTTTGACGACAAGCTCGAAGTGACCGGCTTGTTGGGCGCGTTCAATTTGGCGCAAGCGCTTGCGCAGCGAGTGCGATAAATGCAGTGCCTCAGTTTTTAAAACCATGCGCGGGTCAGGGGACCACCACAGCGGCGGCTCGTCTTGCGAGAACCACGGAAAGATACCTTGGGTGTAGGCCGAGCGTAAGCGCGCAATCGACAAATCTGCGCCCGCGGCTAACAAACCCGCGGGTTCAGTCAAGGCACGACTCGGGTCCGGAAACGCTGAGTGACTCTCTAGCCAGGTGAGTTGCAAAGAGGCCACGTCTGCGAGATGTTTTAGCGCTTAGTCAAGCCAAGCGAGTAGTGATGCGTCTGAAACTGACCGGTTTCGCGCTCGCGCAGATAATGTTTAAGCGTGGTTGATACCGATTTGAAGGCGAGGTTGTCCCAGGGGATTTCATTTAGGTCATACCAACGCGCCTCAAGGGTTTCAGGGCCGGGATCGAGCTCAGGACCTAAGGCTTTGGCCAAAAAATACACGTGAACCTGATCTACGTGAGGAATGTTGATCACGGTGTACAACTGACCGAGTTCGATTCGTACGCCGGCCTCTTCTTGGGTTTCGCGCTCGGCGCCTTCGTTCATGGCCTCACCGAGTTCCATAAAGCCAGCGGGCAACGTCCAGGTGTTTGCGCGGGGTTCGATCGCACGCAAACATAACAATACTTTGTCTTCTAGAATAGGGAGGGTGCCGACGACTAGGCGCGGATTTTGGTAGTGCACAGCACCGCAGGCCTCGCACAGATCTCGTTCTCGGTTGTCGCCTTCGAGAAGTTTGCGAATATTGGGCGTACCGCACTGACTGCAAAATTTTTGCTGTCTGGGTGCGGGAAAGTAAAACTCATTTGGATGGCTCATAAGCCATTATTTTAAGGGTAAAGGCGCCAAATGGGTGAGTGGCATAGAGGGATTTGCAACGAAATGTAAAGTCCTGGGCAGATCTTGTTGTTCAGCCACCCGAAGCGGAGCCGCTTTTTTGAGCGCAGCAAAGACTTGCTTGGGGTCGTGAAGACTTAAGTTTAGTTGCGAGAGTAAAAGTGGTTCAGTCTGCTCAAGCACGGTCAGCAGATTGCGCGAGTCGAGCGTGCTGAGGGTGTCAGCCAACACACTGAGGTCGCGATCATCGACACGGGCAGCGCCAAGCTCGGTTTGAGCATAGAGTTGACCACTGTCATTGAGCCACCACGCGGTGATCTCTTGAATGGTCAACCCATTGTGCGTGCTCAGAGTGCCAAGAGTCGGGTCAACCCGCAAGATGAACGGAGCCGCATCGAGGCGGACATACACACGTTGCGGACCGTTTTGAAAAAACCACGCACCTGAGGGCTCTGCCGAGTAGTTTCGGCCGATAAAACTAAGGATCTGAATATTGCTGATGCCCTGGCCGGCTGCGCCTTGCTGTGCATCGCCCAAAGGGTGCAGGCGCCACTCACCTCGGGCAGACAACGAGAGCCAGCCATAAGCGGCAGGGACATCGGGCCAGCGAATCTGCGCCTCAAGTACGGACTGATCCATGGGGGGCTTTTATCCAAAACCAAAGCAAACTACACCATTGCAAGGCCGCCAGGCAAAGCATGGCATAAGTCAGAGCCTGAGTGCGGTCATAACCACTTGCCGTAAATCCATCGGCGATCAGACCTAAGCCCCACTGCACGATAAAGGTGCCGCCAAAAATCATAAGATTCAAGGTGGTTAAGACGCGTCCCGCGATCTGACTTGGAAACTCTAATGCAGTTTGAGTCTGCAACAGAAACATCGCCGGCACTGCGAGCGCAAGAAGTGGCCACAGTAACCAGGCCAGCCCAGTTTGCCAGAGCGGGATCGCTGTGAAGCACAGTGTTAGCCAAAGTAGCGCAAGAGACGACTGCCTGGCTAAGGGAGCCCCTTGTTTGACTAGCCAAGGGCTTAACAGCCCCATCACGAGGTAAGAGGCCAGGATCGTGGCGTTTAGGTATAGCAGGATTTGGCTCGCCCGCTCTGCGCTCATCTTGAGCGCCTGGGTGAGCCAGGGCCCGACCCATAAGGTTTGAAGCGCCACGAAGCCCCCGACAATCAAAATGCAGGGTGGGATCGAACGTAACATGGTGGGGTGCAGGCATAACGAGACAAAGCTCGTTGCCTGCCGCTCGGTCTCTGTCTGGGGCTGTGACTGCCTGTCGTAATCGCCCGTTAAAAAGAACACCAGTCCGGCCGAGAGCAACAATAAAAGGGTCGCCAGACTAAAGACCTGTCGCCAGCCAAGCGCCTGTGCAAGTAAAAGAGCCGGTTGGGCTGCCATGAGGGCACCCGCCGTGCCGGCAACCAACATGCACATTACAAGACTTGCCTGCTGCTCGGGCCGATAGCAGCGCCTGAAATAAGAATAAGCAGCCATCAGACAAGGTGACACGCCAATGCCGATCAGGATACGCCCTAGAAAAAGCACCCAAAGCTCTTGGCCAAAGGCGATCAAGAGCGACCCCAGCGCGGCGACCAGTAAAAGGGCTGACTCTGTGCGGCGCGCGCCGTAGCGATCGAGCCAGATCCCAACTGGAATTTGCATGGCCCCGAAGGCTAAGAAATAGGCCGACGAGAACCAGCCTAGCGCGCTATGTGACAAAGTGAGGTCGCTGGCCAACAGGGGGGCAAGCGCGGCGTTGACCGAGCGCAACGCATAAGAAATAAAGTAGCCCGAAGCGAAAGCTAAAAATATCCTCACACCCAACAGACCGGTGAGGTAACTTTGTGGCGCAGGTGCAGGCTGAGGAGTCGCTGTAGTTGTCATGATTGGGGCTCGACAGGGTGTACAGCTTGCTGGAGGCGCAACCCGGAATCGAACCGAGCTTGACGGATTTGCAATCCGCTACATAACCACTCTGCCATTGCGCCGTAAATGCTTAGCATACCGGAGCGCGATCATACTACAAAAGGCGCCTTTCCTTAATTTATTCAGATACTGTACAGCAGCGAGGTTACAGTTTAGGATGATCACGTTTTATCCAAAAGGATCTTTGTGCAGTGAGGGCTAGGCGTCTGGGCGTGATGCCCTACGGCGGCGAGCAGGTGCAATTTGATATTTTCCAAGCGCAACATCAAAAACATTGAGGCAATCAACATCATGAACACACGCAGAGCACTTTTGCAGGCGGGCGCAGGAGCTTTAGCTTTGAAGGCCTTACCAGTATGGGCGCAAGCCGACTGGCCCTCAAGAGCCGTGGTGGTGATTGTGCCTTTTCCGGCGGGCGGCGGGACCGACGCTTTTGCGCGCCCGATTTCTGCTGTGCTGTCAAAGTCGATGGGCAAGCAACTGGTGATCGACAGTCGGGGTGGCGCGGGTGGAAACCTGGGCGCGACGCTGGCTGCGCGAGCGGCACCCGATGGCTACAACTGGTTTATGGGCGCGGTGCATCACGCCATCGCGCCTTCGATGTATCCAAATCTTGAATACAGCCTCGAAAAAGACTTCATTCCAATCGCCATGGTGGCACGCGTGCCACAAGTGCTTGTGGTCAATCCTAAAAAGGTGCCGGGCGATTTCAAGGCGTTTCTTGAAATGGTGCGGGCCAATCCAGGCAAGTTGAATTACGGTTCTGCGGGCAGCGGCACGTCTCATCACCTGGCGGGCGAGCTGTTCAAAATTCAGTCAAAGACCGACATCACTCACATTCCTTACAAAGGTGCAGGGCCTGCCTTGCAAGGCTTGCTTGCGGGTGATGTCGACATGATGTTTGACGGCTTGGGTTCTTCTGCGCAACACATCAAAAGTGGTCGCCTAAACGCCTTGATGGTCGCGGGTAGCGTTCGTAATCCTGCTATTCCAGAGGTGCCGTCTGCGGCCGAGTTGGGGTTTGCGGATTACAACGTGACAACCTGGTATGGCATCTGGGCCCCTAAAGGGACGCCACCCGAGGCACAGGCACGCATGCTTGCTGAAATCAAAAAACTGCCCCTAGACGCGTTGATCAAAGACGGTTGGGCTGCCAACGGCGCAGAGTTCCCGGCGTTAACGGGCACTGATTTTGGTGCGTTTGTGAACAGTGAAATCAAGCGTTGGGCTGAGGTTGTTAAGGTGTCTGGCGCCAAGCTCGATTAACCTACGACCTCTGGCACGTGCGATGCCAAGCACGTGCTGACTAAAGTGCGCTCAATCTTTCGCGCAGACGGCTTTTAGCAGCGCCTGAGCGAGTGTCACTTTGTAGATCGCCTGAGCCACTCTGTTTGAGAGGTTGAGTAAGCTGGCAGAAGGATTGCACCGGTGAGCAAATGTTTGATTGCGGATCGCATCAAAGGAGTTGTGAAAAAAAACCTCAACTCTGTCACCTCGGTTTTATGCAGCCAAAACGGCACTGCAAAAATACTTTTTTGAACTAAATCCAGAAAAAATCTGGAGCGGGAGAAGAGTCTCGAACTCTCGACCTCAACCTTGGCAAGGTTGCGCTCTACCAACTGAGCTACTCCCGCTTGGGGACTGCTGTATCATTCACAACGACCAAGACTATAGCATATATACACTCCAATATGTCAAATCGATTGCAGCCGAAGGGGACGCAGACGCTGGTGCCCGGCCCAAGCGATTTGACGTCTTTTAATACCTTAGGTCTCGCCTGTCAGGCCGACCAAGTTGTGGTGTTGCAGGCACATGAACAGTTGCCTGAACTTGGCCGCCAACTTTTGCAAAGTCCCGATTTTTTTATTCTGGGCGCAGGCAGTAATGTCGTGTTGCCCAGCCAACTTGCCCCCTTAGTTGTTCGGGTGGCCCTCAAGGGCATCGCCTTAATTGAAGAACGTTCTGAACATGTACTCGTTGCTGTAGCGGCAGGCGAAAACTGGCATGACTGGGTGGCAAGCGCGACAGCGCGAGGCTGGTTTGGCCTTGAAAACCTTGGTCTGATTCCTGGCACAGTCGGGGCCGCTCCAGTGCAAAACATAGGTGCGTATGGTGTAGAGCTCTGTGAGCGACTTCACTCGGTCAGGGCGTGGCAAGTGGCCGAGCAAAAGTTTGTGACCCTGTCGCGCGAAGAATGCGGCTTCGGTTATCGCGACAGTGTGTTTAAGCGTGCCAAACGTGGTCAGTGGCTGATCGTTTCGGTTCAGTTTGCCTTACCTAAAGCGTGGCAACCCGTGCTCACGTATCCCGATCTTAAAAAACATGCTTCGTTCGCCAAGCTTGCAGCGCATGAGGTGAGCGCACAAATGGTGTTAGACGCCGTGTGCGACATCCGTCGTCGCAAACTTCCGGATCCGTCGGTGCTCGGTAACGCGGGAAGTTTTTTTAAAAACCCACTGGTGTCGCCGGCGCAATATCAAGCGCTTCACGCACGCTTCCCTGGGCTTGTGGCCTACCCACAGGCCGACGGCGGCGTCAAGCTGGCAGCAGGCTGGCTGATCGAGCATCGCGGGTTTAAAGGTTATCGGGCGGGCGCTGTTGGCGTGCACGCCCAGCAGGCCTTGGTGTTGGTAAATTATGGCGGTGCACAGGCAACTGAGTTGCTGGCGCTGGCCAGAAAAATCACTCAGACCGTCGAACAAACTTTTGGCGTCCGGCTTGAGATCGAGCCGGTGGTGGTAGCGTCGGATTAGAGCCCTAGAACGGTTTGCATGTCGAACAAACCCGTCTGTTTGCCTTGCAGAAACTGCGCTGCGCGCAGGCTGCCTTGGGCATAGCCAGCGCGACTGCTCGAGCGGTGAGTGATTTCAAGGCGCTCGCCCAGGCCGCAGAAATAAACCGTGTGGTCACCGACGATATCTCCGCCACGCACGACCGAAAAGCCGATCGTACCTGCCTCGCGAGGCCCGGTGTGACCGTGGCGCGTCCAGGTGGCGATATCGTCAAGCGGTTTACCCCAAGCCTTCGCAATGGTTTCACCCATTTTGAGCGCCGTGCCTGAGGGGGCATCGACTTTGTGGTGATGGTGCGCTTCAAAGACTTCGACGTCGTAGCCCGAGTTTAAAATTCGCGCGGCCGTCTCTAGCAATTTCAGGGTGGCATTGACGCCAACGCTCATGTTGGGCGCAAAGACGATGGCAATTTTTTTGGCAGCTTGAGCGATGGCAGCTTTGCCGGCTTCGTCAAAACCGGTTGTGCCCAGCACCAAATTGACGCCGAACTCAGTGCAAGCGGTCAGGTGCAGCAGCGAACCTTCGGGGCGGGTGAAGTCGATCAGGCACTCAGCGCCTTTAAGCGCAGAAAGCTGGTCGGTAATCAGGACGCCACTTGGTTTACCCAAAAAGGCACAGGCGTCTTGGCCAAGCATGGGCGAGCCTGAGACGTCCAGCGCTGCGGCCAGGCTTAAATCGGCAGACTGAGACACCAACTCAATGAGTGTGCGGCCCATGCGGCCACTGGCACCAGCAATTGCAATTCGCATCATTTCGAACTCACCAAATTATTTTAGTTAGCGCAGTTGCACCGGTGCGTCGTCTGGCGCGCCCGGCAAAGCCTGCGGATCGCTTAGGGGCGGCGCGTTAGACTGTTGGAACTGGTCGATATTCACGCCGGGTAGTAAGCGAAGTGGGTTGTCGGCGTCGTTCAGGCTGCGCTCGCGGTTAAGCTCGTGTTGGGCGCTCTCTCGGACCGAAGTGCGAAGTTCTTCGCGGGCAATTTGAAACGGCTGCATTTCGGGTTGTTCGTCGCCGCGCCAGTTTTCGAGTTGCGACCCATTAAAGAAAACGGTCAAGGTGCGCTCTTCGATTTTGCCGTTGCCACCGCGGTAATAGTAGGGGTAATCCCAGCGATTGCTATGCAACGCACTGGTCAGCATCGGTGTGCCCAGTGCGAAACGCACTTGTTCACGCGTCATGCCTGGCCGCAAGAGCGTGACCTGGTCTTTGGTGATCCAGTTGCCCTGTTGCACGCTGACCTTGTATGGAAACCCAAAGCGATCAGAGCTGCAACCGGTTGCGGCGGCCACTAACAGCGTCAGCGCTAGGCTGGTACGCAGGTACAAAGCGAAAGTACGAAACGTAATCACTGCGAACCTCTATCTAGTTAACGACTAAAGACGCTATCATAAAGGTTTACGCGGTCAAACGTTGGTCTGTCCCCCGATTTGGCGAGTTATTTTGGTGCGAGAGCGTCGCGCCGATTCTGTCTGAGCAAGGGGGGCACGCACTCGGCCTCAAATCAGTGCGCGCTGAGGGCTAAAACAAGGAACTCTCCATGTATACCGATAACGACCCAAACGACCTTAAAAATGTCGGGCTCAAGGCGACTTTTCCGCGCTTGAAAATTCTGGATATTTTTCGCAAATCGGGCTCTCGACATCTCAGTGCCGAAGACGTCTATCGCGCACTCATCGGCGAAAGCATCGATATTGGCCTAGCAACGGTGTACAGAGTTTTGACGCAGTTCGAGCAGGCCGGAATTTTGGCGCGTAGTCAGTTTGATGGGGGTAAAGCAATCTTTGAACTCAACGATGGCGATCACCATGATCATTTGATTTGCACCCACTGTGGCAAGGTGGCCGAATTTACCGACACCGATATCGAAAAACGCCAACATAAAGTCGCGCGTGAAAACGGATTTATTCTAGAAAGTCACGCGATGGTGTTGTATGGCGTCTGTACGACCTGTCACGCGGCGCAGGTTTAAGATAGCACGGCTTAGGTTTGCAATAGTTCTTTTGCGTGTTCACGGGTGGTGCTCGTAATCTTGATACCCCCCAGCATTCTGGCGACTTCTTCCACACGCTCGGGTGCTTTGAGTAGGGCGATGCTGGATTGGGTTTTGCCTTTGACGTTTTGCTTACTCACCTGAAAATGCTGTTGACCGCGCGCAGCCACCTGAGGCAAGTGGGTGACGCACAAGACTTGGTGCCGGGCGCCAAGCTCGCGCAACAGATTGCCCACGACCTCGGCAACCGCTCCGCCAATTCCGCTATCGACCTCGTCAAAAATCAAAGTGGGTACGCGTGCCGCGCGACTGGCGATCACAGATAAGGCCAGTGATATTCGAGCGAGTTCTCCGCCTGAGGCGACCTTGGCTAAGGGGCGCGGGGTCGAGCCG
>CAMCZQ010000030.1 GCA_945887835.1 Bordetella parapertussis | reverse complement strand
CTTGCACGAGCGGTTTCCTAAGTACTCGATTCGTGACATGGTGCATGCGCAATACTTGTTGGCGCGAGATGGCTTGGGGCTTGGCGCTGCAACACCAGTCGCCTTACTAGCCGGCGCCTCAATGGGTGCCTTTCAAACGCTTGAGTGGTTGATCCATTACCCCGACTCAGTGCGTAATGCAGCGTTACTAGTGCCAGGCTGGCAAGCCAACAACACCTTCAAAATCGCCACAGCCCGCATGTTTGATTTCATTGAGCTTGATGCAAACTGGCAAGGCGGTGCTTACACCGCTCAACCCAAGGCCGCGCAACTTGCTGCGGGCAAACATTATTTTGCCTGGACCGTGACGGATGATTACCTCGAAACCACTGACTATGGGCAGGTTCAACAAGAGGCGCAAGCCGCCGGCGACTGGTTCGCGCATTGGGATGCCATGGGGATTGTGCGCCGGTACCAGGCTTCGTCGCAGCATGATGTGACCAAGCCGTTTAGCGGGGATTTGAAACAAGCTTTGCAGCGTGTGACGGCCAAGGTGTTGGTGTTGCCTTGCTCGCAGGATCGGTTGTTGGGTGTTGAGGGCGCTAAAGAATTGGCGCAGGGGATTCAACAGGCGACGTATCGCGAGGTTGACTCAAACTGGGGGCACTTGGCTTGGCGGCCGGTGGTGGGGTCGACGCAGACGAATGCGGTGACAAAATACATTCGTGAATTTGTGGGATTGGCCTAGTTTTTTTAGGATTGGCCTAGTCGTCACTTGCTCGCATTAGCAGTTCGCCACCACAACGAAACTCAGCCGCACTTACATTTTGAAACAGACATCCTTGCTTTAATTTGTCAAAATACTCGGCATTACTAAGCAAAGAGTTTCGCAATGGTGCCGTACTTCATTCACCCCTTCCCAGAGCCAGAACACGGATCAGCATCACTCCACGACGGCCACGTTATTGAAGGCGCTCGAGCCCAATTGCGCGCCATGCTAATTGAAGGCGCCATCTCACCCAAAACAACCTTATTGAACGATTCGTTTGTAGAGAAGCTTAGACAAGAGTGTAAGCAACGAATGGGGCTGTGATCGTCAAAGATCAATCCAACTCATACGCATTCTTATAGTCTTTAATCAGCGCCGGATCTTGATCCTCTTTGCGCATGATCGCATTACCCACCACCAAAAATTCAATCTCAGTGCCCATCAGGCAATTAAACGAATCTTCTGGCGTACACACAATCGGTTCGCCGCGTACGTTAAACGAGGTATTCACCAACACTGGGCAACCGGTCATTTCTTTAAACTTGGTAATTAAGTCAAAATACTTGGGGTTCGTATGCTCGTGCACGGTTTGAATGCGTGCTGAATAATCTACGTGCGTAATCGCTGGGATTTGTGAGCGCGGTACGTTGAGCTTTTCGATTCCAAACAATTTTTCTTGCTCAGGCGTCATGGGTAGCTGCTTGCTTTTGGCCACATCAGCCACCAGCAACATATAAGGGCTATCAGACTGGATGTCAAACCATTCTGAAACATCTTCACGCAGCACGCTTGGTGCAAACGGGCGGAACGACTCGCGGTATTTCACTTTTAAATTTAATTGCTTTTGCACCGCCTCAGAGCGCGGGTCGGCAATGATCGAGCGTCCGCCCAAGGCACGTGGACCAAACTCCATACGGCCCTGATGCCAACCCACGGCTTTGCCTTCGGCCAAGGCTTGCGCGGTTAACGCAATCATTTCGCTATCAGACACGCTAGTAAACACCGCACCGGCTTTGGTCAGGCGCTGTTCAATATCAGTCTGGCTATATTCAGGGCCAAGATACCCGCCCTTCATACTATCAGCCGGGTTCACTGTGCGGGGCTGCTTCAACATCATGTGATACGCCGCTAAGGCCGCACCTACTGCACCACCCGCATCACCCGCCGCAGGTTGAATCCAGATATTGTCAAAAATGTTTTTACGCAGCAGCTTGCCGTTAGCCACACAATTCAAGGCCACACCACCTGCTAAACACAGGTTACGCAGGCCGGTTGATTTACGAATGCCCGTGGCTAGCTTAATCACCACCTCTTCGGTTACGGCTTGCACCGAGGCGGCTAAATCCATTTCGCGTTGGGTTAACTGACTTTCTGCCGCACGGCGTGGCCCGCCAAACAGCGTGTCAAAACGCTCGTTAGTCATCGTTAAGCCAGTGCAATAATTGAAGTAGCTCATGTCCAAATGAAACGAGCCGTCTTCTTTAATATCAATCAGGTTGTCTTTGATCAAATCTGCGTACTTAGGCTCACCGTAAGGCGCTAAGCCCATCACCTTGTATTCGCCCGAGTTCACCTTAAAGCCTGTGTAATACGTAATGGCCGAATACAACAACCCCAGCGAATGCGGAAACTGAATCTCTTTATGCACCGCCAACTGATTGCCATGCCCAATCGCAAGCGAGGTGGTGGTCCACTCACCCACGCCGTCCATGGTTAGCACGGCGGCCTCTTCAAATGGCGAGGGGAAGAACGCCGACGCCGCATGGCTTAAATGATGTTCTGAGAACAGTAGGCGGGTTGTCCAATCAATATCGCCACCAAATTGCTCGTTTAATACCTTGGCGATCATTGTTTTTTGAAACAGCTTGTCTTTTAACCAAACAGGCAAAGACGTGACAAAACTTTTAAAACCCCTTGGCGCAAAGGCCAAGTAGGTTTCAAGCAAGCGCTCAAACTTTAAAAAGGGCTTGTCGTAAAACACCACATAATCTAGGTCAGCGGCAACAATACCCGCCTCGGCCAAGCAATACGCCACCGCTTGAGTCGGAAACCCCGCGTCATGCTTTTTGCGGGTAAACCGCTCTTCTTGCGCGGCAGCCACGATGTTGCCATCGATCACCAAGCACGCGGCAGAGTCGTGATAAAACGCCGAAAGACCTAGAATTCTCATGGATTAAAACAAGGTGTAGATAAACGGCGCAATCACCGAACCCTGGGCCAAAATCAACAGGCCACCCAGCAACACCATGACAATAATGATTGGGGCTAACCATAGCTTTTTACGCACCCGCAAAAACGCCCACAATTCTTTTATAAATGAACCCATAGCAATACTCTTTAGTTAAAACTGATTTTTAAAGGATTCGGGCTCTGGCCCTGGTGGCGCGCGATCAAGCCAATAACTGGTTTGCGAGGCCTTACGCTTTAAACGTAATTCGTCTCGGCCAAACAGGCGGGTTACTAGCGATACCGGGGTGAGCAATAAAAAGAAAATCGCGCCCAATACAAGCGGGCTGACGATCTTGCCTAGCAATAGCCCCAGTTGAAACCACAACCAATTTAACGGCCTTAAAACCTTAGGCGCCACAAAGCCTAGCAAGACAAACGCCGCTGCGACGGCCACAAGCGAAAGCACAACGACCGACGACCAGCCCTTAAACAACCAGCAATAACCCGCCAACAAGGCAAACACAGCACCAAATAGCAGGCCAAAGCTGCGTTCACTGGGTAAGGCTTGCTCGTGATCTGTCGTCAAAATTTGTGGCTCTTTTAGCATTAATGCGGGGGCAACCAACAGCGCTCCCGCAACCAAAGTGAATTGTAATGCGGTTTCTGCTCTAGAATTCAGGCACCTGAATCGCCTTTTTCGTAGCACTGACCCAACAATCCTCACGCTTACAGGCCATCCACCCGTGACCACGCACCAGCAAGACTTTGACTCGCCTTCTGTTACCCGCCTGCGGGCCGATCTAGCCCTAGCCCTCAGGGCAGCCGCGCACCACAGTCTAGCTGAGGGAGTGTGCAATCACTTCAGCGTAGAGCTGCCAGATCACTCAGGTCGCTTCTTGCTCAACCCCCGCGGGCTACTCTGGAGCGAGATCACCGCTGACGACATCGTGATGATTGACGGCGAAGGCAATATCCTGGCCGGCAAACACGCGGTCGAACCAACCGCCATGTTCATTCATGCGGCGATTCACCGAATATGCAAAAAAGCCTGCGTCATGCATACCCATATGCCCTACTCCACAGCGCTTACGCTAACCTCTGACCGCGCCTTGGATACTACCTTGTCACAAAACGCCATGCGTTTTCATGAGCGGCTCGCCATTGATCCTGATTACAACGGCCTGGCCTTAGACATTTCAGAGGGCGAGCGCATCGCCCACGCCATGGGCAAGGCGGATATCGCGTTTTTAGGTAATCACGGGGTGGTAGTGTGCAATGACCGCATCGATTACGCCTACGACGATCTGTATTTTCTAGAACGCGCCTGCATGGTCGAGGTGCTGGCTCACTCGACTGGCAAAAAGCTTGTGCCAGTGAATGCAGCGCTGGCTAAGCGGGTCGGGCAGCAGATTGATGGCGAACGGTTACAGGGTGAATTGTTTTTTGAGGCGCTGCGGCGGGTGCTTACTTAATCATCCCCATCGGAAACAGGTTCGGAAAAATCGAGCCCATTGCCAGCACCGGGAAGCCCGCACGCACCCTAGACCTAGGCGTGTCAGACACCAAAAAGCCTTCTGCTACCAGCGCTGCCAGGGTTTTACGGGCAGTACGTTCAGGCAGGCCTGTCACTAGGCTGGCTGCCATACGCTCAAACTCACCCGTCAAAATCGCGTGGATATATAAGCGCGCAGATTCAGGACGAAGATCGCGACGAACCAGCTGAAAATACGTATCGACCCGTTCGATCAGATGCTTCACATCAAACAACTTAGCCATGAAGTTTGCCTGATCAATCGCGGTCGTCATCGCGTAGCGACAAAATTCAACGAGCCTTTTTTCAGAAAGATTACCGCGCCCGTCAAGGTCACCCATCCGCGGCGAGTCGGCCCCGGCCAAGCTCTGCTTGTAGGTATCGTTGGTTTTGGCAAAACCGCGCGACATCGACCATAAGCCTGCCGAATTTATCCCACATGCGCGCAGCATTGCGTCAAGCGTAATGCGCGCGACACGACCATTGCCATCCAAAAAAGGGTGAATCCAGACCAAACGATGGTGAGCGATAAAACTCGCCATGACGGCATCTAATTTATAGATCCCACCTCGCGTTGCTGTCGCCAAGCGCTGGCCATAGACCGACTCGTATCGCGCCATAAAGGCAGGCAAAGATTCCGCACTTGGTGGCACGTGTTGCCCGACGATGACGTTCTGATCTTGTTGCCTGAGCTCACCCGGCACGACACTTGAGCCATCTACCAGAAGCAATGACTCAGGTGGCAGATTGTCGTAAAAAGTGGCGTGTGAGTTTTTAATAAACTCAGT
This sequence comes from Bordetella parapertussis, assembly GCA_945887835.1. Classification (GTDB taxonomy): domain Bacteria; phylum Pseudomonadota; class Gammaproteobacteria; order Burkholderiales; family Burkholderiaceae_B; genus Zwartia; species Zwartia parapertussis_B. The sequence continues at coordinate 21,122 of CAMCZQ010000030.1, read as the reverse complement.
GAGTGGCATACTTTGCAGATCGCATGAGCGAGCCCAGCGATCAGTTTCGATATGAGCCGCCGCAAGATTTTTAAGATCCCGATGCCCTTTATTTTGCTTAAGGTGCACGATCGCTGCGTCAATATCAATAGGTAAGGTCTGATGACCTTCAAGCAAATTTGAGTAATAGCAGTTCATGCCCATTACCAGGGCCGACATCCCCTGCGCCGTTAGCGGCGATAGGCGGGCGTCTAAAGCCGCCGAAGCTTCAGACAACTGTTGCGCCAAGCCCAAAAGCTCTTGATGCGCCAAACGAGTGGCGTCAATTAAAAGAGGCTCCATCTGAAAAGGCTGACTATAAAAGTCTGACATTTTATTCAATTCATTAACTAATTGCCGATATCATAAACGAATATTTATGTTTATAGTCAATATGTTATGTATAAAATTTGGATAAAGTTGCCGATGTAGTTGCCGATGAGGTAGCCTATCTAATTACCGATCTAGCGCACGTCATTTGGGCTAAGAGCGTAGTGCTCCTGCTCATAGGCCTCAATCAAGGCAACAAGCATCTCCATCTCATCGGCTTCAGGCGTACCCGCCTCAGCTTGAAACACGGGCTCTAACCGTTTAAGCGCCTCTTGAAGATCCGCGTCATTTCGTATTGCCTTAATATTCATCTACTGACTCCATCGTTGCGTGATGGTATCAAAACTTAGGTCCACCACCCCAATGAAAATCCTAATCGTATTTGGCACGCGCCCTGAGGCGATCAAGATGGCGCCGGTGGTGCATGCGTTTAAGGCCAACCCTGCCTTTGAAACGATTGTGTGCGTTACTGCCCAGCACCGGCAAATGCTCGATCAGGTTCTCAATATTTTTGAAATCACTCCCGACATTGACCTCAACCTGATGCGGGCCGGGCAAGACTTGTTTGATGTCACAACCGCCGTCTTACTAGGCATGCGCGAGGTATTAAACACTCACAAACCCGATGCAGTGTTGGTGCATGGCGACACCACCACAGCCTATGCCACGGCCACCGCTGCTTTTTACGCTGGGATCCCAGTCGGCCACGTCGAAGCTGGCTTGCGCACCCACAACATCCTGTCGCCCTTTCCTGAAGAGTTTAACCGTCAGGTAGTTAGCAAGATCGCAAAATGGCATTTTGCCCCTACAGAATCTAGTCGCCAAAACTTATTAGATGAGCGTACGCCAGACCAAAACATCACCGTCACCGGCAACACCGTGATCGACGCCTTGTTTTGGGTACTCAAGCGAATTGAAAGCGACGCAACCAAACGCACCCAGCTTGAAGCCTTTTTAAACCAACGCCTACCTTTCAACTGGCTCAAACAGCGCTTTGTGCTGATCACAGGCCACCGCCGCGAAAACTTTGGTGATGGTTTCTTAGCAATCTGCGAAGCCATCCGCCAGCTGGCCGCGGCACACCCCGAGGTGCATTTTGTATACCCCGTGCATCTCAACCCCAATGTCCAAAAGCCCGTTTTCGAACTCATCAGCGGCCAGCCAAATATTCACTTAATTCACCCGCTTGAATACGAACCCTTTGTGTTTTTGCTCAAGCACGCTTATTTAGTGCTGACCGACAGCGGCGGGATTCAAGAAGAAGCGCCTAGCTTAGGTAAGCCGGTGTTGGTGATGCGCGAGGTGACTGAACGGCCCGAGGCGGTTGAGGCAGGCACAGTTAGGTTATTGGGCGCGGATACCGCCAAAATCGTGCGGCATGTGTCAGAGCTATTAACAGACGCAACAGCTTACGCAAGTATGTCTAAGGCGCATAACCCTTACGGGGATGGGCTGGCGGCCGAGCGAATCGTCGCCACATTCAAGAATCTGAACAAGCCTATTTTATAAGAATAAGACTATACTTTACAAATCTAAAGTTGAAACTTGGATTTGTAAATGATCCCCCGCGATGCCGCAAATACTCTTAGGCGACTAGCTAAAGGCTTCCCGATCGTTGCCATTACCGGGCCCCGTCAGGCTGGTAAAACCACCTTGGCCAAAACAGTATTTGGCGATAAGCCCTACATCACCCTTGAAAACCCCGACGAGCGCGAATTTGCGCAGAACGACCCCAAACGGTTTTTAGCGCGCTTTTCACAGGGTGCGATTTTGGATGAGATTCAGCGCTGTCCCGCCTTGCTGTCTTGGCTACAAGGTTTGGTCGATGCGCGCGGGTTGATGGGTGATTTTGTGCTGAGCGGTTCAGCACAGCTTGATCTTGTGGCGGGTATTACACAAACGCTGGCCGGACGCGTGGCGCGGGTCGAGTTATTACCGCTTAGTGCGTCTGAACTGGCTGCGGCCAACGCGTTACCAAACACTCTAACGCAAATGCTTTTTCAAGGCGGCTACCCTGCCCTGTATAGCCGCGACGTGGCACCGCAAGACTGGTTTAGCAACTATATGGCTACCTATGTCGAACGCGACATTCGTCAGTTAATCCATGTGCGAGAGCTGGGGCAATTTCAGACCTTTGTCAAAATGTGTGCAGCCCGCACAGGGCAGCTACTGAATTTAAGCTCGCTCGGGGCAGATTGCGGCATTAGCGCAGTCACCGCCAAACAATGGCTGACCGTACTCGAAGCAAGCTATATCGTCGCGCTGCTTCGCCCCCATCACAACAACTATGGCAAACGCTTGGTCAAAACACCCAAGCTGTATTTTTTGGATTCTGGCCTAGCCGCTTGGCTTTTGGGTATACGAGATGCAACAACACTTGAAACTCACGCATCTCGCGGTGCGCTGTTTGAAACCTGGGTGGTCAGCGAACTCTATAAGCACAGCTTAAACGCGGGCCAAACCCCTGCCCTGCATTTTTGGCGCGACAGTACAGGTAACGAAGTCGATTTGATCGATGAGACTGCACGAGGCTTACGACCGATCGAGATCAAATCAGGTAGCACTTACGCCAAAGACTGGGCTGCCGGGCTCAGAAAATGGCAAGGCCTCGCCAAGACTGAAAGCCTACAACCCGCAATCGTTTATGGTGGTGATTTGAGCTTTGAGCGAGAAGACCTAAAAGTTTGGGGATGGAAGGATGTTGCTCGGTCAATTGAGGTGGCAGCTGGTTCACACCAGACCCTGAATGAATCGACGGGCGCCTAAACTATACTTTTACTATTGAATTACCGTCGGGCTTTCGCCTTCGTTTGCGGCACCCGCGACAAGACTGACTAAAGCTTTTCCTGGTATCTGAAATCGTAGATTCGTTACTTAACCGAGCGCTAACTATCCCCATGAAACGACTGATTTTTACCTTGCTTTGTTTCAGCCCGCTCTGTGTCTTGGCGCAAACTGCCTCCGCCGCAGGCAGTGCGTGTGAACCAAGCGAAAAAGTCTTATTCAGCTGTCAGATCAAAGGAGAGCAAATCGCCTATTGTGGCGGCGACAATAAAAAGGGCTTGCAGTGGCTGCGCTTTAAGCAAACGACTCCTTCAGGCATCATTGAAATCACAACAGACAATCAAGTTGCTGACCTCAACAGTAAAATTTTTTTTGCGACCGAAGAAAACCAACAACGCGCCAGCTTTACCACCGTTCACTTTGATCACAAAGGCCTGACCTACTCCCTAACCAAGTGCGAGGGCATGAATTGTGTAGCAGTGATGGATTACCCGTGGTTTGCCGTGTACAACGGCAAAAAACGCATCAGCAGCAATTTTTGCGATAAAGGCACTCAGTCGCCTTACGCTTTTGCCTTCAAGCGTACCAAGCAAGGGCAGTTAAATGGCGATTCATTGCTGTCGATTAAAAAAGGTAAAACAAGGTTTGATGATCTGCCGAGTGGCTCAATCCCCGATTAAATGAAATGCAAGCCTTCAACACATGAGTAGCCGCGTATTTAGCTACCTCACCCACTTGCAATCAAAGCAGCTAGTCACTTTGCCGAACCCAATTAAAACGACGCCAAACCACGATGGCTGCCGGCAAGGTAAACGTCACCTGTATCACCAACACAGTAGCAACTACTCCGACCGCCTGGTAACGACTCGCTGCCCAAGTCGCTAACGGCGCAGTGAGCGCAGCACCCGCTATCAAGATCCACATCAAGGGTTCTTTTTGATAAGCCCTGAGTTGGGCCGCAAATACACCCAACAAATGACTAGATAAGGCAACCGCGAGCAACCCAACAAACGGCCAAAAGGGCAACATGCGCTGGCCGTAATTACTACGAGCCAAAAGTTCATGTGCCACGCAAAGTGTTGCTGCACCAAACAAAAAGAAACCTGTGGACCAAAATAGATCTTTTCTGCAAATCAAGCTCAAAGTCGCCCAATCTTTACGCAATACCGCCTGCGTCATAGCGGTCGCATGACGCCCCACCCATGCATGGGCAATTAGCGCGAGCAAATTAGTGATTGCCAGTGATAGGCCCATCTGACCTGCCACGATTGCGCCGCTAAAATAAAACAGAACCGGAGTGTAGATTTGGGATAACAGATAATTGCAGAGCCAACTCACACCAAAACGCCACTGCAAGGGCCAGACAGAATGCTTCCAAAATCGATCCTGCTCCGTTGCCGCGTAAACTTCTCCCAGCATCACGGGGCAGCGTACCCCTAACCAATAAATACCCACCAACAAAGTCGCGACTGGCAACATCACCACGGCCCAGATTTGCCCACCTACTGCCAAGAGCAACCAACAAGCGAGTGAACCAATCAAACCATAGGTAAGCCTCACTGAGGAGACTTCAGCAACTCTTCCGGTGCCTTCAATCAGAGCTATAAAAGGGATACAGAGCATCCCACCAGCGGTCGCCAGCACCAATGCTGTCCAAGGTGCCAACCACTCGTACGTTGTGTAACTGTCGGCGTGGGGTGCGTTCATAAAAAACATCATGCCAACGGGCAGCATGATCGTGACGTACGCAACAGCCAAGCCCAGATAGATGACTGCGGACTGTCTCACGACTGCTCGAAATCGCGGTGCCGAAGGCCCCGCCAAAGCGCCCCCAGCGCCCCACTTAAGCGCCGAGGCAAAGCTCGCTGCAATATGCACCAGTACAACCGACAAACCAAGATCAAATAATACTGAGAGCTTTGCCAAGCTTACGAAGACGTAATACCAGTCTTGAGCATCAGGTGTCAGAAAAAAAGCAACGAGCAATGAAGTGATTAAGCCTGCAAGGCCTAACAACGACCTCTCTGCAATCAGGGCGAGTAGATTATTCACAAACAAGCTTCAAGGTTAATGACTCGAACTCGCGCCAATAATTTATTTTGCTCAACTTCGGATAGTTTCCTGTAAGCAAAATAAACCTTCAATCTTGCGGCGCTTGGCAAGCATGGGTCTGGGTAACTATATCCTGGGGGTGTGCTACCCGAATAGCCATTTAAGGTCGCAAGCTGATGGTCTTGCGCATAAATCATGGCATCTAGCTCGGCAATATAAAACGGTTCTGCTTTACGTTGCGTAACAAACAAAATCGTATCCTTAGGCAAATCAGTTGAGATAAGCGAAGCAAGGCCACGCTGTCGATCCACCCATTTCTGAACCGCCGCCTGATGCGGCTGATAATAAACTGACTCGATCGATAGAAAAAAAATTATCGCTACCAGCAACGATGCCTGAAACCACAAACCACGACTAGCCGTCAATCGCAGTAATCGATCGACGCCAGCAGCGACCAACCCAGATATCGGAAACAACATTACCAAAATAATTCTCGATACTGCCCTGATGGCATCGACGCCAGGCAACTTTAACAACCAAAGATACAAAGAGTGATCAGCGACCATCAACGTAAGCCCAATCAAAACCAAAAGTGTCAAAAGGCACGCTCGCGCGAAGGCATCTGCCCATGCACCAACCATCACTAAACACAATGCCCCAAACCCAATAAACATCTGGTGCTCAGAACGTGCCGGGAAATTTGCAACACCACTTCCGATCCAACGACTTAAGCTTGAATTGTCCGCCAATAAATAGCTCGAGGGCGTTGGGATTAATGAACGCAAGTCGTCAATGGGGCGCACCAAATGATAGTCGTTGGCGATACTCTTATATTCCTGCAGTAATAAAAATACAACGCTCATTGCAAAAATCGCGAGAAAATACCAAAACCACGACCCTCGAAAAAATACACGCGTGCCTTCAGCGCACACCCCAAAATCTGGATGTCTGTTAAATGCCGTTACCACTTCTGACCTGTATGACCCGCCTACAACACTCACGATAACAAGTGCTAACAACATCGCGACAAGGCAATACACCAAAAACACGCCCAAATAAATTGAGCACATAAATTGAACTGCACACCAAAATATGGCTTTCGCAAATTGCACCGAGTCACGCTGAGCGACTGCTCGATACCAAAAAAAACAGGCGAGAGGAATCGCGAAGCGATACACCAGTTGCGCATGTCCTTCTTGATGAAGAACTGGTAATGCGAACGCAAACGTGAAAGCACCCGCAGCAGCAGCGACCACTGAATAATTCAGCTTTCGAAGCACCCAGGCGCATACCAAAAAATTTAATAAAAAACCCAAAAAGTACCAGCCGGAATACGCCATTTCTCGCGATAATCCGCAGACGCGTAACAAGCTATACGCCCAGTTAGAGCCAAAATGGCCATCGCTCAAGCCAAGCACTCTTTCAAAGGGGTAAAAATAGTTGGGGCTCCATAGTTGTAAGGCCTGGCCAGACAGCCACTGATACCCATGTTCAAGGACTACGCTGTTAAATCGTGCGTCACCTAGATCACCCGGTATCATGCTGAAATAACCTAACGCGTGCATCAAGTAACCAAAAATACCTATTCCAAGCAAAAGCACCAAAGCCCCGTAACTTATAATGATGCGCTCAACTGTGAACTCAGAGTTCATGGTTTTTGATGTTAGTGATGCAATCGTCATATTGATCAAAAATAATTAAATTTCATAGAAATTAAATAGGCTGCAAACCACCATTGGCGCATACAACGAATTTTAATCGACACCTATGATTCGCTACGTTTAAAAATTGAAAATGAAGCTAAGTATCAATAAGTCATTTCAGAAGATATCCGATCATTTTTTTATTCTGTCGGGCCTAGCCTATGGGCTACCCTTTATCTATTATCTTTTATTAACCTTACGCGATGGCGACATTCATTTTTTAGAATGGAAAAAAACTCAATATCTCGTAAACTATTTTGACTACGGGTTTATCAAACGCGGACTAGTAGGTAATTTATTCATTTTATTACCGACTGATCATATCAAGTACTACATCGTGTTATTTCATACAATACTTTTTATTGGTTTCGTATGGTTGATAGCTCGACTCACTGATAAAAACTCCGATAACCATACGCTACAGTCACATAACGCAATCCGCGCAATATTGGTTTTAAGTCCATTTGGTGCGCTTCAATTCGGTTACGACGTCGGGCGTTACGACTTATTAAACTTGATACTTCTAGTGATCAGTATCCAAGTTATTCAACGTCAACAGTTTCTGTTGGCTTCTGTGCTTTCTGTACTGGCATTGCTTACCCACGAAGCTTATCTTTTTTACGGAGTACCCTTAACCTTTGCGCTGATGCTGCAAACAAGTCATCTTTTTAAATATGATCACAGCCGATTTCTAACGCTTAGTTTTAATATGGCTTGTCACGTAATATTCGTAGCAAGTACAGCCCTAGTCCTGTATGTATTTGGCGGTCGCAAATTAGCATTGGGGCCCGACGTAGGCTTAGGGCAACAGGTCTGGAACAGGGATCTACTCGAACCTAGTTTTGGGGCCAATGCTGCTGAGACCACCACCTTAATAGCGATCCTCGCATTAATCTACCTTTGGTTACTCGCTTTTTATCGTGCAAACAATGGCAAGCCCGATGCATTACTACTGACAATGCTCGCACCGACTGCCTTATTTTTTCTTGGCTGGGACTACGCCCGCTGGACAGGTCTCATTTTTACAGTTGGCTTACTGATCGTTTATTACAAGCTAACGGTAAACAAATGGCAATTCAATCACTGGGCCCTTCGCTACGGTGGACTATTATTCTTGTTACCTCTAGGCCCAATCGGTGTCGAACGATTTTTTCCGTTCATGATTCAAATTTTCCCTCTGTTTAAGCGACTCCATACATGATCGGATTAAAAGTCTTCATCTTTTTTATCTGCAGCATGGGCTATCTTCGCCTAATTTCACGACAACCTGGCATTGGGCCATATAAAGCTCCGTTTTTATACTGCTGCTTTATCAGCCTCTGCCTATTTCTTTTCGCAATCGTCGGTCAGTTGAAAATTGGTCTGATATTAACAACTGTGCTCGGCTGCAGTTTATTGGCCTACGAATTATGGATGACACCCTGGCGCCAGATAGCGGCGTCTTTCTTTCCACAAAACAACAGTACTTACTTAATTTTTCTGCCCTTCATCATCTATTATGTAGCTATCCAGTCTGATTTCAAATTCATTCTGTGGGATGAATTCTCGTTCTGGTTGAGTAGTACAAAATTTATCTTCGAAACTGATGCACTATTTACCGAACACTCGCCTATCTACGTCAAGTCTTACCCTCCACTTCAGCAGCTTTTTCAGTATTACTTCACGAATTTTTTCTCGTGGTCTGAAAAACATGTTTTGTATGCTCAAACGGCCTGGGTATTATCAGCCCTCCTTTGTGCACTTGGATCCATAGTCAAGTCGCCTATACACCTGAGTATTAGTTTTTTACTAAGCTCAATATTTTTGTATTTTTTCGGATATAGCTTTTCAACTATATATTCTGATCCCCTGCTAGGTGTTTGCTTTGCAGCATGTATCGCTCTCGGTTACAGTCAACGAAATCGGCTATCTACAAGCATCGCTTTTTTTATCAGTATTTTCGCGCTCGTCTTAATAAAGGAGATCGCGGTACTACTCGCAGCGATTGCAATGACTATTTTTGGAATCAGCGTATGGGCCAATAGCTCATCAGACAATAGAGGACTTTTAGCTCGTTTTAGATATATCGGATTTACGCTTGCACTTGGGTTGCTTGGTACGGTGCTGATACTAAGATCATGGGCTTGGTATGTTGCCAAAATCAAAGCAGCTCGAGATACCGTATTGCCACCATTGGCAGATTTTATGACGGGCCCGCTTCACGATCGCCTATTAACAACTCTTGCTGAGTTTACCCACCGCATTGCTAAACCAGGTTACATCTTATTTACAGAGAATCGTTTCGTCTCAGGTCCGTCGATTATTATTTTGTGCTCAGCACTAACACTAGTTAGTACTTTTTTAATTTGGAATGAAGAAAGATCTCAGCGCCTAAAAACAGGTCTTACCTTGTTGACTATTTTTGGTGGGTCTGTCGCATACACACTTGCGTTATTCGCAAGCTATTTAATTGTCTTTACTGAATATGAAGGTATTAGACTCGCGTCATTTGAGCGCTATCTCTCTAGTTATATGCTGGCTTGGGTGCTTATTATTTATGGCCTGTGTGTTGTAAAACTTGAGCGACTAAAACTGACTCACTCCATCACTATTCAGCTAGTTCTCAGTCTGTCACTGCTCGTTTTTGTACCACGTATCTACTTTAGTGACTTATATAAAATTCAGTCTGTTGGGCCTGTGTTTAATCTTAGGCAAGATATCGAAATCTTTGCCGCTAATGTTAAGCGGCAAATGAAAAAGGACGACAAGGTCTACTTCATTGCTCAAAATTCAAACGGGCTAGAGCGCGTCATTTTCTATTATTCAATGCTGCCGTACATCTCTTCTATGTCATGGTGTTGGAGCTTAGGTTCAAAGTATTTTGAGGGCGATGTTTGGACCTGCAACGTCAAACTCAACTCGTTACTGCCTGGCTACGATTATTTGGCGATATATCGGGGGGATGACAAACTAATTGATAGTGCGGATCACTTGCTTGATCAGGTTTCAAAAGATGTAAATCACGCAATTTTGAAGGTTCACCGGGAGGGTGGTGTGGTCACCGCTCTAGAACAACTCAAATGAACGGCACTTAAATTCTTTTGGTTGGTGTAGCAATCACATAGAGTATGTCTCCCGGAAGCAGCCGCAAGATAGGTAGGGACAGCACTATCCCGACATAAATTAAGATGGTAAGCCAGCGGCTTTGTGTCGTTTTTGTATAAGAAACTCTGGCATACAATCCAGGCAAACGGACTGAGTGGAGATGGCCTGCTTGGATCACATCAAAGCCACCATGCTCTAAAAAATTAGTCATCACTCGGCGGTTGAAATAGTGGATATGCGGAGAAGGTAAGCCCACCTGCCACATCCGACTAAAAAAATTTGACGCCTTCAGTTGAGTCAAAATTTTTGATGCTCGATAAAAAAATCCGTCACTGTCAGGCAAATTTATAACCAAGATGCCGTCAGTGTTTAAATGCTCGCGACAGGATCTCAGTGCAGCACTTGCATCTGGAATATGTTCGAACACATCATTAAAAACAATGACATCGAATTTTTCCTTTTCATTTAGTACGTTTGGAAAGTAGCCGTGCCGCACTGGTAGCGCATTTTTTAAACGCGCTTCGTAAATATATTCGTCAGGCTCAACACCTAACACGTCAAAGCTCGCTTGCGCCAACCGCAGAAACCAACCGTGCGCGCAGCCTACTTCCAGCAATGTTCCACCAGTCGGTTTACTCTTTAATATTTCTTTCAAAAGCGACTTAAAATTATCCTCTCGCAATGCTCGAAGACCCACTTCGCGAGCCGCCTCGTCAATCACATATTGAGTGTCGGTAGAGTTAATCTGCGGTTCAAGAGTTGATGTTTCGTAACCGCACTGCTCACAAACACGATGCCAAGACTGCAGCTTGGTGCTTAGTGAGGTTTGGCAAATCAAACAAAAATCTGAGGCCATCGTTATTTTTTGATTGGCAAAACCAATCAAGCTCCTTTCGATTGGCGATCGAGTTTTATAGCGGCAACTAACTTAATCGCACTTTTTTGGTTTTTTTGAGAACCATTAGTTTAAACAGTTGAATAATAGCGATTAAAGACCAACAACGCTGTGTTAATTAGGCTATAGCCACCTAGAAATAACGTAACGATCAAAACAATTGTTTGTTTGGGCCTCTGGGATTTATTCCAACCATCGCAAAGTGCATATCCCAACAAGATTGCGGGGATCAGAAAATATCGCCCTTGAACACCATCAATTAGCTTTGCGGGGTGGGGTGTCCAGGTCACGAGCATTGCAAAAAATACAATGGCTAGTGAGCCTAGGCTACAGGTCACTAGCATGAGAGTCACAAATTTATTTGACGAGGCGAAACGAGTATTTAGCGATAGCAACAGTATCAGAATAGTCAGCGCCAATAAATAAATATATTCTTTACCAATAAACGGTGTATCCAACCAGCCTAGCAATCCAAAAAAAGAACTGAAGTAACCGCGCATTCTCTCGCCATCCGACACTGTCGCGACTAATACACTCACTAACTTTACGGGATTTTGCAAATAGTAGAGAACGATATTTCCAGTCGTTGTTCCTAAATTCACCCTTCCATCAACGACCGTCTTCATCATCAAAAATTGCCAACCTATGATGCATAGCCCGCCAAAACCCGCCGATAAGATGTACCAATATCTACGCGTCAAAATACCTAATGCGATAGGCAACAATATCAGTGAAAATAGCTGCAAACGGCTAGATGCAATTAACAACCAAGCAATCATCAGCAAGACAAAAAGACCCGCTTTAGGCGATTCTCGCTGATCCAAAATTCTAAAAAAAGCCGAGATCATAAAAATCGCCAACGCTGTCGCAATTCCATCCAAACTTGCTGAGGCGAATTGAAATAGGCTCATCGGTATGACTAAAAGCGCCAACACAATTACGGGCGGTGAATATAGCGAAAATGCAAAATATAAAATTAAACAAGTGACAAAGAGCAAGAGCACGCGGGTCAAGTGGTATGACTCTGCTACCGAGGCCTTCAGCCACTCGCCTATTTTGAGCCCTAGCGTGTGCACCCCATAAATGCCCGGAAAATAATAGGTCATCCCTAAGGCTGGCCGAAAACCTAGCTCTCCCGACCATTCGATGGCATTTGCGGCAGCAGTGTCGGATGTTGTTAATTTTTTATCAGCGTGAAACGGCAGGCCAGAAAAGGCGTCCATATACCGCATCAACCCCGTATCAATCAGCCCCCCAGATGACTGTCCGACAGGGGCGCCCAACACAATCTCGCCTTTTCCAAGCAAATAAGCGCGAGTAATATGTTCAAATTCGTCAGGGGATTGAAACGGTGGGGTAAAAATTGCTACGCACGAACTGCCTATGAAAAGCAGAACAACAAAAACTAACGTAACTCGTCTGTTTAGATTTTGATAAAACGTGTCAACATTCATTTTTGAGTATGCTTCATACTTACGTTGGGCGACTAAGCATAACGATTGACTGACGTGTTCTGCACCCGTCGACGCAAAAGGTTAGCATATGCCACTCAGATATTCTTTGGCGGAGAGATTAAATGCGTTATAGGGATTTAAACATCGCTCTAATCGTACCTTGTTATAACGAGGCAAACACCATTGCTCAGGTCATCCAAGCGTTCAAGCAAGCCCTTCCCGCCCTCGCGATCTACGTATTTGACAACAACTCGACCGATGGCACAAACGCTATTGCGCGACACGAAGGGGCGCATGTGGCGCACGTCCCTTCGCCCGGTAAAGGTAATGTTGTACGTCGAATGTTTGCCGATGTAGATGCCGACATCTACGTGATGGTCGATGGGGATGCAACCTACGATGCGTCTGCTGTGACCACTTTAATTGACAAGCTGATCGACGAACAGCTCGACATGGTTGTTGGCTGCAGACAAACCGCCGCAGAAATTGCCTCAAGTGCCTATCGTCATGGCCACCAATGGGGCAACCGCTTGTTAACTCAGAGCGTGATGCAGATATTTGGAGGACAGTTTACCGACATGCTTTCGGGTTATCGAGTGTTCACGCGTCGATTCGTTAAGTCTATTCCTGCGCTATCTCACGGCTTTGAAATTGAAACTGAACTTACCGTGCATGCACTTGAATTACGCATGCCTTATGGCGAAGTGATAACCCAATATGGGGCCCGCCCTGAAGGCTCTGAAAGTAAACTTTCCACCTATAAAGATGGCTGGAAAATTTTGAAAACAATTGGTCGACTTTATGTCAGCGAACGGCCTTTTTCTTTCTTTGGGATTGTTGCTAGTTCGATCGCGACTTTAGCAATTATTCTTTCTATTCCAATCGTTCTAGAATATTTACGCGCTGGGGTTGTACCAAGATTTCCGACCGCGATTTTATCTGCATCGATGATGGTATGTGCACTACTTTCTTTCGCTTGTGGCTTAATTTTAGATAATGTCACCCGAGGGCGGCACGAGATCAAAAGGCTGACTTACTTGGCAATACCTCTCCCAAAAGCAGCACCAAAATCCACGCCTTAAATGACAGTCTATTTGAGCAGTGACTCTAATTGGTCGACGCACGCAACTTTTGAGAAGTACTCGGCGGCATACCGCTTGCCTGCTGAACCCAACGAAACAAACTCTGACTCTCGTTTCATCAACGCGGTCATCGCATGCACGCAAGCCTCAAGATCATCCGAATATGCCGAGAATCCACACTCGGCCTCTTGAATCAATTTGTGCGCATCGCTAGCACGATGTAAAAATGCCAATACAGGTACGCCAGCGGCCATGTGCCCGAGTATCTTTCCTGGCACAACAGGCGTCTGATTCTGAGGGCTCAAACAAACCAGGCCGATACTACACGCGCTTAATAAATCAGGGTAGTTCTCGCGCGATACAAATCCTTCAAACCTTACATTACTTAATTTCTTAGTTTGGGCGATATTTTGCAAACGCTCTTTTTCTTTACCGTCGCCGACAAACAGAAAAAGTAAATCTGTTTGATCTTGCATTTTTTCGGCAACATCTAAGATCAAATCAAGGTACTGCGATGGCCCCATCACACCTGCAAACACTGCCACATGCTTTTGAGCAATTGTCCATTGCTGTTTAAAGTCTATTCTCGCTGTTGACACTTCGTGATGCTCAAGATCGACCCAGTTGTGCAACAACTGAAGTTTTGTCGAAAGATCAGGATGCTGGCTTAGCAGCATCTTACGATTCCCTTCTGAATGAACCGTCACGACGTCGTTTGTTCGGTAACTGAACTTTTCGATGAATTTAAAAAAGCGGATTTGTACCTTGCTACGCAAAATTCCTAAATCAATCGCGTTTTGTGGAAATAAGTCTTGTATGTTTAATAGAGTACGGATTCCCTTACGCGTAAGCCAGGTGCCAACTAGGGCTAAAGGCAATGGCGGGCTATAAATCACCGCCGCGTCAACTTCTACATTATGCCTCTTCAGTTTGTTTAAAAACTGTAAGGGCATGAATAACTGCGACAAGCCGCGCACCAGATAATTCACATTATGGTGAGGTAGCGTTTTAACTCGAATCACTCGAATACCATCTTCAACTTCACACTCATCAAAGCTTTTTTTTATTTGAGACTGATCCAAGTTGTACTCAGGCCAAGTTGTAATCACAGTAATCGAATGACCGCGACCCTGTAATTCTTGCGCCAATTCAAGCATCAAATGTGACGCAGAACGAATTTCTGGCGGATACGAATCGGTGACAAGCAATATATTCACAAGTCGCTCAGTCGCACTGTTGTTGCAGTCGCCAAAGATTGTTCGATTGCAAAGATCACGTCCATCGTAGCCATGCTTTGACTTAACGACACCGAATTAGTGAGTTTGCCAGCTACGCATTCAATAAACGTCTCAAGCTCTTGCACATAACCCATTTCTTGTGAGGCGGTTTTAAATGTATTAACTTTGCCATTGTGATGCAGCTCGCTCACGCGAAAATCTCTTGAAACAATCGTTTTGCCATCAAAGAATATTTCAGTTGTTTCACGCGAGTAAGCCTTTTCTCCGGCAGCCGTATAAGTTAGCGAGCCAACTGATCCATCAGCCAATTTGAAACTCATGACTACATTGTCGTTGTTCACTACGCTGCGATTGTCTGCAGAGACACGTTCGGCCGAAACACGCACGATTTGCTCGTCCACCAAACATTGCATAAAGTCGATGAAGTGAGACATTTCGCCAACGACACGACTGCGGCCTTCGTCATCTGAGTGTACCCAGTGCGTTGACGGGATAAAGCCCGTATTGATCCGCATCTGAAGCACTAAAGGGCCTTGACGAGTTTGCAACCATTTCTTTATCTGAGTCGCATGAGGCGAATAGCGCCGATTGTGTCCGACAAAAATGATCGGCAACGTCGCGGCTGAAGCAGCTTGCTCTCGCAGCTGACTCAATTCTTCAGGCAAGATACAAAGTGGCTTTTCTAAAAACAGTGCTTTACCTGAGTCGATTGCGGCGCTTACTAACCTCGCATGTTGGCTATGCGGGGTCAGTCCTACGATGGCATCTAACTCAGGCTTATTCCATAAGTCATCCGAGGCCGTCGATTGAGTCAAAAATCCAAATTTTTTGGCGCTATGCTCGGCGCTCACGCCCGAGCCCGTCGCAAGGGTATGCAAAATAACGCCAGATTGTCGCTGCAAAGCTGGCAGCAGCAAGGCTTTACCGAACAACCCTGCACCGATCACGCCAATAGAAAGTTTTCCGCTCTTGAGTGTCGGTGGCCGCTCGGCTGACAAGGCAATGCTGCGCTCAACCTTGGCCGAGTCAGGATAACGCAGAAGGACACCGATCGGCTGTTCAAGCTTACCTGCGACAAACTGTGCATAAACGTCTTGCGCGTCCTCAATACTGAATCGATGTGTCACAAGCAAGTTGACGTCAACACTCTTATCTGCAAGTAACCTCAAAAACTCTTGAAGATTTCGCTTTTGTGTCCAACGTACATCGCTGATTGGCAAATCGACACCTTCGATCTCATAAAGAGGATCGAGCGAACCAGGGCCAGCTGCACGCGACACCACAAGTTCGATCTCTTTCTGCCACATTTCATTGCGGTCAGGATGGATGTCCGCTGTGCCCACAACCACAATCCGACCCTTCACACGGCAGAGCTGAATCGCCTGATCCACCAAACTACGTTCTTTGCTTGCAGCAGTAATAATCACCGCATCCGCACCAAAGCCCACCGTCTGGGCGTGGCAAATTCTTTCAAGATCTTCGGTATCTTGTGTAAGATTCGTGAAACCAAGCCGCTTGGCTATTGCAATTTTGTCAGCGGCCGGGTCGATCGCAATCACGTCACAACCATAGGCGCGCAACATTTGTATGGTTAACAACCCCAACAAACCTAAACCCATGACTACGACGCGCGAACCGAAGGTCAGATTAGCGCTTCGAATGCCATGTAAAGCGATGATCCCAAGCATGCCGAAAGCGGCTTCTTCATCTGACACCGCATCGGGTATGCGCGTCGCTAAGTTAACGGGGATCGATACAAACTCAGCGTGCGAGGCAAATCCTTGACCGACGCATGCCACCCTATCGCCGGGCGAAAACTCGGTGGCGGCGAGACCGCACTGCTCAACCACCCCGGAACTGCTATAGCCTAGCGGAGTTGGCGTATCTAAACGCCCCATCGCCTCTTGCCACGTTTTTAACAAGCCTTCTTTTTTTGCCTTGTCCCAGGCACGGCGCACTAAATCTGGCCTTGAGGCTGCCTTACCTAACAAAGATTTACGACCAAGCTCAATCGTTGCGCGCTCTGTGCCTAAGCTAATGAGTGAATGTCTGGTGCGAACCAAAATGCGTTTAGAGCCGCACTGCGGCACCGCGACTTCACGCAGGCTGACCTCACCCGTCTTATAACTTTGGATGACTTGCTTCATCCGCGATCAGACCCTTGGCGCAGCACATAGTTTTTAACAGCAGACGACATGCCGGGCGGAAACTCTGCGTCGCGCGAAATATTGTCCCAGTTATCTTTGAACCACTGAATAGTCGTGCGTAACCCGTCTTCAAAAGTCGTTTTAGGATCATACCCAAGCAATTCTTTTGCGCGATCAACGCTCGCCAACAACCGAGACTTGGTATCCCACTTGCGACGGTCTGTATACAAGAGCCCGGCTTTATTACCCGTCAATTCATTCACGAGTTCAGCCATTTGTACGATTTCAATTTCGCGCGCAGAGGCAATATTCATTTCTGCTCCAATCGCAGCCTCGACGGTACCGGCGCGTAACAACGCATCGACGATGTCTTCAACATACGTAAAATCACGCGTCATTTTGCCGTCGCCCGTGATGGGCAAAGGCTGGCCTTTCATCGCCCAATAAATAAAATTTGGAATGACATTACGATATTGCCCGGGTACTTCACCAGGCCCATAAGAATTGAAAAACCGAGTCTTTACAACCGGCAAACCATAATGGTGCCAATAGAAATTGCAATACAACTCACCGGCCATCTTTGAAATTTGGTAAGGAGTCGTCAAATGCATCGACATGAACTCTTCTTTCAAAGGCAACGGCGCTTGAGCGCCATAAATCGCACAACCAGAACCAGCGTAGACGAACCGCTTTAAACCACCTTGCAGCACCGCGTACTCAAGCATCTTAACGGTGCCCAACTGACTCACCAATAAATCTTTCTCTGGAAAATCGACCGAATTTTGATTAGCAAAAAAAGCTGCCAAGTGAAAAATATAGTCAGGTTTTTCATGAAAAACCCTTTTTAAATCAATATCGTTCGTGATGCTGCCTTTCACGAATAAGACATTGGGCAGATTCGGAATGCTCCATTCATACGATGCCGACAAGTCATCCAGAATGACCACTTTGGCAGCACCTGCCTCCGCCAAGGCGCGCGATAAATTACTACCGATTGCGCCAGCGCCACCAGTAATCAAAATGGTCTTGTCTTTGTACGCTTGAGAAACAGTCACGCTCGATTCATCCATTAAATATCATTATTCAAGATTGTAACGACCAAGTTGACCCAACGGGCGCCTTAGAGAAAGTCTTGATATCGCAGGAGCAAGTAGGTCGCCAAAAACTGTGCCACAAGCACAAAACTCGAAAAGACCATAAACACACGGTCGGAGCGAGCTAGATCTTTAACCGCTTGAGCTGCAAATAAACACATAAATGGGGTCATAAACATCCATAATCGTGCCGTTTCTGCTTTAGTTTTCCCAAAAAATAATAAAACGATGATGATGAGAAAAAGCGATGTCAAAACCGCATTTAATGGCCCATAGTCAGTCGATTTCAATATTGAGATATTCTTAAAGGCATAGATCGCCAATATCGCTAATGGCAAACCAATCCAAAGGCAATATTCAATTAAGTTAGTTCCAGCTGCAAAAAAGAGCGTTCCTGCCGTATTATCCCAGCCTTTAACACTGACATGATACGTCGTTGCACTTAAATATCGCTCAATATGGTTATATTGAAAACTCCAATAGAATACCAATCCTGTCAATAATATTCCTAGCCCAACAGCTCCGCTTAAAATAATCGACTGTCGTGAAATATTATGAATAAAAATTATCCAAATAAATAATATGGCTGTAACTAATAAGCCAAACGACAGAAACGATGTTAGAAAAAATATAATGCCTGTTAGTGCTCCTAGCCATAGGTTATGTTCCTGCTTAGCTTTCACCATTAAAAAGACAGTTAATACTGTCATGAATGGATAAAACGTCTGGTCTGTATGTAGATTAATCAGCGCAACTGACGGAACGGTTGCATAGAGCAATGCGGCAAACATGGCCGTCTTCGAATCAAACAATCTTCGGCCCAACAGATATATCAAAAAGATAGGCAGGCACGAAAACACTGTCCAACCGTATGTCGCGAAACTTACCAGCTTACTTTCTTTTTCGGCGATCGTAGGCTCAGCCTGCTTGTCGTTCTTATTAAAAAAGTTCGCTACCCGGTCAGTTAGCACATAAACAATTGCAGTTCCAGGCGGTTTCGACGGGGCAAAAAATCCCAGCTTATTCTCTTTTACTAATTTTTCGTAGTCTCGAATAAAATCAGCGATGTTGTCTATTTTTAATGCCATCCGCATAAATTGCGCATGTCCTGTATGAATCATGCGACTACTGATTGAGTCGACTCCTCCCTTTGCCAGTCCGAACGAAAACTGAATTGCAACTCCTGCCATAAAAATGAATAGTAAATTAATCACCTTGGCACGTGAAAGGTGAAAAAAGGCGATGGCCATCAGCAAAAATAATAGCGCGACAACAACAAAAATGTAATTGACTGGGGTCTTGTGCGGGACAATAAACCAATAAGGTAAAGACTGAAAAAAACCAATCTCGAAAACCACAATCGCCGAATAAGCCAATAACCCAACTACAATTAGTGCTGAGATAAACAGCACGGCCTTATTCTGTCTGACTTCTGGTCCGATTAACATTTTGCAGTCCTCAATACAATGCGCAGCATGGGAAATATACAAGGAATCGTGAACTCACTGCGGCATCATTGGGTATGGCAACCAGTCGCCCAGCTATTGGTCATCTTGGCGCTTGGTGCGATGTTGCGTCTATCCCCGAGCTTCGAGGGTACGATTCAGGCGCTATGGCAGTATCTGCCTCCCTCCGTGATTGAACAACACGGGTGGCGTTCTCTATACTACCTCCATCAACAGCCACCTCTTTTGAACGCAATTCTCGTTTTCATTATTCAGCTCGGGGGGCGCGGCGCACTAGAAGGTAGCATTCAGGTGATCATGCTGATCATTCTGTTAGCGAACCTCATACTCATTAACAGGATCACTAGCGCGCTCAAGTTAAATCTCGCCACTAGCTGGATATTTGTCTTATTTCCAGCCTTCTGGCTTTATCACACTTGGTTCTATGAACCAGCCTTTACTATGTTTTTTACAAATTGCGTCATCCTGGGACTCGTGATTACCCCATCTGCGCTTACATTTCTATTGGCCACTGTGGGGTTAGTCGGATTAACGTTAACACATGGCTCCTTTCACCCAGCAATGATCTACTGCGTATTCGCTCTGGCATGGTTTCTTATCTTTCGCAAGTGTAATCTGAGACGCACTATCGTGATTGTGGGCATCTTATTGGCGATACCGGCCGTCTTTTTATTCAAAAATTTGTATCTTGCCGGATCTCCATCACTTTCTACTTGGGCCGGTTGCAATCTACATCAAAAGTTCATGCACGCCGGAACAGGATTTGAATACACGCCTCGTGAAATCCCGGGGGCACCAAACATTTTAGGTGCAGCGAAGTTTACCGAGGGTGACCGCGTTAACACAAACAATTTAGATTTTGCTGCGCATTGCAATGAAAACTTACGTTTGATCCTAGCTAAAGCCCAAGAGCCAGGTGAATTTCTCGCCTATCTATCAAGAGTCGCCGAAACCATCCGTAGCAATGAGTCGTCGCTATCACTTGAGTACCGTGGCGCCGGATTTTCTCCTTCACATTGGGGCCTTTTAAGCAAAGCAATAGAACAATTAATCACTTTCAAAAAGTATTACGAGCTGCCCTTGCTGCTGATCACTTTATTCGCCCCTATTTTGACGCTCGCGCTTTTAATCAAGCACAAATTATTTAAACCGTTTTTTGTCTTAACGCTCATTTATTACTTTGGCCTCTCTATCGCTCATCTGGCGAACGGCTGGGAGCAAATGCGCATGGCATACCGAAGTTCATTTTTTCTTTATATTTGTGTCTTAATATCTTTGCATAGTCTGCTTAAGCGCTTCACTCGCATCGCCTAATGCAAGCACATATATCCGACTTTGGTAGGTTCTTGCTACGCTATCAATACCAGCTACTCGCGCTATTGTTGCTATACAAAGTTGTCGTAGATGCGACATTTGGCGCACTATTCGGTGACTTCTGGGAACACAGCGCTGTCGTCCATGAGTTACTCCGAAATCCATTTCGGCCAGACCATCCGCTGCTACCAATCGATGCGCCCCACGTTTTTATCTCACCGTATGCTTACTTAGTCGCAGGCGCCGCGGCGCTATTGCATCTGACCTCTGTAGATGCTCTGATACTCTTTGGTATCTTAAATTTCTGCTTATTCATCCACGCATTGAAGTTTTTTATCGCCAGCATACTCAACACCAAAGATGACCGTCTTACAAATCAAACTGCATTCGTCGCACTGTTGCTCATTCTCTTTTTATGGGGAATCGCACCCTGGGGCTACAGCGGATTTTTTTATTTCGAT
>CAMCZQ010000029.1 GCA_945887835.1 Bordetella parapertussis | reverse complement strand
CTCAAGCGAAATCAAATACCTCAAGGCGATCGAGCGCGTCATCAAAAAGACGATTCCTCAGTTGCCTGCACCAACCGGCTGGACCGCCTCGCCCCCGTCACCGCATGGTGCCGATGATGAGGCCCGTTCCGAAGGCCGGCGCGATGGTCAACGTCGCCCGCAGCAACGCTCAGCACGCCCGAGTGGCACGGGTACCGGGGCACGCCCCGCGCGCTCAGGCCAAGGCCCAAGCAGCGCACCACGTCGTGATTCGCAGGGCGATAATCGCTCGGCACCACGTCGTGACGCCCCAGCCGCGGGTGCGCGTGCTCCCCACAGCGCAGGTGGCGCGGTCAGAACCGGCACAGGCACGGGTGCCGGCGCACGGACGGGGTCGCGTACCGGCGCACCAAGCGGCTCCGCAACCCGCAGCGCCAGCGGCGATCCAGCCAGCCGACCACGTCGTCCGGCTCTCTTTAACAAGTAATTTGCACGCATACAGGCTGGCTGCGCCAGCCTGTAAAATCCGCCACCATGAGTATTCAAACAGAAGTCGCGCGACGCCGAACGTTCGCCATCATTTCTCACCCTGATGCCGGCAAAACGACGCTCACCGAAAAGCTGCTGCTTTTTGCGGGTGCGATCCAGATCGCCGGTAGCGTCAAGGCGCGCAAGGCTTCGCGTCACGCGTCGTCAGACTGGATGGAGATCGAAAAACAACGCGGCATCTCGGTCGCCTCGTCGGTCATGCAGATGGAATACCGCGATTGCGTGATCAACCTGCTCGACACACCCGGCCACCAAGATTTTTCTGAAGATACCTATCGTGTCCTGACCGCGGTTGACGCGGCCTTAATGGTGATTGATGCAGCCAACGGCGTCGAGCCACAAACGATTCGCCTATTGCAAGTCTGCCGTGCCCGCAATACACCGATCATCACCTTCATCAACAAGATGGATCGCGAAGTCCGCGAGCCACTTGAGCTGTTATCTGAAATTGAACAACACATCGGCATGGATGCCGTGCCGTTTTCGTGGCCAGTCGGTATGGGCAAGGCCTTCGGCGGCGTGTTCGATATCCAGCGCGATCGCATGCGTTTGTTTAAGTCCGGGCAAGAGCGTCGTAACGATACGGACGATGACTTTATCGATGGGCTCGACAACCCAGAAATCGCTAAGCGCTTTGGTAGCTCTTTTGATCAAGCCAAAGGCGAGATTGAACTCATTCAGGCCGCAGCCCCTGTTTTTGACCCGGCAGCTTTTTTAGCCGGTAAGCAAACCCCCGTTTTTTTTGGTTCGGCGATTAACAATTTTGGCGTGCAAGAGGTGCTCGATGCCTTGGTGGATCAAGCACCACCGCCCGGCTCGCGCCAAGCGCTCGAACGTGTGGTGCACCCTGAAGAACCCAAGTTCACCGGCGTGGTCTTTAAAGTACAGGCCAATATGGACCCAGCTCATCGCGATCGCGTCGCGTTTGTGCGCGTCAGCTCAGGTAAGTTCGATCGCGGCATGCGCCTCAAAGTATCGCGCAACAACAAAGAGATTCGCCCCAATAACGTGGTGTCTTTTTTATCGCAACGCCGCGAACTCGTTGACGAGGCCTACGCGGGCGATGTGATCGGCATCCCTAACCACGGCATTTTGCACTTGGGCGACGTGCTCACTGAAGGCGAAGCTTTGCATTTTACGGGCCTGCCTTTTTTTGCCCCCGAGCTCTTCCAAGCGGTTGAAACCAAAGATCCCTTGCGTACGAAGCAACTGCGTACCGGTCTACTACAGCTAGGCGAAGAGGGCGCGATTCAAGTGTTCAGACCTTTAGTCGCGGGCGGCGCGCTGCTGCTGGGTGCTGTCGGTCAATTGCAGTTTGAGGTCGTCGCCCATCGCCTGCAAGCCGAGTACGGCGCCGAAGCGCGGCTGATGCCTTCACGCTACAACATGGCACGCTGGGTCACCGCCGAAGACCCCAAAGAGTTGCGTAAATTCATCGATGCCAACGTCTCAAACATCGCCTATGATGTCGTTGAGGCGCCCGCGTTTTTAGTCAGTTCGACAGCACAATTGCGTGTCGCCGAAGAGCGTTACCCGGCGATTCGTTTTCACGCTATGCGCGAGCATGGCGGCCAAGTGTTTGCCGATAAAGTTTAATCCCGCCCCTCAGAGATCCCTTATGTCTTGGCGTGTCTTAATTGTCTTTTTAATGCTTGCCGTGGTTGCCTCTTGGCAAGGCGGTGTGCAACTGGGCAATTGGCTGGTCACTCGTGCGCCTGACACCCTCGCCTCGGTGGCAGACAAAGACTACAAAGCGCTCGCGCTTGATGCCAACGGCCGTCCGATCACTGCTCAGCCTCCCCAGCCACGGATGGACGGCACACTAGGCGTGCCTCGCGAACCCGTTCCTGTAGAGTGGGCCATTGAACCCGTCACCGCTGAAGATTTTGAAATCGATCCCAATACCACAAAGATTGCAGGAGATGACGACGACGCGGCAACCGAGGGGTCAGAAACCGCCGATGCTAGGCGTTTGGCAGCCGACGGCCCCTCACGCAGAGCTTCGTCTGAGCTAACCAGCGAGCGCCAGACCGCGTTAAGCGCTATCGCGTCAAACCCAGCACAGCGTCCGGTTGCACCACCCGTTCCGCCGGGCATCTCCGTGACGGTCATCACGTGGCAGCAAGCATTAAAGAAAGAACTCGAACAGTGCGCAAATGTTGGATATTTTCAACGGCCAACCTGCTTACAAAATGCACGCAACAAATATTGCACACGAAGTGAGGCTTGGGGCAAAACTGCAGAGTGCCCTGCACGACCAAGCGATCTAACAACCGCGGGCTAACGTGCGCCTGCCTGTGACTTGCGCAAAGGCGCCGTCGGTATGCGTAACAGCTCTCGATACTTGGCTACCGTACGTCGCGCGATGGTGATCCCATCTTGATCCAGCAGACCCACTAGTTGACTGTCAGATAGCGGCTTTTTTTGATCCTCTGCAGTGATCAACACCTGAATGCGCGTTTGCACCGCGGTCGCCGAAGTGGCTTCTTTGCCCTCTGTGACCAACCCCGTGCTGAAGAATCGCTTGAGCTCTAGCGTGCCGTAAGGCGTCAGCATAAATTTTTGCGTCGTGGCCCGTGAGATCGTCGACTCGTGCATGCCGATCTCGCCCGCAATGTCTTTAAGCGTGAGCGGCCGCACCGCCCCCCAACCTTTTGAAAAGAAAGCTTGTTGATGCGCCACGATCACCTGCGCAACTTTCAAAATCGTCTCGAAGCGCTGGGCCACGTTGCGAATCATCCAACGCGCTTCTTGCAATTGACCATGTAAGGCCGTGTGCGCACCACTGCGTGGGCTGCCCAAGGCTTCGGCATACAGCGCATTTACACGCAACTTTGGCATGACGGCCTCGTTGAGCGCCACCACCCAACCCTTTTTTGTTTTTCGCACGATCACGTCGGGTACAGCAAAATCTGCTGCCGGGATGTTCCAAGCGCTTGCGGGTCTTGGATTTAGTTTAACGATCAGCGCGTGCGCGCCTTGAAGCAACTCTGGTTCGCAGCGCAACACCTCTCGCAGCTTCAACATATTTCCGCTGGCCAAAATGTCTAAGTGCTGCTGGCAAATCGTGCGGGCCAAGGCGAGCACGTTTGGGTCTTTTGCTGCCGTCAGCCGCTCGAGGTCAGCAAACTGAAGTTGTAGATCCAAACACTCGCCAAGATGACGCGCGCCCACCCCAGGGGGGTCAAAAGATTGCAGCATCTTTAAGGCGCAACGAAAATCGTCCTCTTCGAGTCCGAGAGCTGGGTTCATCCAGCTGACGATCTCGTCAAGCGGCGACGCCAGTAACCCGTCATCGTTGAGCTCTTCAATCAGCAACTCAACTAGCGCCGCGTCGCGCTGACTCAAGCGGGTAGTGCCTAACTGCTCAAGTAAATATTCTCGCAAGTTACTCTCGCGAGCAGCCTCGGGCCGGTCACTAAAGTCATCATCGCGCGAGCCGCGTGATTCTGACGAAAAGTCGGTTTTCTCGCGCTCGTGCTCACGCTCTGAGGCGGGTGCGTAATCAATATTGACCTCAGGTGTTGCATCCTGACCACGCTCTGTGGCATTTTGTTCGGGAGCAAATTCTGCGCGGTCTTGCCCCACGCGCAGGCTTGCTGAACCACCGCCCGTCTCGTAGAGTGGCGTGCTTTCTTGCTCTAGCAGGGGGTTTTCAGCCAGCGCCCGCGCCACTTCGGCCTCGAGATCCAGCGTCGAAAGCTGCAACAGCTTGATCGACTGTTGCAGCGCGGGAGTCAGTGTGAGTTGCTGACCCTGACGAAGTTCGAGAAAATTGCGACTCATAGGTACAATATTTTGCATGATGAATCGACCTAGCACCGCAAATCTTCGAAAAGACCCCACTTTATTGGGCAGCATCCTGCTGCGGCTAGCGCTTGCGCGTTTGTTAACGCGACTCACCGTTATTTTAGCGACTATTGCTCTAGTGGTTTATTTTGCTCAGCGCATCTTGCTGTCTGGCAAAGGCTGGCTTGAGTTTGCAATCAAACTTTCAGGTCTATCTGACATCCTTGGCAAAACGGTCATCGATTTTGTGATGCAGTATCAAACATACTTTTGGTGGTTTGTTATCTTTGTTTTGGTCTTGCTCACCTTCAATTTTTTACTGAGCTACTTACGCGGTAGCCTGAAACGTGGCCGTGCCGCATTGGTGCCCTTAAACGACGTACGTAAGCTCTGCGCCCGCCTGAGCCCAGAGGGTTTAGACGTATTGAACTGGGCCTGGAAAGATCAGTCACAACCCATCACCATGGGGATTTTGCAAACAACTCTCGCCCAGATTAGCAGTGGGCGGGCGCGCAAACTTGCCCTAGCCCGGGCGCAACAGGCAGAGCTTGCCAGCGCGTTGCTGACTCGGCCGCTAAGCACCCCCGACACGCCCGCGCGCGGGGGGGTCCTGCCCCCAGCCGACGATGCCGGGCACCGAGAGCCCACCCTGCTCGCCTAGGCTCGCTCGCGGCCCTCTCTGGCCTGTGCGCTTGCGTTTCAGGTCAATTTATGTTCGACTAGAGGCTATGAAAGTTCTTGCCACAGGCCTCGCCTGCCCACTTGCACACTGCCCGACCCTTTTGGGCCGCGGTAACGTCGTGTCTGGCAACAACGCTTCAACTCTTGGGCTGCTATCACTACTACTAGCGATCGGTTGCCGGGCCTAGTGCCCGTGGCAGTCCGGCAACCAACCGCCACCCCGCAGTTCATTTTCCTCACAAAGTTTTAGTTTTGATCCAAACACTGGCGCGTAAGCGCCGTCGGCGCACACAGAGTGAATACGTCGTGGCCCCGTCTAAATAGTCTTAAGGTGAATCATGCTTTCGAATCCAGCCACCAAATACATTCCGTTCAAGCCCTTCGAACGCGATTTTTCAGAGCGCACCTGGCCCACTAAAAAGATCACCCGTCCACCGGTCTGGATGAGCACCGATTTGCGTGACGGCAATCAGTCGCTGATCGAGCCCATGAGCGTTGAGCGCAAGCTGCGCTTTTTTGAAATGCTGGTCAAAGTCGGCTTCAAAGAGATCGAGGTCGGATTTCCATCGGCCTCACAAACCGACTTTGACTTTGTACGCAAACTGGTCGACGACAAACTGATCCCAGACGATGTCACCATCATCGCTTTAACGCAGGCCCGTCCAGAGCTAATTGAGCGCACGGTCGAATCCGCCGCAGGCGCCAAGCGCGCCATGATTCACCTTTATAACGCTTGCGCACCGGGGTTTCGCCGCATCGTCTTCAACATGAACCGCCAAGAGGTTAAACAAGTTGCCGTCGAAGGCACGCAGTGCGTGATGGACTGCATGGCCAAGCACCCACAAACGCACTGGCTGTACGAATATTCCCCTGAGGTCTTCAGCACGACTGAACCCGACTTCGCGCTTGAAGTTTGCAACGCGGTGACCGCCCTGTATAAGCCGACACCCCAGAAAAAAATTATCTATAACTTGCCCGCCACCATTGAGGCCACCACACCCAACATGTATGCCGATCAAATCGAATACATGCATAACAATCTACACAAGCGTGATTCAATCATTCTCAGTTTGCACCCACACAACGACCGCGGCACCGCGGTGGCTGCCGCCGAGCTTGGCTTGATGGCTGGGGCCGATCGCGTCGAAGGTTGCCTGTTTGGTAACGGCGAACGCACCGGCAACGTTGATTTGGTCACACTGGCCTTGAACCTCTACACCCAAGGCATTCATCCTGGCCTGGATTTTTCAGATATCGACGAAGTGCGTCGCTGTGTTGAGTTTTGTAATCAATTGCCCGTGCACCCTCGACACCCCTACGCCGGTGATTTAGTGTTCACGGCCTTTTCGGGTTCGCATCAAGATGCGATCAAAAAAGGTTTTTCGGTGCAAAAAGCCGATGCCATCTGGGAAGTCCCCTACTTACCGATTGACCCAGCCGATTTGGGTCGCAGCTACGATGCCGTCATTCGGGTTAACAGCCAATCTGGTAAAGGCGGGGTGTCTTACCTGCTTGAACAAGAACATGGCTTAGCCTTACCGCGACGCTTACAAATTGAATTCAGTCGCGCGATTCAACGCGTCACGGATGAAACCGGTCGCGAGGTCACGGCTGAAGCCGTCTACACGATTTTTAACACAGAGTATCTGACCCAAACCAAACCCTGGAAGCTCATCAAGCACAGCATCACCGGCGACCCCAGTGCGCCCGAAGGTAAGCACTTTACGATCGAAGCCGAATTCGAAGTTGACGGTGTACGCCGCGTACTGAAAGGAACGGGCGATGGGGCAATTTCTGCTTTTGTGGATTGCTTAGGCGTCGCTGTTCGCATCGTGGATTATCACGAGCACGCGATTGGCACCGGTACAGATACTCGCGCTGCGTGTTATGTTGAAGCGCGTATCGAAGAGGGTGCAACTGGCTTTGGCGTTGGCATTGACCGCGATATCGTTACGGCGTCTTTCAATGCTGTCCTGAGTGGCTTGAATCGACATATTAAAGCAAGCTAAGCCATCATCGTTCTAATTGAGTGACTTGAAAAATGTACAAGCTCATCAGCGCCACGCCAAGCCCTTACGCACGCAAAGTCAGAATTCAACTTGCAGAAAAAGGGATTCCGTTCGAGCTCATCACTGAGGTTCCCTGGAACACCGACACACAAACACCTCTTTACAATCCGCTTGAAAAGTTACCCGTCTTGATCTGCGAGGATGGCTCAAGCGTGTTTGAATCGCGCTACATCAATGAGTGGATCGAACACAAACACCCAAATCCGCCTCTTTTTCCAAAAGATGTCGATGGGCTCTTGGCGGTCAAGCGTTATGAGGTCATTGTCGATGGTGCCTGCGACGCGCTTGTTCTGATGTTTTTTGAAATTGCGCGAGATAAAGACAAACAAAGTCAGCCCTGGTTTGACCGGCAGCAGCGCAAGTTAGACGGTGCCTTAAGATATCTATCGGAGTCGATTGGCACCAAAGAGTTTTGTCACGCCAACACCTTTAGCTTGGCTGACATTGCGACCGGAACCCTCTTGCGCTATCTGACGGTGCGCTGGCCTAACAAACCCTGGCGCGAACAATATCCCAACTTAGCTGCCTACTCGGATCGGCTCGAAATGCGGCCGTCTTTTAAAAACAGTGTGCCTGTCCCTCAAGTGATCCGAGATCGCGTCGCCTAACACCGTCAGGCACCTTCACAGGAACACGTTTTGCTTTCTAACATTGAACGGCCGACTGCGCCGCCAGCACGCCTACAAAAAGTCTTCGCTGATCTGACCACCACCATTCTCGCGAATGGGCTGATTGGTTTTATTTTTGCGGCTACTGGTCCCTTTGCTGTAATTCTTTCAGTCGGTACGCGAGGGGGGCTTACGTCGGCTGAACTTGCTTCGTGGGTGTTTGGTGTTTTTGTTGTGAATGGGCTGCTCTCTCTTGTCATGAGCTGGCGCTATCAAATGCCACTCGCCTTCGGCTGGACAATTCCGGGTACTGTTTTAGTGGGCCCCGCGCTGCAGCACTTACCTTTTTCTGCCGTGATTAGTGCGTTTTACGCCACCAGTCTACTCATCCTGCTGCTTGGGCTCAGTGGTTTCGTTAAACGCCTCATGTCTGCGTTACCTATGCCGATCGTCATGGGCATGGTCGCAGGTGTGTTTCTTCACTTTGGCTTAGATGTCATACTCGCGCTCGATCGCGATGCCGCGATCGCCGCCCCCATGGTGATTGTGTTTTTCTTGTGCTCCGCTATCCCTGCACTCGGGCGACGGTTGCCACCAGTGATTGCCGCGTTGTTAGTGGGTGCAATCGTGATCGCAATGCTGGGTCGTCTCGACCTTGGCGACTTAGGTGCGCTTGGTGTGGCTCGCCCCATCATACAAACACCAAGCTGGTCGTGGGCGGCGATGTTAGAGCTTGTCGTTCCTTTAACCATCACGGTTTTAGTCGTACAAAATGGCCAAGGTGTCGCGGTGCTTAAGACGGCAGGGCATGAGCCCCCCATCACGATGATTGCGGTTGCTTGCGGCATTGGTTCTGCACTCAGCGCAGCCTTCGGTGCTGTGAGCTCTTGCCTCACCGGCCCGACAAATGCCCTGATCAGCTCGTCTGGCGACAAAACCCGCCACTACACGGGCGGCCTGGCCTTCGGTTGCCTTGCTCTTATATTCGGCATCCTCGCACCAACCTTTACCAACCTGACTCTGGCAACTCCCAAAGCTTTCATCATGGTGCTGGCTGGGCTTGCCATGCTACGCGCGTTGCAAAGCGCCTTCATCACGTCGTTTGGTTCGGGAAAATTTACCTTAGGCGCACTCGTCAGCCTGCTTGTCACCGTCGCCGATGTCAGCCTTTTCAATATCGGCTCGGCGTTTTGGGGCTTGGTTGCTGGCTTTGTGGTGTCTTGGCTCATGGAGCGCAACGACTTTAAAACGCAAGAACAATAGCGCTTAAGCGACACAACACCCAAAAACCGCTGCCAATTTAAATTGTCACATTCTGCCGTCACTCAGATACAATTATTTCAAGTCGCTTGAAGCTCATGCGGTGGACCTCAATCAGTGAACTTATGTCAGGGGTACGGTATGTCATTGCAAATGGTTTCTGCTCTCAAGCCGGCTTATTCAGCCGAAGAATATGCGGTTCGTACCGATCTTGCTGCCGCTTACAGGCTCATGGCCTATTTTGGGCTAGACGATAGTATTTATACCCACATCTCCGCGCGCGTCCCCGGGACAAAAGATCAGTTTTTGATCAATCCCTACGGCGTACTGTTTCGTGACATTACAGCGTCTTCGCTAATTAAAATTAATCTGGCTGGCGAAATCGTTGACCAACCTAACGCAGACTACGGTGTGAACCCAGCCGGCTTCACGATCCATAGCGCGATACATTCTGCACGCCATGATGCCACCTGCGTGCTTCACACTCATACGGTCGCCGGAGTCGCCGTATCGTCTTTGGCAGCAGGCCTGCAACCCGTCAACCAATGGGCACTGCAATTCTATAACCGTGTGGCGTATCACGATTATGAAGGCATCGCGCTTAACCACGACGAACGCGCACGCCTGATCGCAAGTTTAGGGCCAAGTTTGCGCGCCTTAGTGTTGCGCAATCATGGCCTGTTAACCGTCGGCCGTAGCGTATCCGAGGCCTGCATTTTGATGCTAAACCTTGAACGTGCCTGCAGTGTGCAAATGGCAATACAAGGATCGGGGCAAACGACCTATCCACTGTCTGCAGACGTCTGCGAACTGACCGCTAAACAATATGAGGCTGGCGATGCCAACCGGCGACCCGGCATGCCCGACTCGTATGCGCGCGAATGGACGGCGATGCTGCAGCGGCTAGAACCCGCAGCGCCGACCTCTTTTCGCGATTAAGTTGTGGGCTGAGCCCCACGTTGCACAAATATATTTACCGCAGAGAGGCGCGACTCTGTTTGTAGCAAGCCCTTAACATTACCGTCTGACTCGTTTATTTTTGACTGCTTTGGATCCCTGACAGTACAGCGTGAAGGTGATCATCATGACTTGGTACGGCTTGCAATCTTAGCCTGTCAGACGCTCAGGTTCGGCCCCGTGACCTTCACTTACCCAACGTCACCATTGTCCAAAAAAAACGCCGGCCCGCTTGTGCGCGTGGGTGCCGCGCTCAACAGCTTCGTCAGACATCGTCACGCGGCGCTTGCGTCGAGCCAGTGAATCGAGCAATTGCGTGCGCAAGGCTTCGCGCGTCGTGACGTGCAGCGCTTCGCGGCCCAAGTCAATGAGCTCATTCGGATCATTTTCTAAATCAAACAACTGTTCGGGCTCGTCAAGCCAATACACATAGCGCCAGCGAGTCGTACGAAGGGAATAAGCACGTGCTTGTTGCGGCGTTTTATTCAGCAGCAAGCGCGCCTGCCTAAAACTGTAGTCCAGTTCAGAGAAAACAGCCTCTCGCCAAGGTGTGGCCTTGCCGCGCAACAACGGCAACAAGCTATGCCCCTCAAGCCGCTCTGGCGCACCCGCCACACCAAGCGCCTCAAGAAAGGTCGGCACCATATCAACCGCTTCAACAAACCGCGCATCGACCGTGCCACGCGTCACATTTGCACGCGCATCGGGATCCATCACAATACACGGCACGCGCTGCACGGCGTCATAAAACAATTCTTTTTCGCCCAGCCAATGATCGCCCAACAAATCGCCGTGATCTGACGTGAAGACAATCAGCGTGTTCTTCATCAAGCTGGCGCCCTCCATGTAATCAAAGAGTCGGCCAAGATGATCGTCTAACTGGTGAATCAGGCCTTGATAAGCGGGGCGCACCGTGCGGATACATTCGTCACGACTGAAGTTTTGACTTTCTTCGTGCTGGCGGTAAGCCGCCACAACTGGGTGAGCATCCTGTCGTTCGTGCTCACTGCGCACGACGGGCAAGCACTGCTCAGCGGTGTATCTGTTGTGATACGGCGCGGGGGCCATGTATGGCCAATGGGGCTTAACGTAACTCAGATGCAACACCCAAGGCTTGCCGCCTTGCTCGCGCATAAATTTAAGCGCTTGGTCTGTCATGTACGCCGTTTCAGAATGCGGCTCGGCTACCCGCGCAGGCAGATACGTGTTGCGCATATTCCAGCCGCTTACGATCTGCCCATCTGGCAACTGCCCCGAAATCACAAAGTCTGTCCAGGGGTCGTCAGAGACGTAACCGTGGCGTTTTAAATATGCCGGATAACCGCTTTCGAAACCCGGTGGATGATGGCCGTCGTAACGATCAAGCTCTCGAAACCCTCCGCGTTCAAGCAAAAAACCAAGCTCAGAATCGCCTTCGATTCCTAGGCGCCTCAGTCCAGCCAGGTCTGGGATAACATGCGTTTTACCCGCCAACATTAAGTCGCGCTGCGCTTGCGCTAAATATTCACCAAAGGTGATTTCACCGATCGATAAGGGGACTCGGTTCCAAGTCGTGCCATGACTTGAAGGATAGCGCCCCGTGTAATAACTCATGCGCGAAGGCCCGCAGACGCCCGAGTTCACAAAGGCGCGACTAAAGCGAACGCCTCGTTTAGCCAAAGCCTCAAGGTTGGCAGTTTTTAAATACGGATGGCCCTCGCAGCCAAGGTGATCGGCCCGAAACTGATCTGCCATGATGAACAAAATATTTTGCGTCGTGGTCATAACAAGGCAATCTCTGAGGGTTCAAAGCCGGCAGCTAAGCGCGCCTCGATATTAAACGGCCCTTTTAGTTTTGGCGCGCGATACGTTTGCGCAAGCTCTGCATAGGTTGCGATCGGGTCACGCTTGCGCTCGACGCACAACCAACGAAACCAATAATTACCGATCGCCACATGCCCGATTTCATCGCGCAAAATAATATCGATGATCGCGGCGCCCGCACGGTCGCCACCACTCGCTAATTTATGTTTAACCGCGGGCGAAGCATCCAGGCCCCTGGCTTCTAGCGTGCGAGGCACCAAGGCCAACCTCGCCAGCACATCGTCTTGCGTACGCTCGGCCATTTCCCACAGGCCGTCGTGGCCTGAAAAATCGCCATACTGATAGCCTAGCGTTTGCAGGTGCTGGTTAAGCAACCTAAAGTGCTCGCACTCTTCTTGTGCCACGCTTAGCCAATCATAATAAAACTTGCTAGGCATTTTCGCGAAGCGCCACAGCACATCGAGGGCAAGATTGATCGCATTGAATTCGATATGGGCTAACGCATGAATCAACAACGCACGCCCCTCAAGTGTGTGCACACTTCGCAGGCCAAGCTTCGCAGGCGGCACTAACGTAATCGCTGGCCGGCCAGGGATGCCTGACGAAGCAAACAACGCGTGCTGCGTATCAAGTTCAGTTTGCGAATTTAGCTGCGCCAACCAGTCGGCTTTTGCTTGCCAAGTCTCTTGACCTAACGCTGCGAGAGCCGCGGATCTGAGCTCCATGGCCTAGACGATCTGAAACCAGACAAAGGCCAAGGGGACTAAAGCGCCGCCGGTCAACATGCTGCGCAAGCGAAACACCCACCGCGGCAGCAACTCGGGCATCTTGCGCCTGAGCATGCCGTCAAGCAACCACTGAAACGCCAACCCCGCCATCAACATACGCAA
Organism: Bordetella parapertussis; assembly: GCA_945887835.1. Taxonomy (GTDB): domain Bacteria; phylum Pseudomonadota; class Gammaproteobacteria; order Burkholderiales; family Burkholderiaceae_B; genus Zwartia; species Zwartia parapertussis_B. Next base: position 14,077 of record CAMCZQ010000029.1, on the reverse strand, counting down.
ACCCGTTTCGGGCGCCGTTAAGGTCGCCGCCCATCCCACTAGCGCGGGGATCACGCTCCAGACAAACATCGTCGCGCGTGGCGCATTTGAGGGTGCGTGTATGGCCATTCCCCACCACAAGGCACCGACAAAACTTAAGATCACCGCGCCATACATAATCAGCGCCATGAGCGCGAGCAACGGGTCAAGTCCCGTCTCAAGCACACTCGTCAACGCGACGGCCCAAAAGGGCAATAGCCCCAGCAACCCTGGGATCAAAGCCGCGAGCGGCGTACGGGCAGCCGGTTGCAGCGCGCGAGCAGACGGTTCAGACAATAGAATAGCGGGCTCCGACTAAGGACTTGGCACAACCCGTGCGTTTGCGGGTCATACCGTTTCGGTCTAAGTTTTTTTTCTACGCTTAGCTTTCTTTTCAGGGATCCCCAACATCGTTTTGCGACAGCTTGCGGCGCTGCAGCGGCACTCATATTGGGCTTTAAGCGACTTGGTCAGTTTTTCGTCATCGATGATCAGGCCGTAGTCATAATTTAATTCTTCACCGCGTTTGATGTCACGTTTAGCCACAATATAGACACGCTTACCACCCTTGCCCTCTGAGCTTTCACAATTGGGCTCGCAGGCATGGTTAATCCAGCGCGCCTCATTCCCTTGATCGTTGCCATCAATGACTTTGCCAGAGCTCAACGAGAAAAAGAAGGTGTGGAAAGGGTCTTCAGGGTTTGTGGGGTGGCGTCGATCCGCTTCTTTTGCGCTAATCGTCTTACCTTCATATTCGATGATTTGAGTCCCTTCTGGGATTTTACGTGCCGCAAAAACGCCGTTGCCGTGTATTTTGGATTGCCTGACAACATGCCAGGGCTTTTCAGGTGGTTTCATCAAAATTGAATCTAAGAATCAGGTGCGTTTGACACCAAAACAATGCTGCGGCTCGGGAAATTGACTTGCGCGAACCTCGTCAGCATAACGCTGCACCGAGCTTCGCATGATTTCTTCAAGATTGGCATAGCGCTTAACGAATTTTGGCACACGCGCGCCGCTTAAGCCAAGCATATCTTCCGTTACCAGTATTTGGCCATCGCATTTTACCGAAGCACCGATCCCGATTGTTGGAATCGCGAGCGCCGCCGTAATCGTTTCGCCCAGGGCCTCGGCCACCCCTTCAAGCACAATCGCAAACGCACCCGCCTGCTCAAGCGCTTGTGCGTCGGCAAGAATGCGAGCCGCAGCTTCAGGGCTGCGACCTTGTGCCAGGTAACCACCCATGGTGTTGACATACTGAGGCATCAGCCCTACGTGTGCCATCACAGGGATACCACGGTCAACTAAATAACGAACCGTTTGCGCCATCACGACCCCGCCCTCAAGCTTCACCGCACTGGCACCTTTCCCGATGAGATAGGCAGCGCTTCGAAAGGCTTGCGCCAAAGATTCTTGATAACTGCCAAACGGCATATCGGCAACCACGCACGCGTGTTGGGTTGCCCGCACGACCGCGGCAGTATGTTGCCCAAGTTGCTCGATCGTGATTGTCAGCGTGTCAGGTAAGCCATAGGCAACCATCGCCGTTGAATCGCCAATCAATATAAAGTCAACATACTCATCAATGATGCGTGCCGTCGAATAATTATGGGCTGTCAGCGCCACAATTTTTTTTTGGCCCTTGCACGCTACTAATTGGGGCACCGTGATGCGCTTAATTTCTACATGCGAACTCAAAACAGTACCTTAGCCTTTCACAAGAAATATGCCTACCAACCACCTTGGCGGTCAGAGGCGGATAGATAGCAGGTGTGGTGCAGGCGCTTATTTTGCGGCTTTTTTGGCTGCGGACTTGGTTGTAGTTTTTGTCACAGCTTTTGTCACAGCTTTTTTCACGGCTTTTTTCACGGCCTTAGCCGCAGGTTTAGCCACCACAGCATCGACTGCGTCTGCCGCAACATCTTTCGCTGACTTTGCAATCGCTTTTTTAACCGCCTTCTTAGGCGCTTTTTTTGCCGCCGTCTTGGTTGGCGTTTTCGCAGCAGTTTTACTGGCAGCCTTGCTCGCTGTTTTACCCGCTGCTTTTGCTGCAAAACGGCCTGTGCCTGCTTTGCCACCCTCTTTGACAGGGCGGGCTTCAAACTCAAAACTCACCTTGCCATCTTCACCACGCGCAAGATACGCTTTAAATTTACGATTGTTACGGTTAGACACAAACCCCTCAAGCAAATCGGTGCGTCCAGTGGCCAACAACTTCGTCATTTGCTCTGTACCAATCTCTTGCTGCAAGATCACCTTGCCCGAACGGAAATCGCAATTGCGCTCAGGGCCAACGGATTTTTCGCAAATAAAACTCATGCCATGCTCAAACACCGGCGCCTGACATTTTGGGCAAGGGCCTAACGCCATTTGCCCAGAAAAATCCACCGGCTCGTTGGCCTCTTCGTCGCGTTGGCCAAAATCAAACTCAAGCTTGAACTCAGTATTAATGATCAAGATTGAAGCAAAGGGGCGCCCCATCTTGCTGATAAAGCCCTGCATCGGCCCGAGGCGCTTGTCCGTAATTAAAGCCTCAACTTCTTCAGGCTCAAACGTACGCCCACCCGGGTGTTTGCCGATCGAAAAATCACAACTTGTGCAGGCATAACGGCGATAGTTTTCTTTCACAACATTGCCGCACTTTGGGCAGGGCGTTGTTAGCGTCACGTAATCGCCAGGTACGGTGTCGCGCTCATACTCTTTCGCGCGCTTCACGATGACCTGCGTCATTTGCGCAATTTCAAGCATGAACGCTTCGCGTTGCATTTCACCTTGTTCAATTTGTTTAAGCTTGTGTTCCCACTCGCCCGTGAGTTCGGGTGAGGTCAGCTCTTTAACGTCCAAGCCGTTTAACAGCGTCATCAGCTGTCTGGCTTTTGCCGTGGGGACCAGATCTCGGCCATCGCGTCGCAAATAGGTTTCTGACAGCAAGCCCTCGATGATCGTCGCGCGGGTCGCAGGTGTACCCAAGCCGCTTTGCGCCATCGCTTGCGCAAAGTCATCATCATCCACTAGCTTGCCAGCGTTTTCCATACCCGACAGCAAAGTCGCCTCGTTATAGCGCGCGGGTGGCCGCGTTGTCAGGCTCACCGTCTCGATGTCTTCGGTACGAACTTTTTCGCCGTCCGCGACCGCCACCAAGTTCGCGTCGTCGCCCTGCGCTTCACGCCCTTGTACCGCACGCCAACCTGGCGACACCATGACTTCGCCTTCGGTCTTGAAGTGATGGCCTTGTACGATGGTGGTACGCACTGTTTTGCGCCACTCCACCGCCGGAAAAAAGATCGCTAAAAAGCGCTTGACCACTAGGTCATAAATCTTCGCCTCTGCATCGCTAAGCTCTGAGGGCACTTGCATCGTCGGAATAATTGCAAAGTGATCGGAGACTTTTTTGTTATCAAAAATACGACGATTAGGTTTGACCCAGCCATTTTTAGTAATCGTTGCCGCGTGCGGGGCAAGGGCTCTCGCAACGCCTTTTCCTTCTGCTAAACCGGCAATGGTTTCGCGTACGGTATTGAGATAGTCTTCTGGCAAAAATTTTGAATCAGTGCGCGGGTACGTTAACGCCTTGTGTCGCTCGTACAAGCTTTGCGCAAGTGACAAGGTCGTTTTCGCCGAAAAGCCAAATCGTCCATTGGCCTCGCGTTGTAACGAGGTCAAGTCAAATAAGGCCGGTGCGGCTTCGAGGCGCGGTTTTGACTCTTCGGTCACCACGCCCGGCTGATTGCGGCAGGCCGCAACGACGCTTTTGGCGGCCGCCTCGGTCCAAACACGCGATTCTTTTTGCTCTGCGTCGTCAGCGACTTTTTTAAAGTTGGGATCAATCCAACGCCCTTCATAGATACCGGCGGCTGCGACAAAACTGGCTTTCACTTCCCAATAGTTACGGGGTACGAAATGACGGATTTTTTCTTCACGAGCAAACACTAAGGCCAACGTAGGCGTTTGGACGCGCCCAACGGGGGTCTTGAAAAAACCACCATCTTTACTATTAAAGGCCGTCATGGCGCGGGTGCCATTAATCCCCACCAACCAGTCTGCTTCAGCGCGCGACCGGGCGGCCGCCTCAAGCGGCTTCATGGTGTCATCAGCCCGCAGCGTCGCAAAGGCTTCGCGGATGGCGTCTTGCGTCATCGACTGTAACCACAGACGTTGCGTTGGCTTTTTTTGACCCGCGTATTGGGCGATATAGCGAAAGATTAATTCGCCTTCGCGCCCAGCGTCGCAGGCGTTGATCAGGGCGCCAACATCTTTACGCTTAATCAGCTTGACCAGCATCTTGAGTCGGTCGCCCGACCTTTTATCTTTAGTTGGCGCGAGATCAAACTCCGGCGGTACGACCGGTAAATGGGCAAAGCTCCATTTACCCTTGACGGGATCATTCGGTGCGATGAGGGTGAGTAAGTGACCGACGCTTGAAGACAACACGTACTTTTCGTTCTCGAAAAAGTCGCCTTCGCGGGTAAAACCACCGAGCGCACGCGAGATATCGAGTGCAACAGAGGGTTTTTCGGCAATGATTAAAGTTTTAGTCATTCTTTTCCAGGTGCAGCCCTTAAAGCGGTTTATTCAGCGTGATGCAAAGCCAAAAACGGTTTAGCGCGCATGATAAGAGCGGTGATGAATGCCGTGCAAGTTAGCACGTTCGGGGCCTTGACCCCAAATTTGGGTCGCTTGTGACCAAAACGTCTCTATATTAGAGGCCCTTAATTTTTCGAATCCCAAGGCCTGCCAAGCTTGCTGCAACACGGCCAAAGGATCCGTCAGCGTCAGGGTTTGAGCCCCGTTTTGCTTAGAAAGTTTCAAGCCCCGCGCATCAGTCACGACGGGCACATGCAAGACCCGCACGATAGGTAACCCGAGCAAACGACTCAGTAAGCGCTGCCTAGCTGTACTGGTAAGTAAGTCTTCACCTCGTACGATATCGGTCACCCCTTGTTGGGCATCGTCAACCACCACCGCCAATTGATAAGACCACACTCCATCGGCCCGTTTAAGCACAAAATCACCCACCACGCGGGCAACCTCTTGTTGCTGCAAGCCCAGCCAGCGATCTTCAAAGTGCTCGATCCCGTCTGGCACCCGCAGGCGCCACGCGTAGGCCTCACGCCCTGCTGGTGCACCCTTGCGGCAAGTTCCGGGGTAGGGGCGCTCGGTGTGAACGCTTGGTCCGGCCGGTCTCGCAGCCGAGTCCGAAATTTCACGGCGCGTACAACCGCAGGCATAAACCTGATTAGCCGTCAAAAGGGTGTCAAAGGCCTGCTGATACAGGCTTAGGCGCTGCGACTGATAAGTCACTTCTCCATCCCAGCGCATACCCAGGCCTGACAGCTGTTGCAAAATCAGTTCGGTGGCTCCTGCAACCATCCTGGGCGTATCGAGATCTTCGATACGGACGAGCCACTGGCCGACCTGCGCCCGTGCATCCAAAAAGCTCGCCATCGCGGCCACCAACGAACCTGCGTGCAAAGGCCCACTTGGGCTTGGTGCAAAGCGACCAACGTAAGGCAACGCAATGCCCGGCAAACTTAGTGCAAAAGCCGATCGCCGTCATCGCGCAACAATTCTTCAAGGATCAGATGGTCGACTTCTGATTCTTGGCTCCAGAGCACCATCAGCGCGATGATTTTGATTTTTTGCAACGAGACTGAACCCTCTGTCGTTGCCAACGCACGGTCAATCACGATTTCACGTAAAGCGGGCGACAAGGCTTCGGTTGCCTCTAAAAAGGTGATGAAACCAATTGCTTCAGGATCAAGATGTTGTTGCTCAAAATCGGCATACACACGTGTACCGCTACCGGGTGTTTGCGACAACTCTACGCACTGTGCCGTGGTTTCGGCCAAACCCACTAACCAGCCTAACGCCTCGTCAATATCGGTGTGCTCAAAGCCCGCCGCAGCAAGGCGCTTTGCCAACACATCGGCCGACGGACAGGCCTCGGGGGTGTAGTAGTTCTCAAACAGGTAAACCAGAATGTCAAACATTAAGACGGGCTCCTGTTGCTGGCCGGGGCAGGGGGCACCCGACCAAGTAGTTTGACTCTACGCCAAAAACTTTGTCCCGACAAGTCCTACCAAAAAATGTGTGGCCAATTGACTCAAGACTCAGTTCCACGGCAACGCAGCGAAGCACTCTTTTCCCGGGCTCAGTCACATTTAATCCAAAGTAATGAGTGCGGCCCCCTCGCTGACTTGGTCGCCTACCGCATAAAGCAACGCTTTGACCACGCTATCGGTCGGAGCCGCGATGGTGTGCTCCATTTTCATAGCTTCCATCACCAAAAGCGCCTGGCCACGCTTGACCTTATCGCCTGGCGACACATGGACTGCAATCACCTTGCCAGGCATCGGAGCTGTGAGCCCACCCGCAAGCTCAACCTGCCCACCACCCGCCTGCGCCAGAGGATTTTGCCGGATCAGCGAGCTCATCTTGCCCGAAGAAAAAACCTCATAGCGCTCTCCGCGCAACACCACCGTGCCCAAGACCAGCGCAGCGCCGAGCGTCAGTTCAAACTCAAACGCGCCCGCAAAAGTTGTTTCGCATTTTCTTTGTTTAAACGGATAACACTCACCCTCGATCTCTAGCACCTGCACGGCGCCCTGACGCTGCAATACACAACGGTGCACCACCTCTTGCTCTGCCCAGAGAAGTTCGCGACGGTAGACCCCGTCTACGCGCCAGCCGTCTGTCTGTGCCCACGGATCGTTAGCGCTAGGCGATGGCGCCTCACACCCAAGCAGCGCTGCGACCGCAAGCGCAAGCGCCTCAGGTCGGGCGAGCGCCGCCGGAGGCAACAGCGTGCTACGTTGGCGCTCAATTAAGCCAGTATCCAGATCGCCGGCGGCAAAGGCGGTGTCTGTCATCAATCGTGTCAAAAATGCAACGTTCGTATGAACACCGACCACCTTTGTCTGTGCCAAAGCTTGCACCATTCGAGCGCGAGCCTGATCACGATCCTTACCCCAGACAATCAACTTCGCGATCATTGGATCGTAAAACGGCGATATCGTATCGCCCATCCGCACGCCGCCATCAACTCGAATCTCAGCATTGGCAAAGGCCGTGTGCGGCGGCAGCGCAAAGTAAGCCAGCGTGCCCACAGAAGGTAAAAAGTTTTTATCCGGATTCTCGGCATAAATACGTGCTTCGATTGAATGGCCGTTTCGTACGAGTTGCTCTTGTGTCAGGGGCAGGGCTTCGCCATTTGCCACTCGCAATTGCCACTCAACGAGGTCTAGCCCGGTAATCATTTCTGTCACAGGATGCTCGACCTGCAGCCGCGTATTCATCTCCATAAAATAAAACCGCCCACTGGGCTCAACAATAAATTCAACCGTGCCCGCGCCAACATAATTCACTGCCCGCGCGGCCGCGACCGCGGCGTCTCCCATCGCACTGCGGCGCTCTTGAGTCATGCCTGGGGCCGGCGCCTCTTCGATCACCTTTTGATGGCGGCGCTGCACAGAGCAGTCGCGCTCAAACAAGTACACACCGTTGCCCTGTGAATCACAAAACACCTGAATCTCGATATGGCGCGGCTGTTGCACATAACGCTCGATCAGCACGCGGTCATCGTTAAAGCTTGAGGCCGATTCACGTTTACAAGAAGCGAGTGCGCCTGCAAAGTCCTGCGCACCCGTCACCACACGCATCCCTTTACCGCCGCCGCCAGCGCTTGCCTTGATCATGACGGGGTAACCGATCAAATCTGCCTGTTGTTTTAAAAATTCTGGGTCTTGGTTATCTCCGTGATACCCAGGCACCAGCGGCACGCCCGCCTTTTCCATTAAGGTCTTCGAGGCTGATTTACTACCCATGGCGGCGATTGCCGAGGGGGGTGGCCCCACAAAACTCACGCCAGCTTTTGCGCAGGCGCTGGCGAAGTCGGCATTCTCAGATAAAAAACCATAGCCAGGGTGGATCGCTTGTGCGCCCTGCGCCAGCGCCGCTTGCAAGATGGTGTCGCCTTTTAAATAGCTCTCGCGGGCCGCAGACCCGCCGATGTGCACCGCCGCATCACAACTGACAACGTGCTTGGCGCCCGCATCTGCATCCGAATATACCGCGATGGTTCGAATACCCAGCCGACGCGCTGTGGCCGCCACCCGGCAGGCGATTTCACCGCGATTCGCGATTAGTAATGTTGTAAACACGCTAGCTCCTTGATCCTGCTCTTACATCCGAAACACGCCAAAGCGGGTGTCTGCAATTGGTGCGTTTAAGGCGGCCGATAAACCAAGTGCCAAGACGCGACGTGTATCCGAGGGCTGGATCACGCCGTCATCCCACAAGCGCGCCGTCGCATAGTAAGGATGACCCTCGTGTTCGTACTGCTCACGAATGGGTGTCTTGAAGTCGTTCTCTTGTTCGCCCGACCACTCGCCGCCCTTTGCTTGAACGGCCTCGCGTTTCAACGTTGCCAGGACACTCGCTGCTTGTTCGCCGCCCATTACCGAGATCCGCGCGTTGGGCCACATCACCAAGAGCCTAGGAGAAAACGCGCGGCCACACATGCCGTAATTTCCTGCGCCAAACGAGCCGCCGATGATGACGGTGAACTTAGGCACGGCAGCGGTTGATACGGCCGTCACCATCTTTGCACCGTGTCGTGCGATGCCCTCGTTTTCGTATTTACGGCCCACCATAAAGCCTGTGATATTTTGTAGAAAAACCAACGGGATTTTGCGCTGCGCGCAGAGTTCAATAAAATGTGCGCCCTTTTGTGCGGACTCAGAAAACAAGATGCCGTTATTGGCCACAATGCCGACTGGCATACCTTCGATATGGGCAAATCCTGTAATGAGTGTGGTGCCAAAGCGTGCTTTAAATTCGTCGAACTCAGAGCCATCGACAATGCGCGCAATGATTTCACGCACGTCATAAGGCTTGCGTGTGTCGGCCGGCACAATGCCGTTGACTTCGCTTAACTCATACAAAGGCGGCGCGCTTTTGCGCAGCGCCAACTGTTGTGGCTTTGTGCGATTTAAGCGGCCAACCGCATCACGTGCAAGTTGCAAGGCATGGTGGTCGTTGGCGGCCAGATGATCCGCGACGCCAGACAACCGTGTATGCACATCACCGCCCCCAAGGTCTTCGGTCGAAACAATCTCGCCTGTCGCAGCCTTCACAAGCGGAGGTCCGCCTAAAAAAATCGTGCCTTGGTTGCGCACAATGATCGACTCATCACTCATCGCAGGAACATACGCCCCCCCGGCGGTGCATGAGCCCATGACGACAGCGATTTGCGCAATCCCTTGCGCCGACATGTTGGCTTGATTAAAAAAGATACGCCCAAAATGATCTCGATCCGGAAACACCTCGTCTTGGCGGGGCAGGTTTGCCCCGCCCGAGTCGACCAAATACACGCAAGGTAAATTATTTTGTTGCGCGATCTCTTGCGCCCGCAAGTGTTTTTTGACGGTGAGGGGATAGTATGTGCCACCCTTAACCGTCGCGTCGTTACACACGATTACACACTCAACCCCAGAGATGCGGCCGATGCCGGTGATGATGCCTGCGCCCGGAGACTCCCCGTTATAAAGCCCGAGTGCAGCAAGCGGCGAAAGCTCTAAAAACGGCGTGCCCGGATCTAACAGTTGCTCGACGCGATCGCGCGGCAGCAGCTTGCCACGGCTGATATGCTTTTGACGCGCTTGCTCAGCGCCACCCAAGGCAGTTTGTGCCAGCTGCTTTTGCAGATCATCGATTTGGGCCTGCATCGCGAGTGCATTTTTAGCAAACTCCGGCGATCGCACGTTAATTAGAGATTCGATTATTGGCATGTCTGTCGGCCTTTGATCATTGTTAGTTTCTTTACATCGTTTCGTTGAACAGTTCGCGGCCGATTAGCATTCGACGAATTTCACTCGTCCCTGCGCCGATCTCATACAGCTTTGCATCACGCCAGTATCGACCAAGCGGGTAGTCATTGATATAGCCGTTGCCGCCAAAAATCTGTATGCCTTCGCCCGCCAGCCAGGTGGCTTTTTCGGCGCAGTACAAAATCACTGCTGCGCAGTCTTTGCGAACCTGGCGCACATGTTGCGCGCCGAGCTTGTCAAGATTCTTGCCAACGGTATAGCAAAAGGCGCGGCAAGCCTGCTGGGTGGTGTACATGTCGGCGACTTTGCCCTGGATCAGTTGAAACTCGCCGATCGGCTGGCCAAACTGTCTGCGGTCGTGGATATAAGGAATCACCTGGTCCATCACTGCCTGCATAATACCCAACGGGCCCGCCGCCAACACTGCGCGCTCGTAATCGAGCCCGCTCATCAACACCCGCACACCGCCGTTGACCTCGCCCAGTACGTGGTCACCTGGTATTAAGCAGTCTTCAAACACCAACTCACCGGTGTGGCTGCCACGCATACCGAGCTTATCGAGTTTCTGCCCGATGCTAAAGCCGGGCATTCCCTTCTCGACTAAAAAGGCGGTGACTCCGCGTGCGTTGGCTTGGGGATCGGTCTTTGCATAGACCACCAGCGTGTCCGCATCGGGCCCATTGGTAATCCACATCTTGGTGCCGTTTAGGACATAATCCGACCCCTTCGGTGTGGCGCGCAGCTTCATGCTCACCACATCAGAGCCCGCGCCGGACTCGCTCATTGCAAGTGCTCCAATGTGCTCACCGGTTAAAAGCCCAGGCAAGTATTTTTTCTTTTGTGCGATCGTGCCGTTACGATGAATTTGATTTACGCAAAGATTTGAATGCGCGCCGTACGACAGACCAATCGAGGCGCTCGCGCGTGAAATTTCTTCCATCACGACCATGTGCGCCAGGTAGCCCATATTGGTGCCACCGTACTCCTCGCTAACGGTCATGCCCATCAGCCCGAGCCCGCCCATCTTTTGCCATAGATGCATCGGAAACTGATCCTCACGGTCAGCCTGCGCGGCTAAAGGCGCAATTTCATGCTGTGCAAAATTGCGCACCGCTTCGCGCAGCATGTCGACCTCATCGCCCAGCTCAAAATTCAGGCCTGGTAAGTGCATCCTCGTCTCCTTGATGAGCCTCTCAGTTTACGCAAACGGCATGTCATTTGCCTGAACGGGGGTTAACCCTTGTTTTTTGCCGCTCTAGCGTTCTGCGCGGAGTCGTTAACACCGAAAGGTGAACGTAAATTATGATGGTCTGTTTATGCCGTCAAGTTTAAAGAAAACGTCTCTTATGAATCCCCTCGAACACCAATTGCAATACCCCCTTGGCGAAACCTTGCCGGGCGCCGGGCTCACCCTTGAAGTGGCCCCCGGCGTGCGCTGGCTCAGAATGCCGCTGCCCTTTGCGCTTGATCACATCAATCTGTGGCTACTGCGTGACAAAATCGACGGCACAGAAGGCTGGACCATTGTCGACTGCGGCATCAGCAGCGAGCAAGTCAAGGCGCTTTGGGAAAGCCTCTTCAAGACTGAGCTTGAAGGCTTGCCCGTCCTACGGCTGATCGTCACCCACATGCATCCCGACCACATTGGGCTGGCCTCTTGGTTGTGTGAGCGCTGGCAAGTTCCCATGCACATCAGCATGACCGACTACATGACGGCGCAAACCTGGAGCCAACGCAAAGACGGCGGCGTCACCGGTGGCGAAAGTACGGCACAACATTTGATGCGACACGGCATGATCGACCCCGAATCCATCAAACAAATTCGCGAACGCGCCTCGCATTATCCGGGCATGGTTCCTAGCGTCCCGCTCTCTTTTATCCGCATCATGCACGGCACAGAACTGCGCATCAACGGTCACGTCTGGCAAGCCATCGCGGGCTATGGTCATGCACCCGAGCACATGTCGCTTTATTGCGCTGACAAAAAAGTGTTGATTTCGGGCGATATGGTCTTGCCTCGCATCTCAACCAATATCAGTGTGTTTGATTACGAGCCCATGGGCAACCCCTTACCCTTATATCTGAATTCGCTTCACGCCTACGCCCCCTTGCCCGCTGACACCTTAGTGCTGCCCTCCCACGGACGCCCTTTTAAAGGCCTGCATGAACGAATCGCCCAACAACACTCGCACCACGCCGATCGTCTGCAAGAGGTGTTTGACGCCTGCGTGGTACCGCAATCCACCACCGACATCTTGCCACTCATGTTCAAACGCAAGCTTGACCTGCATCAAACCACCTTCGCCATGGGTGAGGCTGCGGCACACTTGCATGCGCTTTACTTTGAAGGCAAACTCACCCGCGAACAGTGTGCAGATGGCATCATACGGTTTACCCGACAGGCCTGAGCCCGTTCCACGCACCTTACTAAGGACCAATCTTGACCGCTCACCACCTAGATACTCGCCTTCTGCATATCGGCGCTGCCGAGTTCGATCCTAAAACTGGCACTGCCCCCGTCAGCATACCCGCGATACGTACCAGCACCGTTCGCTTTGAAAATCTGACCGTGCTTGACCGCGCGCTCGCCAAGCGCGCCGCCGGCGAACGCGTCGTCACTTACGGCATCGCCGGGCTTGATACACACCGCGCCCTTGAAGAAGTTTTCATGCAACTCGAAGGCGGCACCTACTGCGTGTTGGCGCCCTCGGGGCTTGCCGCGATTAGTATCGCCTTTTTAGCGCTACTTCAAACGGGCGATCACATGCTTGTTGCCGATTGCGTCTACGGCCCTGTGCGCACCGTTGATCAAACTTTATTAAGCCGTCTCGGCATCTCAGTCACTTATTTTTCAAGCCCCGAGCAAATTGCAGCACTCGTTCAGCCCAACACCAAAATGATTTATGTTGAGTCACCGGGTTCGTTGCTCTTTGAAATGCTCGATATGCCAGCGCTTGCAAAGATCTCACAACAACATGGCTTGATCTTGGCAACCGACAACACTTGGGGCTCAGGCTACATTTACAAACCGCTTGCGCTTGGCGCAGATGTATCGATTGTTGCGGGGACCAAATATATTGCCGGCCACTCTGACGTCATGCTTGGTGCGATTATTGTGAAGGATGACAAACTCGCCGCGCGCATTCACGCCACCCAGTATGCCTTGGGCAACTCTCTTAGCGCGGATGACGCCTGGTTATCGTTGCGCGGCGTCAAGACGATGGCGGTGCGCATGGCGCAGCACGCCCGCAATACACAAGAAGTCAGTGAGTTTCTCGACGCGCGTCCTGAGGTGGTGCAGATTTTTAATCCTGCCTGGCACAAAGACCGGGGGCACGCCCTGTGGCAACGCGACTGCACCGGCGCGAACGGCATGCTGGCGATTGAACTGAACTGCTCGGCGCTGGCTGCCAAGCCCTTTGTCGATGCCTTGACTTTGTTTGGCATCGGTTTTTCGTGGGGTGGCTTTGAAAGCTTGGTGCAGTGGGTCAACCCAGCAGTCCTCGCAAATCATGCTTACTGGCGCGGTAAAGATCACGCTTTAATCCGCTTGCATATCGGGCTTGAATCACCTTCTGATCTGATCAATGATCTGACTCAAGCCTTTAGCAAAATTCAATCTACCTAAAAGGGCATCTAAATGACTTCATCTAAAGGCTATGTCTTCGTTGAGCTGGTCGTGCGCGACCCAGAAAACTTTAAAGATCAGTATCAAACTCGGTCAACAGCGGCTGTTGCCGGATTTGGTGGCAAGTTTCTGGTGCGTGGCGGAGCCGTCACAATTAAAACGGGTCCCTCGGATGAGCGTCGTCGCGTCTTAATCGAGTTCGAGAGCTACGAAAAAGCCCTCGCCTGGTACGACTCGCCGCTCTCGCAAGAGGCTAAAACCTATCGCGACAAGTTTGCGCACGTGATAACTTTTTATGTGATTCAAGGCGCCTAAGCTTTAGGCTTGAACCCCGCTCGCAGGCGCTAGCTTATTTGCCAAGCACCTGCTTAATCAGGCTCTCAGAGACGTCTAGCGTCTCTTGATAGCCGCCCGCCTCAGAGGGCGAGGTTAAATACCTTCCGGCCACGGCAACTGCGGGGGTGCCTTGCACTTTGTACGCCGTGACTAACTGATCGGCGCGACCCGCTTTTGACATGACACCAAACGAGTCAAACACGCTTTCAAACTTTGCGCGATCAACCCCTTGAGCGACGACCCACGCAATGATATCTGGCTTGGTAAA
>CAMCZQ010000028.1 GCA_945887835.1 Bordetella parapertussis | reverse complement strand
TCGGCGAACTTTGCTTTCCAGTCCAATCCAGAACTGATCCCGACTAGTTTCGACGAGACCACGCGTGCGCATATCCAGACTTGGTTGCAGTGGCGCTATCGCTTGATTCCTTATGTTTTAGGCGCGATCGAAGATGCGGCGCGTACAGGGTTGCCGGTGCAGCGTTCGATGGCCATGTCGTTTCCGGCAGATGCTGAGGCGCAGCGCTGGGATACTCAGTACATGCTAGGGCCTGCGGTGTTGGTGGCGCCCGCCATGCAACCTGGGACTGAGCTTAAAGTTTATTTGCCCAAGGGCGAGGCGTGGTGGGATTTGAACACTGGCTGGCGTTACGAGGGGGGCTCGGTCTGGACCAGTTCCTGTGGGTTAGGCACGATTCCGGCTTTTGGCCGCGAGGGGCATATGTTGTGTCTGGGTCCCACTGCTAAACATACTGGCGAATTTAATTCTGCGCGAATTCTTGACGAAGTCTGGATGTTTGGGATGCCGGTGCACAACCCTGTAGTCATGCGCAATAAGATTCGTGTCATGCAAATGCAGGGCTCAAGCTACATCAAAGGGCTTGAGGGTTTGCGTATCTCGCCAAGCGAAGGCCTTGAGGTCAAGCGCCGCGGCGCTGAGGTCCGCATTTCGCGCGCACGCTAAGTCTTACGCAATATCCCTCAATTCGCGTCTCAAAATTTTGCCGACATTTGATTTGGGCAACTCTGTTTTGAAGACAATTTGTTTTGGGCGTTTGTAATTCGTTAACTGTTCTTTGCAGTAGGCCACAATCTGTTCTTCAGTTAAGGATGCATCTTTTTTTACCACAAACAGTTTGACGGCTTCGCCAGTATGTTCATCGGGTACGCCAATCACAGCGCATTCTAAAACACCGGGTAAGCGCGCGATTACCTCTTCGAGTTCGTTTGGAAACACCTTGAAGCCCGAGATCACGATCATGTCTTTTTTGCGATCGATGATCTTGACGTAGCCCCCCTGATCCATAAAACCGATGTCGCCACTTTTAAAGAACCCATCGGCGGTCATCACTGCTGCGGTGTCTTGCGGTTTGTTCCAATAACCCGCCATCACTTGCGGGCCGCGGATCGCAATTTCTCCGGGCGAACCGAGCGCGACTTCGCTGCCGTCGTCAGCCAGGATTCGAACTTCTGTACTTGGAACCGGTAAGCCGATGTTGCCCGTGTAGTGCTCGATGATGGTCGTGTTGACGCAAGCCACCGGAGATGTCTCGGACAGACCATAGCCTTCAACAATCGGTGTGCCGGTTAACTCTTGCCAGCGGTCTGCCACGATCTTTTGAACGGCCATGCCACCACCAATCGTGACAAGCAAGTTGGGTAGCTTGACATTGGCAAAGTCGGGGCGATGAATTAAGGCGTTGAAAAGGGTGTTGACCCCCGGGAAAATATTGATCTCTGGGTGTTGCGATAACAGCTTGATGAAGCCTGTGACGTCTTTGGGGTTAGGTACCAAAATATTCATGCCGCCTTCGCGCAGCCCGACCATGGCGCACGAGGTCAGCGCGAAGATGTGATAAAGCGGAAGTACGCACAGAAAAACGAGTTGCTCAATTGGGCGACGGTTCAGTGCAGGCGCCAGCCACACATCAACCTGTTCAAGATTTGCAAGAATGTTTCTGTGTAGCAGTACAGCGCCTTTTGATACACCCGTGGTGCCTCCGGTGTACTGTAAGAAGGCGATGCTGTCATGGGTGAGCGTGACGCTCTGCGCCGGTTGCAACTTGCCTGCAGAGAGGGCTTGCGCAAAGTTGACGTGATTAGGAATTTCCCAGTTAGGTACGAGTTTCTTGATATGGCGCACCACAAAGTCAACGATTTTTCCTTTGAATCCGAGGTGCTCGCCTAGGCTCGTCACCACGACATGCTTGACCCGCGTTTTGCCCTGCAGACTTTGAAAGATATGCGCAAAGTTTTCTAAAACAATCAACACGCTGGCACCACTGTCGTTCAGTTGGTGTTCAAGTTCGCGGGCAGTGTAAAGAGGATTAGTGTTGACGACGACGCAGCCGGCTCGCAGGGCCCCAATCATGGCAATCGGAAACTGCAAGACGTTTGGCATCATGATGGCGACTCTCGCGCCAGGCTCTAGCCCAAGTGTTTGCAGGTAATTGCCAAAGCTGCGAGATTGCACATCGAGCTGGGCGAAGGTGAGCGCCTGACCCATGTACAGGTAAGCATTGCGCTCGGCAAAGCGTCGAAACGAGTCTTCAAACAAGGCGGCTAAAGAGGTGTACGCTGAAAGGTCAACATTTTCAGGGACGCCCTTTGGGTAGTTTTTTAGCCAAGGCTTGCTGTTCTGAGTCGCTTCTGTCATGGTTGTCCTTTAGCCTTGGCCGGCCTTTTAAAAGTTTGTGACTTGACCAATATAGCCTTGAGTACTCGGTAAGCACCATTGACGTTTTTACTAGTTGACGAAATCCAATTATCGTAAAAAAACGAACGATCGTGCTATTATGCATTAAAATCTTGAAATCCTACTTTGTTTGACTTCACGGGTGAGCGTTTTGACTCCTCAGGCCTCGATAACCGATCTTACAAGGGTGACCGCGACTCAGTCGGTCGCACCGGCGCGGTCAAAGGGCGCGCTGACCAAGGCGATGATCGTTGACCAAGCCTTAAAAATCGCGAGCCGCCAAGGGCTCGAGGGCTTAACCGTCGGCCACCTCGCCGAAGCCCTCGCCATGAGTAAAAGCGGCGTGTTCGCACACTTTGGCTCGCGTGAAGAGCTTCAACTCGCAGTGGTACGAGAGTACTACGACCGCTTCGAAGCCGCGGTGTTTCAGCCTGCACTTCAAGAGCCCAAAGGCCTTACGCGCTTGCAAACGATGATTAACCTTTGGATGCAGACGAGCATCCAAGAACTTAGCGCTGGCTGCATTTTTATCTCGGGCGCCGTTGAGTTTGACGACCGGCCAGGCCCGGTGCGCGATGAACTTGTGCGCAGTGTACAAATCTGGCGCGCCGCACTGCAGCGTGCCATCGAGCAGGCGGTTGAAGTGGGTGATCTTAAAAAAGACTGTGTGCCCGAAGCCATGCTGTTTCAAATTTATAGCTACGTACAGGGCCTTCACCACGACGCGCGCTTTTTACAAATTTCGCGAAGCGTTGATATCGCAACGCAATCTATCCAACAAACGATCGACCAAAACAGGAGCCCCCGTGCCTAGTTACACCGCACCGCTACGAGATATGCAGTTTGTCATGCACGAAGTCTTGGGCGTCACAGACGTCTTTAAATCGTTACCCGCCCACAAAGAGATTGACCAAGACACGGTTAACCAAATCCTTGAGCAGGCCGCCAAGTTTGCAAAAGAGGTGGTGCAGCCCTTAAACCAAAACGGCGACAGACAAGGTTGCACCCGCCACCCTGATGGCGCCGTGACAACACCTGATGGGTTTAAGCAAGCCTACGCGCAATATGTCGAGGCTGGCTGGCCCGCGCTGGCCTGCAATCCAGATCACGGCGGGCAGGGGCTGCCGGTGCTATTAAATACCGCGTTGTACGAAATGCTGAATTCAGCCAATCAGGCTTGGACGATGTACCCGGGGCTCTCGCATGGTGCGTACGAGTGTTTGCAAGCGCACGGCACACCTGAGCAAAAAGCGTTGTACCTAGAAAAACTCGTGTCGGGCGAATGGCTGGGTACGATGTGCCTGACCGAGCCGCAATGCGGCACCGACCTTGGCATATTAAAAACCAAAGCCGAGCCGCAAGCTGATGGTAGCTATACCATCACCGGCACCAAAATATTCATCTCAAGTGGTGAACATGACTTGGGTAAAAATATTATCCACCTGGTGCTTGCGCGCCTGCCCGACTCGCCCGCTGGCACCAAAGGGATTTCGCTCTTTGTGGTGCCAAAGTATCTGCCTAGTGCTACGGGTGATATCAGTGACCACAACCACAACACACTAAGTTGCGGCTCGCTTGAAGACAAAATGGGTATCCACGGCAACGCGACTTGCGTCATGAACTTTGATGGCGCGCGTGGCACCTTAGTCGGTGAGCCACATAAGGGCTTGCGTGCGATGTTCATCATGATGAACGCCGCGCGCTTAGGTGTTGGCATGCAAAGCGTTGGTCTGACTGAAGTTGCCTATCAAAACTCAGCCGCTTACGCGAAAGAGCGTTTGCAAATGCGTAGTCTAAAAGGTGTGCAAGCCCCCGAGAAGGTGGCCGATCCCATCATCGTTCATCCAGATGTGCGTCGAATGCTCTTGACCCAGCGTGCCTATGCCGAGGGTGCGCGCGCCTTCGCGTATTGGATTGCGCTGATGATTGACGTTGAGCAGAATCATCCCGATCAGGAGGAGCGTGAGGCTCACGCAGACTTGGTGACCCTATTGACTCCGATCGTCAAGGCCTTCATCACCGACAACGCCTTTGAAGCCACCAACGAAGGCTTACAAGTCTTTGGCGGGCACGGTTATATCGCCGACTGGGGCATGGAGCAGTTTGTGCGCGACTCACGCATCAACATGATTTACGAGGGGACCAACACCATCCAGTCGCTTGATTTACTGGGGCGTAAGGTCTTGTCGGATATGGGCGCTAAGCTCAAAAAGTTTGGCAAAATCATTGAGGCTTTTATTGAAGCTGAAGGTGTACGCAAAGAGATGGCAGAGTTTATTGATCCGCTTGCAGAGTTAGCTAAACAGGCCGAAAAGTTAACAAAAGAAATCGGGCTAAAGGCGATGTTTAATCACAACGAGGTGGGGGCTGCTGCCGTGCCGTATTTGCGAGTCTTGGGCCACCTTGTTTACGCTTACTTGTTTGCACGCATGGCGAAAGTCGCACTGGCTAACAAAAAAAGTAGCGATACGTTTTACGAAGCCAAGCTGGCGACAGCACGTTTTTATTTCGCTCGACTGTTGCCCGAAGCTGCGTATCAAATGCAATTGGTACGTGCGGGAGAGGCCAGCTTGATGAGTCTCGATGCGGCACTGTTTTAATGAAACGACAGCTCGTAGGTACCAAAGTATTGATAAACGCGTTAACTTAATAAACTCGCGCAGCAAAGAGGATTTCAGCCATGCAAGTGAATCGACCAATCCGTAAAGTGGCAGTTTTGGGTGCAGGTGTGATGGGGGCGCAAATTGCTGCCCATTGCGTCAACGTGGGCGTGCCTGTGATTTTGTTTGATTTGGCAGCTCCATTAACAAAGGACGGTAAGCCGCAACATAACAATACGATTGCGCTGAGAGCAATTGACAATTTAAAAAAATTAAGTCCTGCGCCCTTGGCGGTTTCTACCAACGCTGATTTGATTCAGGCCGCTAATTACGACGATGACTTGGCACAATTAGCCGGTTGCGATTTGGTGATTGAGGCCATCGCCGAGCGCCTCGACTGGAAACACGCCCTCTACGAAAAGGTGGCGCCACATATTGCCGCGCATACGATATTTGCGACCAATACTTCGGGTTTATCTATTACTGAATTGTCGGCAGGCTTCTCTGGAGACTTGAAAAAACGCTTTTGCGGCGTGCACTTTTTCAATCCGCCACGCTACATGCACTTGCTTGAATTAATCCCCTTGCCAGCGACTGATCCTTTGATCCTGGATCAGCTCGAAACCTTTATGACTTCGACGATGGGTAAGGGAGTCGTACGAGCAAAAGATACGCCTAACTTTGTCGGTAATCGCGTCGGCGTCTTCGCGATCTTGGCTGTCTTTGCCGAGGCCGAAAAATACAAGTTAGGTTTTGATGTGGTGGATGCCCTAACAGGCAGCAAGCTTGGTCGTGCAAAATCAGCTACCTTTCGCACCAGCGATGTGGTCGGGCTCGATACCTTGGCCAACGTCATTCGGACAATGGAAAACGGCCTGAAGCAAGATCCCTTTACTGCCTTGTTTAAAGTGCCCGACGTACTGGCGTCTTTAATTTCGTTAGGGCGCTTAGGCCAAAAGACTAAAGCAGGCTTCTTTAAAAAAGAAGGCAAAGCCGTCTTGGTGTTGAATCCAACAACCAAAGAGTACGAGCCTTCCACCGCAACGATTGCGCCAATCGTAGATCGCATCCTCAAAAAACCAGTGGGCGAGCGTTTCGCACTGTTGCGTGAAACCGATGATCCGCAGGCGCAGTTTTTATGGGCGATCTTTCGGGATATCTTTCATTACATTGCCGTGCATCTCGAGTCGATTGCCGACTCAGCACGCGAGATTGATTTTGCGATGCGTTGGGGCTATGGCTGGGCGCGCGGCCCGTTTGAAGATTGGCAAGATGCGGGTTGGGGGCAGGTTGCGCAGTGGGTCAAAGAGGATATCGAACAGGGTAAGGCTCTGAGTACAGCCCCGTTACCAGAGTGGGTCTTTGCAGGCCAAGTCGCCGAGCGTCAAGCCGTTCATACGCCTGAGGGCTCTTGGTCGGCCCAACAAAAAACGTATTTGCCACGCTCAAACTTGCCGGTCTATCAAAAACAAGTGTTCAGAGCCCCCTTGCTTGGAGACGGTTCCCCTGATCCGCGAAAGGCAGGTCAAACTATTTTTGAGAACACCGATATACGCGCTTGGGTAGAGGCCGCGCAACCCGAGGTGTTGGTGGTGTCGTTTCGCTCAAAGATGAATACCTTCAGTTCAGACGTTTTGCACGGGATCCAGCAAGCGATTGATTTGGCTGAACAGCGATATGCAGGTGTCGTCATTTGGCAGACGAGCTCGTTACAGTCAGGCGTGCCGGGTGGCCCATTTTCGGCCGGTGCTAATTTAGAAGCAGCGATGCCTTTGGTGATGAAAGGTGGCCCGCAAGGGATTGAACCCTTCGTTCAGTTGTTCCAAGACACGATGATGCGCGTGAAGTATGCGCAAGTGCCCGTGGTGTGCGCGGTATCCGGGATTGCGTTGGGGGGCGGTTGTGAGTTGGTCCTGCAGGCCGCAAGACGTGTCGCTACGCTCGAAAGTTATATCGGGCTCGTAGAAATCGGTGTGGGCTTGTTACCGGCTGGTGGTGGTCTGAAAGAAGCCGCGCTCAGGGCAGCGCGCGGTGTCGAAAAACTGGGGCAAGCGCCTGCCGCAGCAAACTTTTTGAATTTTCTCACTGCATCGTTTGAAAATGCAGCGATGGCAAAGGTCTCGGCCTCGGCGCACGAGGCCATTAAGATGGATTACCTGAAGTCAGACGACCTCATTGTGGCCAATGTTTATGAATTATTGGCGCAGGCTCAGGCGCAAGTCAAGGCCATGCGCTATGCGGGCTACCGTCCACCCTTCAAGACCTTGATTCCCGTCGCAGGCCGTTCGGTGGCTGCGACTGTGAGGGGGCAACTTGTCAATATGCAAGAGGGCGGCTTTATTTCAGAGCATGATTGTTTCATCGCTAAAAAAATTATCGACGTCATGACGGGCGGTGATGTTGAGGCGGGCACGCTGGTGTCCGAGGAGTGGCTGCTTAAGCTTGAGCGGCAGGCCTTCGTCGAACTGATCGCCCACCCAAAATCAATCGAACGCGTGATGGGCCTGCTGCAAGACGGCAAGCCCGTGCGCAATTAACGCACGGCAGAAACAAACGCTAAAGGAAGCTATTGATGAAAGCCCTACAAGACGCCTATATTGTTGCCGCCACCCGCACCCCCGTTGGTAAGTCGGGACGCGGTTCGTTGCGTGATACGCGGCCTGACGACTTATTCGCACAAACGCTTAAGCATTTATTGCTGCAGGCGCCAAGCTTGGATCCAACAGCAATCGAAGACGTAATCGTCGGTTGTGCGATGCCAGAAGCGCAGCAAGGGTTTAACGTGGCCCGTATCGCACTTCTCTTGGCAGGTTTGCCCAATACGACGGGCGGGGTGACGATTAACCGCTTTTGTTCGTCGGGGTTGAATGCCGTAGCCATGGCCGCCGACCGTATTCGAGTGGGCGAAGCGGATATAATGATTGCGGGCGGTGTCGAGTCAATGAGTATGGTGCCCATGAGTGGCAATACCCCCTCGCTGTCGCCCGCTATTTTTACAGATGAAAATATCGGCATTGCATATGGGATGGGCTTAACGGCCGAAAAGGTGGCTCAACAATGGAAAGTCACACGCGAGGCGCAAGATGCTTTCGCTTTGCAGTCTCACCACAGAGCGTTAGCCGCTCAGGCTGCGGGTGAGTTTAAGGCCGAGATCTTTGCGGTTGCTTTGACTCAACGAAAAATGAACCTTGAACGTGGCGTGGTCGAGGTCTCGCCTAAAGCCTTTGCGCAAGATGAAGGCCCGCGTCTGGATACTTCGCTGGAAGGCCTGGCGCGGTTGCGGCCAGCCTTTGCCGCGAAGGGAAGTGTGACGGCGGGTAACAGTTCACAGACCTCGGATGGAGCAGGCGCCTTGCTACTGATGAGCGAAAAAGCGCTTAAACTATTTAATGTGACACCGCTGGCGCGTTTTGTAAGCTTCGCGATAAAAGGAGTTGCACCCGAAATCATGGGCATCGGCCCCAAAGAGGCGATCCCTGCGGCGTTGCGCCTTGCTGGCTTAAAGCAAGAGGCGCTTGACTGGATTGAACTCAATGAAGCGTTCGCTGCGCAAGCCCTCGCAGTGATCCAAGACTTGCAGCTTGATCCGACTAAAGTTAATCCCTTGGGCGGAGCGATCGCGCTCGGGCATCCGCTTGGGGCGACTGGTGCGATTCGCAGTGCAACCGCGATTCACGCCTTGCATCGTCACAAATTAAAGTACAGCATGGTCACCATGTGTGTCGGTACTGGTATGGGAGCCGCAGGAATTTTTGAGCGTTGTTAAGACGCAGGAATAAAAAACGGCCGCCAGGTACACCCTTGGCGGCCGTTTTTTTAGGTTGACTGGTTTAGAATTTCCAGCCGATACCAACGGCTACGTCCATGCCGGTGGCGTTGATTTCGCCGCTTAGCTGCGCGTAGGGCACATCAACATCTTTGTATTTGGCATAGTTGAGCTCAGCATAGCCATACAAGCCGCCACGAATGACCTGCTTGTAGCCCAGGCCTAAGGCGTAGCCAGAAAGGCTGCTCGAGGCTTGGCCAAAGGAGTCTGAATCGGTATTAGCCGTGGCGCCCGAATAGCCGACTTTGGCGTAAACGAGTTTTTCTTCGTCAAGGGCATAGCCTGGCTGCAGCGTAATACCAAAGACGTTGCTGACGCTATATGTGCCGGGGCCAGTGGTCACGCCGCGTGGCGTGGTGATCAGAACCGAATAGTTTTGTGTGTCGCTCGTGCCGGGGATCAGGCTGGCCCCAACGCCTAGTGTCCAGGGGCCAGAGATCGCGAAGGTGTAGCCTGCTGACAGTATGCCAATAATGGTGTTTAGATCTTTCTTTTCGCCCGAATAGGGGGAGGCGTTTAAATAGGCGCCACCGCTAAAGCCGGGAGTAAACGTGGCCGCGCCCACGCCGATTTGGCCCCAGGCCCCCTGCCATATTTCTGACTGTGCTTGCGCGGCTGTGCCGCCCAGGCACAGAAACCCAGCGGTCGCGAGGGCTGCGACGAGTTTTGATTTGTTCATGCGATTGTTCCGATGCGAGGGTGTGATGCGAAAAAAGTTAAAGCGATGATCTATAAAGGATTTGTCGTGACGGGCGTGTGAATGAAACACCGTGGCACTGCGAGTCGCTTGCGGTCGTGATTGCCGATTAAATAGGACAAGCTAAAGCGCTTTCTAGATAGTCAAAATACTATCGCGGAAACGGCCTTTGAACAACTCAGGCATTCCCTGATACGTTGCAGCTAGTTTGACAGTAAAACAGTAAAAAGTCATAATGGAGGGCTTGGGGCTGGTAGCTCAGTTGGTTAGAGCAGCGGACTTTTAATCCGTTGGTCGCGAGTTCGAGTCTCGCCCAGCCCACCAAGTGAACGATTGAGAAAAAATGACTTACTAAAAAAAGTAAGTCTTTTTTTTCGTCTGCGATTTTACTGACACTCAGCTAAATTTTTTTTACACGCTGATTGCTATTTTGGAACTGCGGCCGAAAAGTTGGACTATCTTGACGGAGCGCCGACGGGAATATTATATTTTTGACTGAGTTGTTTGGTATGGTCTGAACAATCTATCGTCAATGGAGTGGGTCATGTTGAAGCTATTTTTCTCTACGGCTTTTTACTGTTTCTTCGTCTTGTCTGGACAAGCGGCGTTTGCGCAAACTGCGAGAGCAAACTATACGGCAGAATATGCAAATGAAGTCGTGGTTTCGTACCAAATGGAAGGTGGTGGTAGCGTTCGATCGACCTTCACTTACACCGGCGAGAGAAACGGAAAAGGGCTATGGGTTGAAAGATTTACCTTTGAAGGAAAGCAGATCACCAACCGCTATATTGAAGACTCACATGATGAATGGTCGATCTACTTGGTCGGCGCAGAGCGCAGTACACGCAATGACTCCGCTCAAATAGACTTTTACGAGCGAACGGTAAAAGAAGATACGTCCAACGGGTCCTATTCGGGGCGCATTGTCTCATTCAAAACTAGATAGCGATTGGTGAAAGCTAAAACGACTCACGAGGTCGTTTTTTTTTTGAGTTTTACTCCGGTTTTACCCCGGCGATCCCAGTCAAACTACCACTGATATAGCTGTCCCCAGCCTTTGACTTGGGCAGGGTTGATGCCAAGCTTGGTCAATGCACCCCAAACGGTTGTGCTCACCGTATCCAAAAGTGGGACGCCCGTTATTTTTTCAACATGTTCGGCAAGTTGTGCGGCATGCAAATTGGTGCAATAGGTCGAGACTGCTTGAGCACCATTGATGCAGGTCTCTTGAATCATTTGCTCAAGTCTTGCGGGATCAACTAACGCGAAGTCATGATTGACTCGAATATTTTCGTGGAGCTCAGCCACGACGGTGATGCCAACGGCTTTGTAGTTTTTGATGATACGCGCCTGCACGTTGGGCGTGTAAGGCGAGACGAGTGCCAAACGCGTAATATTTTTGCGAGCCAGCAGCGCGTTGAGCGACAAAATCGCCGTGGATGCCGGGATTCCTGTGCGCTCGGTGATGCGCTCACATAGTCGCTCGTCGGTGTCAAAGCCGAGCCAGCCTGACGAAGTGCCGCTCCAGGTGATGATGTCGACCTTGGCATCGGCGAGCATTTCGGCAGCCAATAAGATTTTGCTGTCGTCAAACTGCCCTAACGCCTGAGAAGATAAGGCGATTTCGGTGACTTTGAACCGAGCAAAATGCGCACTTGCACCGGGTATCTGGGCAATGATCGCACTTGTTAAGGGCTCGAGTGCAGTATTGGACGAAGGGGTTAAAACCCCGATTCTTGGAAAGTTTCGCATGGTGGAAGGTGCAAGGCTCAGAGGCTGTAGAGTGTAAAGGACAAAGCGCGTCGGTCCTGGGAAGTCTACAATGTTTACAATGGGCCCAGCCAGACTGGCATAGTATTTGCTAGGTGTCAGCGTGTGAAGGTTCACTACATTTTGGAGCGAGTACCGTGAGTGCGTTCGATCTTGTTATTCGTAATGCGAAGGTAGCCACTGCTGCTGATACCTTTGACAGTGACATCGGCATCAAAGATGGCGTGATTGTTATGTTAGGTAAAAACTTACCTAAAGCCACGAAAGAAATCGATGCCGCCGGCCGAGTTGTGACCCCCGGTGGGATTGACGGGCATTGTCACCTTGATCAACCCATGCCACCGCCAGCCAAGATGGCAGATAATTTTGATACCGGTACTCGCTCAGCAGCCTGCGGCGGCACGACCACTGTGATCCCCTTTGCTTCTCAGGTCAAAGGGCAGTCGATCCGTGCGGCGGTCGATGATTATCATCAGCGCGCCAACGGACAGGCGCACATTGATTATTCGTTTCATTTGATTGTGAGCGATCCGACCCCCGACGTTTTGCAAAATGAACTCCCCGCTTTGATCCGTGAAGGATATAGTTCGTTCAAGATTTACATGACTTACGACGACTTAAAGCTCGATGATGGTCAGATTTTGGATGTGCTATCGGTGGCGCGCACGCATGGTGCTACGGCGATGATTCACGCCGAAAATTCAGACTGTATTGAATGGCTGACGCGCCGGCTTGAGGCGGCTGGTCAAACGGCGCCACGGTTTCATGCTCACTCGCGTCCGATGTTGGTCGAACGCGAGGCGACGCATCGTGCGATTGCGTTGTCACAACTTGTGGATGTGCCAATTTTGATTGTGCACGTTTCGGGGCGTGAAGCGGTTGAACAAATTCGCTGGGGCCGTGCCCATGGTTTGAAGATCTTGGCCGAGACCTGCCCGCAATATCTTTTCTTAACCGCTGCAGACTTAGGCCTGGATGACAGTTATCTTGGTGCGAAGTGTGTGTGTAGCCCACCACCGCGCGACAAGGCGAATCAAGAGGTGATCTGGGACGGTCTGAATGACGGTTTATTTACTGTGTTTTCGTCTGATCACGCACCTTTTAATTACGATAGCCCTGAGGGAAAAAAGCCTGAAGGCAAAGAAGTTGATTTTAAATACATTCCAAACGGCATCCCCGGCCTAGAGACGCGGATGCCTTTGCTGTATTCAGAGGGCGTTTTGGGCGGGCGCATTACCTTGTCAAAATTTGTTGAACTGACGTCTACCAATGCCGCAAAAGCCTATGGCTTGCATCCGCGCAAAGGCACGATCGCCATTGGGAGTGATGCGGATTTGGTGATTTGGGATGAGCGGGCGGTGACCATTCAAAATACCAATTTGCATCATGCGGTTGACTACACCCCCTATGAGGGCATCGAGCTGAAGGCTTGGCCAGGCATGACGCTGTTGCGCGGTGAAGTGGTTTGGGACGGCATAAATTTTTATGGTCAAAAGGGGCGTGGGCAGTTTCTGCGCGGTGGCGCGCCAACCATTACCGCTAAACGCGTTTAAACACGGTCGCCCTTATGCGCCTTCTTTTAATTAACCCAAATATTTCAGAGAGCGTGTCAGAGTTGATCCGCAGCGAGGCCTTACGCAGTGCGTCGCCGCAAACACAAATCACGGTCGCGACAGCCGCCTTTGGTGTGGCGTACATCGAAACCCGTTTTGAGGCGATGATTGGCGCCTACGCTGCGGCAGAACGGGCCGCTGAGCTCGAAGGCACCTACGACGCCGTTGTGGTGGCGGCCTTTGGTGACCCCGGCTTACTTGCACTGCGCGAAGTGTTGAGGTGCCCAGTGACTGGCCTGACCGAGGCAGCGTTAGCCTCTGCAATGTTGTTGGGCCAAAAATTTTCAATCGTGGCGATTTCCCAGCGAATCCGCGCCTGGTATCGCGAAACCGTGGACAGCTACGGTTTGTCGAGCAGGCTGTGTAGCATTCGCGCACTAGACGAACCTCTGGCCGACATTGGCGCAGTGCAGGCTGATCAAGGGCAACGCTTGGTGGCCTTGGCCAAGCGCTGCGTGATTGAAGACGGTGCAGATGTCATTATTTTGGCCGGGGCACCGTTGGCCGGCTTGGCAAGAACCGTGCGCGAACAACTTCCGGTTCCTGTGGTCGATGGCGTTTCAAGTGCGGTGCAGCATGCGCAGACCTTGTTCGCCCTGCAGCCTGTTGCGACCACTGCCGGTAGTTTTTCACCACCCCCTCAGAAGCCAAACAAGGGCCTGAGCCCTGCCTTGGTTCGCCTGCTTTCTGGTAGTGCTTCCGAATGATTCATATCTAACCCAAGAGGTCATCATGATATTTTCTAAACAACGATTTAGTAAGTTTGCGGTCGCTTTAGCCACGGTAGCGCTCGCTATCGGGTCGACAAGCGTATGGGCGCAACAAAAGTTGCAAATCGCTGGCAACTTCGCGACGCAACACCCCAGTAGCGTCGCGGTTGAGGAAATCTTCAAGAAAGAAGTTGCGCGTCTCACCAACAATCAACTGGTGGTCGATGTGTTTCCAGCGATGCAATTAGGTGGCGCCAAAGAGAACGTCGATGCAGTCCGTTCAGGCACGCTTGCATTGACCTGGGTGGGCGCGGCGTTCTTGTCGCGCATTGCACCCGAAATCGAAGCCGTCAGCTTGCCATTTGTATTTCCAAATCGTGAAGTGGCAATGCGCGTGATTGATGGGCCCGTCGGGACCGCGATCGACAAAAAGCTGCAAGAAAAAGGCTTTATCGCGCTGGGCTGGATGGAGCTTGGCATGCGTCATATCACCAATAGCAAGCTACCGATTCGTACGATGGCTGACTTGAAGGGGATGAAGATTCGCTTGCAGCCTAACGAGACACATCTGGCGACCTTCCGTGCTTTGGGTGCTAACCCGGTGGCGATGGATGTCAAAGAGCTGTATTCGGCACTCGAGCAAAAAGTGATTGATGGGCAAGAGAACCCCTATACGGTGATTAACGCCAATCGCTTTTCGGAGGTGCAAAAACAGTTGTCGTACTCTGGACATTTCTTTGATTTCATCGTGGTGCTCGCCAGTAAAAAAGCGTTTGATCAACTCAAGCCTGAATTTCAAACAGCTGTGCGTGAAGCGATGACCAAGACAGTCTCTCATCAGCGTAAGTTGGCGGAGCAAGATGAAAAGGATGCTTTAGCTAAACTAAAGACAAGCATGACGTACACCGAAATCACGCCTGCGGCTTTTGAAGAGATGCGTCTGGCTACCTTGCCCGTGATCGAAGGCGTTAAGAAGCGCGCCGGAGACGCGCTGGTTAATCAAGTATTGGCGGAAGCCGCAAAAAAATAGGTATGCGTTAACGCTGGTTCGGGCTGGAGCTCAGCCCTTATTTATTTTGGTGACTTAAATATGCTTTCACACACACTCAGCGTGACCTACGATACCCGCCCGCTCTTGGGCCGGGTGTTGTCCTGGTTAGATGAGGCGCTGATCGCATGCTTGCTGATCACCTTTGCCGTCATGGTGGGCGTGGTGTCGTCGCAGGTCTTTTTGAGATATGCGTTAAATACTTCGCTTGATTGGGCTGACGAGTTGGGTCGCCTGATGTTTGTCTGGACGATATTTTTAGCCATTCCGCTAGGGGTTCGTCAAGGGGGGCATATCGGAATCGACATCATTATCGATAAGTTTCCAGCGTCACTGCGTGAGGGAGTCAAGCGTGGTGGCTCGGTGATTGCGGCGCTGATGATGGGCGCGATTGCCTGGGCGGCCTTGGGAGTGGCCCGCGAGCAATGGGACGAGTTGATGTCAACGCTCGATGTTAGTGTGGGGTGGTTTATCGTACCCATTATGATCGGTGCGCTTGTCTCGGCCTTACACCTTGTGCGCATCGCGATCGAGGGCGCGCCCGTCGCCGCTATTGGTGGAGCAGAATGAGTCTGTTTGTCATTGTGGGTTTTATGTTGCTGGCGCTGTTTGGCTTGCCAATCGCCTTTGCGATGGGCGTCGCCTCGATGATTGCTTTGTGGCTCGGAGGCGTTGATTTTTCAATGGTGCCGCAGCGCATGATGCACTCTGTCAATTCGTTTCCGCTGATGTCGATACCGTTTTTTATGTTGGCCGGCGAGCTAATGATTAAGGCGAACATCATTGAACGCCTGATTGCGTTGGCTAATACTCTGGTGGGCCGTGTGCGCGGCGGCTTAGCACACGTCACTATGCTTGCAGGGGCCGGTTTGGCAACAGTGTCGGGTACGGCGGTGTCGGATGCCAGCGCGCTATCGTCGATCTTGGTGCCGTCGCTCACAAAGGCGTATGACAAGGGCTTTGCCACCGCCATCGTGGCGGCCGCCGCCAACCTCGGACCGATCATTCCGCCTTCGGCAGCGATGATTGTCTATGCCTTCATGGCGGGGCCTTCGGTGTCAGTGGGTGGTATGTTTATGGCGGGTTTTGTGCCAGGCATTGTCATTACGATTGGTTTTATGTTTCTGTGTAGTTGGATTGTGAAACGTCGTGGTTGGGCCGATACGGGCGAGGCCTTTCGTTTTAGTGCCGTCGTCAAAGAACTCAAGCGCTCAGTGACGGTGCTGGCGATGCCGGTCCTTGTGATCGGCGGTATCGTTGGCGGTGCCTTCACTGCGACCGAAGGCTCTGCGATTGCAGTGGTGTACGCCCTGTTATTGGGGTTCTTTGTCACACGCACACTAAAGCTATCCGACCTGCCGGGAATCGTGGTGCGTGCGGCCATTACCTCTGCGGTCGTGGGTGCGCTGATCGCCTTCGCGTCGATTGTGACGTATTTAATGACAGTCGATCTGTTGCCTCAAAAGCTCTCAGAGTTTTTACGCGCAATCACGACCAGTGGATTGGTGTACATGTTGCTCGTCGCAGTGCTGCTGTTTGTGGTTGGCATGTTTTTAGAGTCAAACTCGGCTTACATCATGCTGGTACCTTTATTGCACCCAATCGCTATCCAATATGGCATAGATCCACTTCACTTTGGCTTCTTGTTTGTGTTGAACCTTGTGATTGGTATGTTGACGCCGCCAGTCGGCGTGGTGTTGTTTGTCGTATGTGGAATCACAGGCGTACGCATGCGCGAGCTTGTATCTAATCTTTGGCCCTTTATTGCCCTGATGTATGGCGTGTTGTTGTTGTGCATGTTGTTTCCGCCAATTGTGACTGCTTTGCCCAGAGCGCTTGGGTATTAGGGGGTGCGGCTAAAAACTTGGAATGATTTATGCCGTAAGTCTGAGACTTTCTCGGTATTTAGGGCTGCCAGAATACTTAGCGATGTCTCTGCAGCTTAGTCTTATTAGCAAAAATATCTTGCCCTCGGGCGGGGAAATTTTAGGCGCCCAGCAGGGGCTCTGGTTCGGTTTGTGGATGTAAGCAAAGCAATTGTGCAAAATGGCACGCGTCAAAGGGGTTTGCGGTAGGTTTCTTTCATGCTTAATATCGCTATCAACGATATCGCAGCGGCGGCCATAATCATATAAGCTGGCGCAATGTCGTTGTGGGTACGATGTACAAGCCATGAGGCAGCAAACGGCGTGAAACCGCCGATTATGCCGAGGGTTAAGTTATAGCCAAGGGCGATTGCGGTTGAGCGCACATGTGCTGAGGGTAGTTCAACCATAAAGGCAGGCATGACGCCAAGGTACGCGCCAATGATGAGCGCAAAGCCGAGCTGACTCAGGTGGATTGTTAGCGTGCTGTGGTGATACATCCCGCTAAAAAGAGGGATCGAAAAAAGAATTGCTGCGATACTGGCCGTAATTAGCACGGGCTTGCGTCCGATGCGATCAGAGATAGACGCCGCGATGAGTTGGATGGGGATTAGTGCAATCATGCTTAGTGTGTTGATGAACAAAGATTTTTCAGGTGAAATCTTATCGACTAACTCTAACCAGCTCACAATATAAACAAACAATAAATAAAACGAGACGGCGTTAAAGACCGCCAATCCTGCAAGTTGTACAATAACCGTGCGATGATTTTTTACGGTTTCGAGCAAGGGATTTTTCTTCTCCTCATTAGGCTTTCGTGCCGGTTCCGAGTGGCGACGAAGAAATATCCCAGCAAGCCCGATAAATAAACCAAATATAAATGGTATGCGCCAGCCCCACACTTCGAGACTCTCGGGCGACATGAGTGTTGCTAAGACAGTCCCGGTCGCCGAGCCGAGCAGCATTCCGAGCAGCGCACCACAGCAACCCAGAGCGGCGTTCACGCCTCGATGGGCTTTAGGCGCACTTTCAACCATGAAGACAAGAGAAGTGGTGTATTCACCCCCCACTGACAACCCCTGCAACATCCGGCAAAGCGTCAAGAGGATAGGTGCAGCGATCCCAATCGTTTCATAGCCAGGCAAGACTCCAATTAAAAAAGTTGGGACTGCCATTGCGGCAATCGAGACGCTCAACGCAGCTTGTCGGCTCACGCGATCACCGATGTGGCCAATGAGGACGCCACCCACAGGGCGCATCAGATAGCCGATTGCAAAAATTCCAAACGCGGCTAGGACTTGCGCGATGGGATCCTCTTTTGGGAAAAATATTCGACCAATCGAAGTTGCGAAATAGCCATAAATCGCGAAGTCGTACCATTCGAGCGCGTTGCCGATCGCGCCCGAGGCAATGTTGCGCAAAGATGTGGGTTTTGACATGGTAATTCTCCCAAAGTTGGTGTCCGCAAAAAACAAAGGAGATTAATCCAGCTGCAAACCGATTTTTTTAACCAGCTCGCTCCATTTGTTTTGTTCAGTGATGATATTCGCCTCGGTCTGTGCAGAGGTTGTTTGCATCACGCTTAGCCCAATATTAGCAAAGGCCTTTTGGGTGTCAGGGTTGTCTAAGGCTTGATTGACAAGCTGATTAAGTTTATTGACGATTGGCACCGGTGTTTTGGCCGGCACCAAAATGATGTACCAAGATTCAAACACAAAATCTTTGACCCCTTGTTCGGCGATTGTCGGGATATTGTCTAAACCCTTGATGCGCGTGGTTGAGGTGACGCCTATGGCTTTGAGTCGTCCGGCTTGAACCAAGGGCTCTGCCACCTGAGGGCTATAGAAGCCAACTTGCACGCGGCCACTGACGATATCCTTAACTGAGTCGGCTGTCCCTTTGTAAGGGATATGCAGCATGTTCGTTTGCGTATTGTCCCTAAACAATTCTGCAGCCATGTGTGGGTTGCTCGCCTGGCCACCCGAGGCAAACGATAAGCCGCCTGGTTTTGACTTTGCC
The DNA here is from genome assembly GCA_945887835.1 of Bordetella parapertussis. GTDB lineage: Bacteria > Pseudomonadota > Gammaproteobacteria > Burkholderiales > Burkholderiaceae_B > Zwartia > Zwartia parapertussis_B. The sequence goes on along the minus strand of CAMCZQ010000028.1, from coordinate 8,220 downwards.
AGGGCGACAAGTTGCTGTACGTCGTTGACACCTAAGTCAGGATTCACCGTGAGCACCATTGGACTCTTTGCAAAGGCTGCGACAGCTTTAAAATCCTTTAGTGCATAGCCACTGGTTTTGGCAAAGATTTGAGGGTTTAACGTGTGCGTTAAACCTCCGTTCACAATCATTGTGTAGCCGTCAGGCTCGGCGCGGGCCACTTGTGCACTGCCCACATTGCCGCCGGCACCAGGTCTGTTCTCAACCACTACGGGCTGCCCCGTGAGTCGACTCAGCTCGCGACCAATCACGCGTGCCATGGCGTCGGTTGGCCCGCCCGCGGTAAACGGCACAATCACCTGCAAGCTGCGAGACGGAAACTCTTGAGCTTGGGCAGGGACAAAAACGGTACTGAGATAAAGGCTAAAGGCCAGCGCAAGCGGTGTCAACAGGCGGATTGTGTGCATGAGGGCTCTCGGTAAGTGATGGTCAAAAGGTGTTTAGATGGTATTAAAGATACGCGCGCCCAACGGGGCATTTTCTTTGCGATAGCGCGTTTCATCGCCCAGAATCTGCGTGCGAATCATTACTCTTGGCTGATCGGCGCTGTAGCCACCGGTCGCTAAATGGATGCTGGCACAGTTGTCCCACATCAGGGTGTCACCCACTCGCCACTGGTGGCGATATTCAAATTGCGCCTGCTCTTGATGCGCAAATAAAAAATCAAGTAAGTCGCGGCTCTCTTGCTCGGGCAGCCCTAGAATTTTGGTGGTTAAGCCTCGATTCACGTAAATGCACTTGCGGCCTGTCCATGGATGACGTAAGACAACAGGATGGACAACCGGTGGTTTTTCTTTGCGCTGCGCCTCGGTAAAAGGTTTGCGCATTGAACCGGGTCGCGCCAGCATGTGCGTCCAAAGATTTTCAAAATCATGCACCGCTTCAAGAGAATCAAGTTTTTCTTTTAAAGTCGAGGGCAGTGCCTCGTACGCTGCGTACATGCTGCGAAACGCCGTATCGCCCAACGCGCGCCCGTATTTGAACGGAACCTGATGCGCATGCAAAATAGTGGCACGCCCCGAGATCCGGTTATAAGACATATCGGTATGCCACTCTTGCCCTGCGTCTGCCAGGCCTTGCGGCTTGCCATCAATCAGCACATTCGATAAGGTCATGACCTGCGGGTACTGAGTGTTTTGAAAGGCCTTTGAAATATTGATTTCAAGAGGACCAATTTTTTTAGCCCAATTCACCAGTTGTTCAGAGTCGTAAGGCTCGCCCGATACGCAGACAACCAGGTATTGATTCAGAGCGTCACTGATGTGCTGAGCGGTCTGATCATCCACGCCGGCTCGAATATTGACGCCTTCGATGCGACAGCCGAAGGGGTATTGAGCAGATGGCGCGATTTGCAAGCCCAGCATGACAGTCTCCAATTTTTATAAGCACCGTAGGAATCCCCGTCCTTTCCGCGCAAGCGGCAGTCATCGACTGAGGGCGGGGAGGATGTCAATACTCAACAAGTTAGCACAATCATGGGGCGCGTCAAAAGCCTTGCTTGACACCCGTACCCTTGGCAAGTAAAACAGTAGACAGCCGGAGACAAATAAAGAGGCGCTCAGCACCTCGGCCTGACATCCAAAAAACGTACAAGGGAAGAACCATGTTTGCAGCCCCCCCAGCAGTAGAAGCGCGTGTTTTTGCGAAAATCCCAGACAGACTTTCAAAAGTGGGCCAGCGTTCGGCGTTTGCCGATGTGCAATTTCATGGGGCTGAAACGCCTCACTTTATTGAAGGCCCATCGTTTGACCGCCAGGGCAATCTGTTTGTCACCGATATTCCCTTTGGCCGGGTTTTTAAAATCACGCCGAGTGGCGATATCAGCGTGGTCGTTGAGTATGACGGCGAGCCAAATGGTTTGAAGTTTCACCGAGATGGTCGTGCTTTTATTACCGATCATAAAAACGGCCTGATGGTGTTGGATGTCAACACGGGCAAGATTGAGCCGTTTTATGACCGCCCACTGTTGACGCGTTTTCGTGGCGTGAATGATTTATTCTTTGGCGCGCAAGGCGATATTTACTTTACCGATCAAGGTCAAACGGGCTTGCACGACCCCAACGGACGTCTTTATCGCTTACGTACCAACGGACAACTCGATTGCATTCTAAATAACATCCCGAGCCCGAATGGCTTGGTACTCAATGGCGAGGAAAATATCGTCATGCTTGCTGTGACCCGCGCCAATTGTGTGTGGCGTGTACCCTTGATGAAAGACGGCACCACCAGCAAAGTGGGGATGGCGGTTCAGATGACGGGGGGCTTTGGTCCAGATGGCATGGCCATTGATGCTGAGAATAATCTGGCGGTTTGTCACGTGGGCTTGGGTGTGGTGTGGCTCTTTAGCGCCTTGGGTGAACCGATGCTGCGCATCAACTCGCCGACAGGAAAGTTGGTGACGAATTGCGCCTATGGCGGTAAAGATAACAAGCAATTGTTTATTACTGAGTCAAAGACCGGCACGATTCTGGTGGCAGATATGCCAGTGCAAGGCCGGACGATGTTTTCGCACATGTAATGGGCAGTCGCTCAAGATGACGATGCCTAGTCTAAAAGAAAAAATGCGTTCCAAGCGACCATTGCTTGGGGGCTTCATTTTTTCGAGTGACTCGAACATCTCTGAGTTGTATGCTGAAGCTGGCTACGATTTTGTGATTATCGACACCGAGCATGCGCTCAATGATTTGCGCATTGTGCAAACGCATGTGCGCGCCTGCGCAGCTTCAGGGATCCATGCCCTCGTCAGACTTGGTGCGGCAAACTATGCAGATGGTTCGCGCTTGTTGGATGCGGGTGTCGAAGGTTTGATGATTCCGCACCTTGGGCATGATGCGCGCGCCAATGACGTTGTGCAATCAATGAAATACTGGCCTGAAGGTGTCAGGGCGACGTGCACTGGAGTGCAGATTGCGGGCTATGGACAAAGAAATTTTGCCGAGGCAGCTGCACTGTCAAATAAAAGTGTCTTGTCAGTAGGCCTGGTTGAAGATCAAGCGTGTGTCGAGCGCATCGAACAAGTGCTTGAAGAGAATCCAGTCGATTGGATTATGCCGGGCCCTGCGGATTTGGCCTCTTCATATGGTTTGCACGGCCAGTTGACTCATCCCACTATTCAACAGGCAGTGAGCCGCATTATTGTTGCTGCGCAAGCACGCCAGATTAAAGTTGGGGTGTATATCAACGAGCTCAGTGAAATCAACGCATGGAAAAATCGTCAAATTGATTTTTTTGTGCATGCGATTGATTACAAAATTTTAGGCAAAGCTTTGCGTGCCGCAGCTTTGGATTTTAAACATCGGGTGTTGAGCTAACCGAGCAACCGAGCAACCGAAGCGAACGAATCTCGTAAGGCTCATCAGGAACACCCAGCGCAGCGCTCAAGATTTTGAAGATCAGGTACCATTTTTAGAGAGAGTATTTGTATGCAATTTAAAGAAGGCTTTGTCGACTCGTTGTATTACAACGTCTTGGATATGACCCCAGAGTGGGTCGAACAACCAGCAACAATTATTTTTCATCATGGCGTTGGCGCAAATACTGAAATTTGGGCCGAGTGGCTGCCGGTGCTTGGGTTGAATTATCGAATCGCACGTTTTGATATGCGTGGCTTTGGCCAATCAACTGCCAAGCCTGCTGGCGACCTGACGTTTGCTCAATTAATCAAAGACATTTCGCTTGTGGCCGATACGGTTGGTGTTCAACGGTTTCATTTGGTGGGCGAGTCAATCGGCGGCACTGCTGCGCTGGCATACTCGCTGCAGCATCCTGAGCGGTTGCATTCGTTGACTCTCACCAACACAGCGTTTCGCGGCGGCGTGATTCAAAATGTTGTCGAGTGGGATACCTTGCTCAAAGAACAAGGGCCGGCGGCGTGGTCAAAACGCTTGATGCCGCGGCGGTTTCATGACGACGCAAAGATGTCACCCGCCAAGCGCGCCTGGTACGAAAAACAGCAGGGTAATCATCCCATTGAATCGATTATTGTGGCGCGCGATATTTTGGTAGGTGCGGATCTTGGCCCTAAGTTGGGTGAAGTGAAGATGCCTGTATTGCTGCTGCACGCCGACGGCAGCCCGTTTATTGCGGTCGATCAAATGGCTGAAATGCACAGCAAGTTGCCGGATTCTGAGTTTCACGTGTTTAACCATGCCCGCCATGGGTTACCGTTTTCCCATGCTAAAGAATGCGCACAGGTGATGTTCGAGTTTCTCGAGCGTCGGTCGTTCTAGTACCATTAATGTTCAGTACCTTGGGCGTCAGTCCTTCTATCGTCCTGTTACGCATCAGTAGACATTTAAGCAGACCAAACTCGGAGAGTGTGTTGACGCAGTCAAAAGTTGGTAGTTGGTATTTTGGCTGGAACATCGTCGCAGGCGCTTCGCTGCTCACGCTGATGACAGTCGGTATGCGAATGGGGATTGGCCCATTTTTTTTACCGATCGCTGAAGACCTTGGTTTTAGTCGCAGCTTGCTTGCAGGCATCGTGGCCATCGGGATGTTGTGCTACGGCCTGGCCATGCCTTTGGCCGGCTATTTAGTGGCTAGATTTGGCACCAAGTTCGTGTTGTTGGTGGGTATGACGATCGTGGTGCTATCTTCGATCTGGTCGGTCTATGCGCGCACGCCCTGGTCTTTCTTTTTAGCCTTTGGTGTGCTGCTGTCAGTCGGCTTGGCCTTCACAAGCCCCGTGTCGGTGACGCCAATTATTAGTCGCTGGTTTACCCGTCAGCGCGGCATGGCGTTGTTTTTCTTGTCGACCGGGTCGATGGCCGGTATCGCAGTGATGACGCCTGTGCTCACCGTGGCCATCGAAACGTTTGGCTGGCAGACGACACTCGTTGGCTACTCGGTAATCTTTGCGTTACTAGCTCTGCCGATTGCGCTGTTTGTGATGCGTGAGAATGCGCCCGCACAGACGGATACGTTGCCTACTCAGGCTGGGGCAAGCAGTGCAACCCACGCAGCGGTGGCAGCGACTGCAGCGATGACCATGGCGCAAGCGGTACGTACCGTGCCGTTCTGGAAAATCTGTCTGGGTTTATTTACCTGTGGGTTCAGTATGAATTTACTGGGCACGCATGGCATGCCGATGTTGATGGATCACGGTTTTGATTCAACCACTAGCTCGTTTGGGATTGGTCTGATCGGCTTAGTCGCCATTTTCAGCACCTTGGTACTAGGTCGTCTCGCAGATAAGGTCCCTCGCCGGTACATTCTTTCAACAATTTATTTGATTCGCGGCTTAGGATTTTTTGCGCTCTTAATTGTGGGTACACACTTTGAGCTCTATGTTGCTGCGGCGATTGGCGGCATCGTGTGGGCCGGCAGTATTGCAATGTCCTCAGCGATTTTGGCTGATTTGTACGGGGTCAGGCTAGTGGGGATGTTGTATGGATGGACATACCTGTCGCATCAAGTGGGCGCTATGATTAGCTCTTGGCTGGGTGGTTGGGCCTACGAGGCGTATGGCACCCATTGGGTCGCCTTCGGTTCGGCAGGTATTTTGTTGATACTGGCGGCAGCGCTCTCGCTCACGTTGCCGACAAAATTAAAGTGAGTGTTGATGCAGACCTATGACTACGTGATCGTGGGTGCGGGTGCTGCAGGGTGCCTGCTTGCCAACCGTTTAACTGAAGATCCTAGTATTTCAGTTTGCCTGCTTGAAGCGGGCGCGCCCGATCGTAATCCTTACATTCATATTCCGGCGGGTTTTATCAAGGTGGGCCATGATCCTGCCTATACTTGGGATTTTTTGACAGAGCCTGGCCCGGGCATTGATGGTCGCCAAGTGATCACGCGCATGGGTCGCACACTCGGCGGTTCGAGTTCAATTAATGGGTTTAATTACACGCGGGGTGCCGCCAGTGATTACGACAACTGGGCCGAGCTCGGTAACGCTGGTTGGTCGTACGCTGAAGTGTTGCCCTATTTCAAACGTACCGAAAAACGCATGGCACCGCATGACGCGCACTTTAGGGGTTCTGAAGGCCTGTTGCCGATCACCAATTGCGATTGGCGTCATCCCTTATGCGATGCCTTCATTGAGGCCGCGGCCGGTTTTGGCTTGCCCTCGCATATTGATTACAACGCGGCAAGCCAAAAGGGTGCGGGCTATTACCAGCGCTGGATTCAGAATGGGCGTCGGGTGAGTGCTGCCAAAGCATTTTTAAAGCCGGCACGCGCGCGTGGGCAAGCTCGGCTAGAGATTCGCACGCAGGCGCAGGTGACTCGCATTTTGTTTGAAGGTAAGCGCGCGGTAGGTGTGCAGGTCCAAGCTGCGCCTAATGCACCTGTGCAGACTGTACGGGCAAAGCGCGAGGTGATCCTCAGTGCTGGGGCTGCCAATACGCCAAAGTTATTACAGCTGTCAGGCATTGGTCCTGAGGCGGTACTAGGCGAGCTTGGTATCCCAGTGTTTCATGCGCTTGAAGGCGTTGGTGAAAATTTCCATGATCACTTTATGGTGCGCTCGGTGGTGCGTGTACAAGGTGTGCAGACCATCAACAGCACCGCGCGGGGTGTGAGGCTCATTGGTGAAATTATTAAATGGGCACTGGGCAGACCTAGTGTCTTGTCCATCAGCCCCTCAGTGGCCTTTGGCTTTGCCGGATCGCGACCAGAATTGACCGAGCCCGATTTGCAGTTGCACTTTTCACCTGGCAGCTACGCGGCGGGTATCGCAGGTCAGCTCGATCAGTTTGCGGGGATGACGCTGGGTTTTTATCAACAGCGACCCTACAGCGTGGGGCATGTGCGTGCGCGCTCAACCAATCCGTTCGAGTTGCCACGTATTCAACCAAACTACCTGACTGATCCACGCGATCAGCAAACGGCGATTGATGGCTTACGCCTGGCGCGGGCAATGCTACACAGCCCATCGCTTGCAAAATATGGTCAGAGCGATGATTTTCCACCTGCCTCTGCACAAACGGACGCCGAACTGTTAGCCTGCGCGCGCGCGCGTGGTGGTACGGCGTGGCACTTTATGGGTACGTGCAAAATGGGGCAGGCGAGTGACCCGTTGGCGGTAGTCGATTCAGAGCTACGGGTGTTAGGTTTAGAGGGCCTGCGGGTGGTCGATGCGTCTGTGATGCCCGCGATGACCTCGGGCAACACCGGCGCACCCACCATGATGATTGCCGAAAAAGCAGCCGACTTTATCAGGGGAAACCCGCAACTGCCTGCGCAACGGCTTTAAACAGTAGGTTGAGACGGTATGATGAATCTCAACCATCGTGAACTCGGAGACTTAAAGAGCGCGGCGCCACCTATCTTGGAGCACATTGATGACAACTGCATCAGCCCTGCCACAGGGCAGTTTTGATTACATCATCATCGGCAGCGGGGCGGCAGGTTCGATCTTAGCCAATCGCTTATCTGAAGATCCATCCGTATCAGTGTGTGTGCTCGAAGCGGGGCCCGCCGATTGGGATCCCATGCTGCACATGCCAGCGGGTTACATCAAAAAGGTGTTTGATCCGAAGGTCACGTTTCCCTTCTCGGCAGAACCAACCGAGCATACAGGGGGTCGACGGGTACCCGTGCCCCAGGGCAGAACCTTAGGCGGCTCGACGGCGATTAACGGCTTGGTGTACAACCGCGGCCAAGCTGAAGATTTTGACGACTGGGCCGCAGCGGGTAACCCAGGCTGGAGCTACGCCGACGTCTTACCGTTTTTTAAAAAAACCGAGTCACGCATTGGTCAGGGCGATGACAAGTATCGTGGTCGTTCAGGCTTGATGCCGATTACCAATATTGATTGGATTCACCCTATTAGTGAAGCGTTTATTTCGGGTGCTCAAGAGCTTGGCATCCCTCGCAACCCAGATTACAACGGTGCGACGCAAGCGGGTGTTGGCTACTTTCAGCGCAATATCTATCGCGGCTATCGGATGAGCACGGCGCGTATATTTTTACGTCCGGCGCGTAAACGTTCGAATCTCACCGTACTGACCCACGCACACGCCGCAAAAATTATATTTGACGGCGTGCGCGCGACTGGCGTTGAATATGTGCGCGGTGGCAAAGGCGGTGCGCGTCATTCGGTGAGTGCGCAGCGTGAAGTCCTGCTTTGTGCGGGGGCGTTGAATACACCTAAGTTATTACAGTTATCTGGGGTAGGCCCTGCCAGTGTGCTGGCTAGTTTAGGCGTGCCGGTGTTGCGTGATATGCCTGGTGTAG
>CAMCZQ010000027.1 GCA_945887835.1 Bordetella parapertussis | reverse complement strand
ACCCGCAAAATAATTTGTCTTATACCGGCAACTTTTTGCGCATGATGTTTGCGACACCTTGCGAAGAGTACGTCGTCAATCCTGTGGTCGAACGTGCGCTCGATCGTATTTTTATTTTGCACGCCGATCACGAACAAAACGCCTCAACCTCGACAGTGCGTCTGTGCGGGTCTTCGGGCACAAACCCCTTTGCCGCCATCGCCGCGGGTGTCGCCTGCCTGTGGGGCCCAGCTCACGGTGGTGCCAATGAAGCCTGCCTGCAAATGCTCGAAGAGTTGCAAGCCAAGGGTGGGATGGCTAAAGTTGGCGAGTTCATGGAACAAGTCAAAGATAAAAACTCTGGCGTGCGCTTGATGGGGTTTGGTCATCGTGTTTACAAAAACTACGATCCACGCGCCAAGCTGATGCAGCAAACGTGCAAAGAAGTTTTGGCAGCTTTGGGGCTTGAAAACGACCCATTGTTCAAACTCGCCATGGAAGTTGAGCGCATCGCACTCGAAGATCCGTATTTCGTTGAGCGCAAGCTCTATCCAAACGTCGATTTCTACTCTGGCATCGTTCAGCGTGCGATTGGTGTGCCCACTGCCTTGTTTACGGCGATCTTCGCCTTAGCGCGCACTGTAGGCTGGATTGCACAATGGAACGAAATGATTTCTGATCCTGAATACAAAATTGGCCGTCCACGCCAGTTGTATCAAGGTGCGACGTCGCGTTCGGTACCAAAGCGCAAATAAACAAGCGCAGCGTAGTTTGCAAAAAGGCGACCCTTGCGGTCGCCTTTTTAATACCCTTCAAAAGGTCAGGGACATCGTGCAGACGCCTAGGCGAATGTGACGCTGAAGGGTTATAATTTCGTGCCGGACTATAAGGCTCAAACAACTGCCTTCTATCCGCTATCCGCAAATCGGTTTAGCCGAGTAAACGGAAGGTATTCCTGCATCGTAACGGGTGAAGCACCCGACAAGGTGAAGCGTCAAATGTCATCAGAACTCGAATCTCTAAAAAACTCCTATCTGTTTGGGGGTAACGCCCCCTATGTCGAAGAGCTTTATGAAGCTTACCTCGACAATCCTGGCGCCGTGCCTGAGAACTGGCGAACCTATTTCGACCAGCTACAGCACATGCCAGCGTCCGACGGTCAAGAAGCCACACGCGATCAGGCGCACGCGCCCATCGTTGAATCTTTTGCTTTTCGCGCCAAAACGAATGGTTTTGTGCAACGTGCCAAAGAATCGGATCTGGCCGTCGCGACCAAGCAAGTACATGTGCAGTCTTTGATTGCAGCCTATCGCAGCCTGGGTTCGCGCTGGGCCGAGCTTGACCCGCTCAAGCGCACGGATCGCCCCGCGATTCCTGAGCTAGATCCATCTTTTTATGGTTTAAACGAAGCCGATCTCGATCAGGTTTTCTCAGCCGCAAATACTTATTTTTCAAGCGCAAGCACCATGACTTTGCGCGAGATCCTCAAAGCCCTGCGCGATACTTATTGCCGTTCAGTGGGCGTTGAGTTCATGCACGCCTCTGATCCCGCCGTGAAGCGCTGGGTCCAAGAGCGTCTCGAATCCACGCTTTCAGCCCCGCCCGTGACGGCAGAGCGCAAGCGCTATCTTTTGCAGCAGCTAACCGAGGCCGAAGGCCTTGAACGTTATCTCCACACAAAATATGTGGGTCAAAAGCGTTTCTCCCTCGAAGGCGGCGACAGCTTTATCGCTTCGATGGATGAACTCGTCCACCATGCCGGCGAGTCTGGCGTGCAAGAAATTGTGGTGGGCATGGCACACCGGGGTCGTTTGAATATGTTGGTGAACATCATGGGCAAGATGCCTGGTGATTTGTTTGCTGAATTCGAAGGTCATCACGCCGAGGGACTGAGCGATGGCGACGTCAAATATCACAACGGCTTTTCAAGCGATTTATCGACCCGAGGCGGGCCGATGCATCTGTCACTCGCCTTTAACCCGTCTCACCTCGAAATCGTCAACCCTGTGGTCGAAGGTAGCGTGCGGGCGCGTCAAGAGCGCCGCGGCGCCGAAGGTTACAAACAAGTGTTGCCGGTGCTGGTACACGGTGATGCGGCGTTCGCAGGCCAGGGCGTCGTCATGGAAACCCTCAACCTTGCCGAAACGCGGGGCTACGGCACGGGCGGGACCGTTCACTTAGTCATTAACAACCAAATTGGCTTCACCACGTCAGACCCTCGCGACACACGCTCGACCATTTATTGCACCGATGTGTCAAAAATGATCGAAGCACCGGTCTTTCACGTCAACGGTGACGATCCTGAAGCCGTGGCGTTCACGACGCGTTTGGCGCTCGACTTCAGAATGCAGTTTGGTCGCGATGTCGTGGTGGATATCGTGTGTTTTCGTAAGCTTGGTCATAACGAACAAGACACACCCGCACTGACACAGCCTTTGATGTACAAGCGGATCGGCGCGCATCCCGGCACACGCAAGCTGTATGCAGACAAACTCACGGCTCAGGGCGTGCTCAAAGACGGTGAGGGCGATCAACTCGTTAAAGACTACCGTCAACACATGGAAGATGGTCAACGCACAATCGAACCGGTATTGACCAACTATAAAAGCAAATACGCGATTGACTGGACCCCGTTCTTAAACGCAAAGTGGACAGATCAGGCCGACACCGGTGTGCCGCTTGCCGAACTTAAAAGTATTGGCGACGCGCTGACTCAAACGCCCGCAGGTTTCACACCGCATGCGTTGGTAACCAAGCTACTCAACGATCGTCGTGCCATGGCGCGCGGCGACCAAAACCTTGATTGGGGCATGGGCGAGCATCTGGCCTTTGCAACCCTCGTCAAGGCGGGTTATGCGATTCGTATCACGGGCCAAGACTCTGGTCGCGGCACCTTCACTCATCGTCATGCAGTTTTACATGATCAAAATCGTGAGCGCTGGGATGACGGCACTTATATCCCGTTACAAAATGTGTCAGCCAGTCAGGCACCCTTTACGGTGATCGACTCAGTTTTGTCTGAAGAAGCGGTCTTGGGTTTTGAGTATGGTTACTCTTGTGCAGACCCTAATACGCTCACGATCTGGGAAGCCCAATTCGGCGATTTTGTGAATGGCGCGCAAGTCGTTATCGACCAATTCATCGTGTCTGGCGAGGCAAAATGGGGTCGCCAGTCGGGCTTGACCATGATGTTGCCGCACGGTTACGAGGGTCAAGGGCCGGAGCACTCCTCGGCACGTATCGAGCGCTTTTTGCAGCTGTGCGCTGACAACAATATTCAAGTTGTGCAGCCCACAACGGCCGCGCAGATCTTTCATCTGTTGCGTCGTCAAATGGTTAGACAGTTTCGTAAGCCCTTGGTGATTTTGACACCCAAGTCATTGCTGCGAAACAAAGACGCGGGCTCTGCTTTAAAAGAATTCTCGGCGGGTCGGTTTCAGCCGATCATCCCCGAGCTCGATGCGCAAATTAAAGCCGCGTCAGTCAAACGCGTCTTGGCCTGCTCGGGCAAGGTCTACTACGACTTGGTGCACGGCCGCGCCGATCGCAAAGATGACTCGGTGGCGATTATCCGTGTCGAACAACTGTATCCGTTTGCGCACAAGACCTTTGAAGCTGAGCTTCGCAAATACCCTAAAGCCACCGAAGTCGTGTGGGTGCAAGACGAGCCGCAAAACCAGGGCCCCTGGTTTTATGTGCAACACCACCTGTACCAAAATATGTCTGCCGGGCAAAAACTGGGTTATGCCGGTCGTCCGGCGTCAGCTTCGCCTGCAGTGGGTTATTTGGCCAAGCACCAAGAGCAGCAAAAGGCCTTGGTTGAGCAAGCCTTTGGCAAGTTCAAAGTGTTCATGCTGACTAAATAACGTAAGCCAAGCGACCACACAAGCTAAGCGACATTACCAAAATACTACGATCCCTCACGGAAAAAAAATGGCAATCACCGATGTAGTTGTGCCCCAACTGTCTGAATCTGTTTCTGAAGCAACTTTGCTTATCTGGAAGAAAAAGCCCGGCGAAGCTGTCACAGCAGATGAAATTTTGATCGAAGTCGAAACCGATAAGGTCGTGCTTGAGGTGCCTGCGCCGGCCTCAGGTGTGTTTGCTGAAATCGTTCGAGGGGATGGCAGTCTGGTGGGTTCGGGTGAAGTCATTGCCCGGATCGACACCGAGGGCAAGGCTGTTGCCGGGATGCCAGCCGCAGCGGGCGCTGCCTCGGTTGCGTCCGTTGCGTCCGTTGCATCCGTTGTTGTCGCCGCCGTCGCTGCGCCCCCCACACATGCCACCTCAGGCAGTGCCGGCGTGGCGTCCCCTGCCGCTGCAAAAATCTTGGCTGATAAGGGTGTTGCGGCTTCAGTTGTCGCGGGTTCAGGGCGAGATGGTCGGATTACAAAGGGTGACGCGCTGGGGGCCTCTGTACCAGTCGCTGCAGCTACGCCTACCCCCACCAAGCCCGCCCCGTTGGCGAATCCTTCGGTGGCCTTGACCCAGTCTCTTGATGGTCGTTCAGAGCAGCGCGTGCCAATGAGTCGTCTGCGCGCGCGTGTGGCCCAACGCCTGTTGCAATCGCAACAAGACAACGCGATTCTGACGACGTTTAACGAAGTCAATATGCAAGGCGTGATTGACCTGCGCAACTTGTACAAAGACAAATTCGAAAAAGAGCATGGCGTGAAGCTTGGCTTTATGTCGTTTTTTGTCAAAGCAGCCGTTGCAGCGCTTAAACGCTATCCGGTATTGAATGCCTCAATTGATGGCAAAGACATCATCTATCACGGCTATTTTGACATTGGTATCGCGGTGGGTAGCCCGCGTGGTTTGGTGGTGCCGATCTTGCGTAACGCCGATCAACTCTCAATCGCCGAAATCGAAAAAACGATTGCCGACTTTGGTAAGCGCGCCTCAGAAGGCAAGCTCGGCATCGAAGAAATGACCGGCGGTACGTTCTCGATTTCAAACGGTGGTGTGTTTGGTTCGATGTTGTCAACGCCAATTATCAATCCGCCTCAGTCAGCGATTTTGGGCGTTCACGCGACCAAAGAGCGAGCTGTCGTCGAAAAAGGCCAGATTGTGATTCGGCCAATTAACTACCTCGCACTGTCTTATGATCATCGAATCATTGATGGCCGTGAAGCAGTCTTGGGCTTGGTTGCGATGAAAGAAGCGCTCGAAGATCCACAACGCTTGTTACTCGAAATCTAACCCCGAGATATTCATGCCTACTCAATTTGATGTTGTGGTGATCGGTGCGGGCCCGGGTGGCTATATTGCAGCCATTCGCGCTGCCCAGCTAGGTATGTCAGTGGCGTGTATCGATGCCTGGCAAAACGGTAAGGGCGGCCCCGCGCCAGGTGGCACCTGCACCAATGTAGGGTGTATTCCGTCCAAAGCGTTGCTTCAGTCTTCAGAGCACTACGATCAGGTGAATCATCATTTTGCAGAGCACGGCATTGAAGTGAAAGGCGTCAGCCTGAATCTTGAACAGTTGCTTGGTCGCAAGAATAGCGTTGTGAAGCAAAACAACGATGGTATTTTGTATCTGTTTAAAAAGAACAAAATTACGTTTTTCCATGGCAAAGCCGCGTTCACGGGCAAGGTAGAGGGCGGTTGGGCGATTAACGTCAGCGGCACCACAACGGCCGAGATCGTTGGTAAGCATGTTGTGATTGCAACCGGATCTTCAGCGCGAGAACTGCCTGGCCTGCCCTTTGACGAGCAACAAGTGTTGTCGAACGATGGCGCCTTAAATATTGCAACAGTGCCTAAAAAATTAGGAGTCATTGGCGCGGGTGTCATCGGCCTAGAGATGGGCAGCGTCTGGCGTCGCCTAGGTGCTGAGGTGACCGTGCTTGAGGCCATGCCAGATTTTTTGGCGGCCGTCGATACACAGGTTGCCAAAGAAGCGCTCAAAATATTTACCAAACAAGGTTTGGTGATTCATATGGGTATTAAGCTTGGCGAGATCAAAGCGGGCGCTAAGAGCATCACTGTTCCTTACACTGATACCGCCGGCACAGAGCATAAACTGGTCTTCGAGAAGCTAATTGTGTCGATTGGTCGCGTACCTTACACCGGCGGCCTGAACGCCGAAGCGGTTGGCCTGCAGCTTGATGAGCGCGGCTTTGTCGTCGTGGATGGTGAGTGCAAAACCAATTTGCCTAACGTTTGGGCCGTTGGCGATGTCGTGCGTGGCCCGATGCTGGCGCATAAAGCCGAGGAAGAGGGCGTTGCCGTGGCCGAACGGATCGATGGCCAGCACGGCCATGTGAACTTCAACACCATACCGTGGGTGATTTATACCTCGCCCGAGATCTCGTGGGTGGGGCAGACAGAACAACAACTGAAGGCATCGGGGCATGCCTACAAGGCCGGAAGTTTTCCGTTCTTGGCCAATGGTCGCGCCCGTGCCTTGGGTGACACAACCGGCTTTGTCAAAATCCTGGCCGACGCCGTGACCGACGAAGTCTTGGGGGTGCATATCATTGGCCCGATGGCCTCTGAATTGATTGCCGAAGCCGTGACCATTATGGAGTTCAAAGGTGCGGCTGAAGATATTGCTCGTATCTGTCATGCGCATCCTACTCTATCAGAGTCGATGAAAGAGGCTGCCTTGGCCGTTGACAAGCGTACGCTGAATTTTTAATATTTTGAACGCTCTTGAATCCTACGAGCAAACACTCACTGAACGGGGGTATGAATCCGACCCCGCTCAGCGCGCCGCGGTCGCGCGTCTGCAACGCTACTACGACGACTGGATTGAATTTAAGGCGCAGCGCTCAAGCGCGCTCAAGCGTTTGTTTAAACGCCCTGAAACCCCGCGCGGGGTCTATTTATGGGGCGGCGTAGGTCGAGGTAAAAGTTTTTTGATGGATTCGTTTTATGCAACTGTGCCAGTTACGCGTAAAACCAGATTGCATTTTCATGAGTTCATGCGCAGTGTGCATCGCCAGCTTGACGAAGTCAAAGGGATGCAAGACCCGCTTGATGAGGTCGCACGCCGTATTTCAAAAAACTATCGATTAATTTGTTTTGACGAGTTCCATGTGTCGGATGTGGCCGACGCGATGATTCTGTATCGCTTGCTCTTGAAGTTTTTTGAGTTTGGTACTTCGTTTGTGATGACCTCAAATTACGAACCTTCTACGCTATACCCTGATGGCTTGCATCGTGATCGCTTATTGCCTGCGATTAAACTGATTCAAGCGCGCATGGATATCTTGAATGTTGATGCTGGCATTGACTACCGTCGACGCACGCTTCAGCAAGTTAAGTGCTATCACACGCCGATGGGTAAGCAGGCCGACGAGGCTTTGCTTCAAACCTTTAATCAATTGGCCGATACTTCGCCGCAAGATCCTGTACTGCTCGTTGAGCATCGAAAAATTCAAGCGAAGCAGCGTGCGGGTAGTGTGGTTTGGTTTGATTTTGCAACGCTTTGTGGTGGCCCTCGTTCGCAAAATGATTACCTTGAGTTAGCTAGTCGCTTTCATGCGGTGATCTTATCTGACGTGCCTAAAATGGGCCCGCGCGAGGCCTCTGAGGCGCGCCGGTTTACCTGGCTCATTGATGTTTTTTACGATCATAAAATCAAGCTGATTATGTCAGCCGCTTGCGAACCGGACGAAATTTACACCTCGGGCCCAATGTCTAACGAGTTTCATCGCACGGTGTCTCGTATTCTTGAAATGCAATCCAAAGAGTATCTAGACTCTGATCGTCGCGATACTGTCAGTATTTGAGCTTAAGCGTTCGGCTGCGTTTGACAGCTAGCCGTTTCCCGCTCACGACCGTGGTAGACGTTACACTTGTGATTTAGCCGTTTTCTCAAACCTTGGCACTTGGCCCCTTTATGAATACGCGCGTTCTGACTGGCATCACCACTTCTGGCACGCCCCACCTCGGCAATTATGTGGGGGCGATCCGTCCGGCGATACAGGCTAGCCAGCAACGCAACGTCGATGCTTTCTTCTTTTTGGCGGATTATCACGCACTGATTAAGTCTGAGGACCCCGCCCTGATTGCGCGTTCGCGACTTGAAATCGCTGCAACTTGGTTAGCCTCAGGCCTTGATCCTCAACGCGTCACTTTTTATCGTCAATCGGATGTCCCCGAGATTCCAGAGCTTTGCTGGATGCTGACCTGCGTGACCGCTAAGGGTTTAATGAACCGTGCCCACGCCTATAAAGCCTCGGTTGATCAAAATACAGCCAAAGGCGTTGAGGCCGATGATGGCATCAATATGGGCCTGTTCTCGTATCCCATCTTGATGGCTGCCGACATTTTGATGTTCAACGCCCACAAGGTGCCGGTTGGACGTGACCAAACACAGCATCTTGAAATGGCGCGTGATATCGCCCAGCGCTTTAATCATTTGTTTGGCCAAGGGCGTGATTTTTTTGTACTACCAGAGGCGGTGATTTCTGAAGACGTCGCGACCTTGCCCGGCCTTGATGGTCGTAAGATGTCAAAAAGTTACGGCAACACTGTGCCTTTATTTGAAGGCGGTACCAAGGCCCTAAACTCTGCCATCGCTAAAATTGTGACGGATTCGCGTGGGCCCGGCGAAGCTAAAGACGCAGATGCCTCGCACTTATATCTGATCTACAAGGCGTTCGCACAACCTGCCGAAACCGCAAACTTTCATGCTGAACTATTGGCGGGGTTGGGTTGGGGGGATGCTAAAAAGCGCTTGTGCGACCGAATCGAACAAGAGATGGGTCCCTTGCGTGCGCACTACGAAGACTTAATGTCGCACCCTGATCGCATCGAAGAGATTCTGCAAGAGGGCGCCCGCAAGGCGCGCTCGATTGCAACACCCTTTGTTCAAGAGTTGCGGCAGGCGGTTGGCTTGCGTAGCTTAGCCACGTCGCGTACCGCCGCGTCTTCACAGCCTGCTAAAAAAGAAAAATCTGCAGGAAAAAGCGCCCGCTACGTCACCTTTAGAGACGAAGCCGGTCAGTTTCGGTTTCGCTTGCTGGCGCAAGATGGCGCTGAGTTATTTTCTTCGATCGCCTTTGCCGATCCTAAACAAGCAGGTGCCGCGATGCGTGGGCTGCAGCAAGCAGGCGCGCAGGCCAGTATCAAGATTGAGGGCGCAGTGGGTTTGCTGATTGTGCAAGGCGAGCAAGTCATTGCCAAGGCACCCGACAGCGCTTCAAGCGAACAGCGCGAGCAATTGGTAGCGGCCCTAACGTTGGCAATGCAGCCGAGCGACGTTGCCTAGCCCTGCAGCAAAGCGGCATAGCCAGGCGACGCGACCTGGCAACGAAACCTATACGCGCTGAAACACGAAAGCGTTACGTTTTTTTCAGTTTGGCAAACGCCGCCGCCATCGCACCACCTGGACTTGGCTCGGGTGTGCTGCCAGCGTTAGATTTGCGCGCCCCGCGATTGCTGTTGCCACCTGAACCACTATTGTTGCCGCCACCTGAGCCACCGCCCGCAGCCATCGACCTCGCCGGCGGTGCATCGTCATTGAGTCGCATCGTCAACGCAATGCGCTTGCGTGCAATATCCACTTCTTGCACGCGCACTTGCACAGTTTGCCCAACGCGCACCACATCACGTGGGTCACTCACAAATTTTTCAGCCAGCGCCGAGATATGTACCAAGCCATCTTGATGCACCCCGATATCCACAAAGGCACCAAAGTTTGCCACGTTGGTGACAACGCCTTCCAAAATCATGCCTGGCAGCAAGTCGTTCAGTGTCTCAACGCCTTCTTTGAAGGTGGCTGTCTTAAATTCTGGTCTTGGATCGCGACCAGGCTTCTCGAGTTCGAGCAAAATATCCCGTACGGTTGGGACGCCAAATTTTTCATCCACGAACTCGGCAGGCGATAAGCCTTTTAGTTTGTCGCGATTGCCAATCACATCTTTCATCTCGCTGGCAATTTTTTTCAAAATTCGTTCAACTACCGGATAGGCTTCAGGGTGAACGGAGGAGCGATCAAGAGGGTTGTCACCGTTTTGAACGCGTAAAAACCCCGCCGCTTGTTCAAAGGCTTTTTCGCCAAAGCGTGAGACCTCTTTGAGTGCCTTGCGATTGGCAAACGCGCCTTGTTCGTCGCGATAGCTGACAATGTTTTTGGCTAAGGTGCTGTTTAACCCCGAGACGCGCGCCAACAACGCGGCTGAAGCCGTGTTGACATCGACCCCAACGGCGTTCACGCAGTCTTCAACCACGGCGTCAAGCGAACGTGCGAGTTCGCGCTGATTCAAGTCGTGTTGATACTGGCCCACGCCGATGGCTTTAGGTTCGATTTTGACGAGCTCGGCCAGCGGATCTTGCAGGCGACGTGCAATTGACGCAGCGCCACGCAAGGTCACATCAAGATCCGGAAACTCAAGCGCGGCGAGCTCAGAGGCCGAATACACAGAGGCCCCCGCCTCAGACACCACGACTCGCGTCAATTGAAGATCGGGCTGAGCGGCCATTAAATCGACAACGAGTTTTTCGGTTTCGCGCGAGGCTGTGCCGTTACCGATCGCCACGAGTTCGATCTTGTGACGGCGTGCGAGGGTCGCTAACACCGCTAGCGTGCCAGCGCGATCACGACGCGGTTCAAACGGGTACACGGTTGCGGTTTCAACGACTTTGCCGGTGTGATCAATCGCAGCCACTTTGACGCCAGTGCGAATACCAGGATCCAAACCCAACACAGCCTTCGGGCCGGCAGGTGCGGCGAGTAGCAGATCTTTTAAGTTGGCTGCAAACACGCGAATGGCCTCGGTTTCGGCGCTTTCGCGCAGGCGTGTGACCATTTCAGATTCAAACATGGTTAAGAGTTTGACCCGCCAGGTCCAGCGTGCCACATCGGCTAACCATTTGGCGCGTGCAGACGGCGCTGCCGAAAACAAATCGCGCCCGAGCTTTAAAAAGTTTGCCACCCGTTCGACGCAGGGATGCGGAACAATAATATCTTGGCTGGCCTCAAGGCCAATACGCAGTTCGAGCGCGCCCTGTTGACGGCCGCGCAGCATGGCCAAGATGCGATGCGAGGGCAGAGTGCGCAGGGGTTCGTTGAAGTCAAACCAGTCTCTGAAATTTGCGCCGTCGGCTTCTTTGCCCTCAGCCACCTTTGAATACAGGTACCCATACGACCACAAGTGTGTGCGCATGTCGCTGAGCAAATCAGCGTTTTCAGCGTAGCGCTCTGCCAAAATGTCGCGTGCGCCATCAAGCGCGACTTTGATGTCGTTGATATTGGCTTCGGCGTTGAAGTATTTTGTGGCGAGCATTGAAGGGTCGCATTGCAGATCAGACAAAATGCCATCTGCCAGGGGCTCTAGCCCCGCTTCACGGGCAATTTGCGCGCGGGTGCGACGTTTGACCTTGTAGGGGGCATACAAGTCTTCTAGGCGCTGTTTGGTGTCGGCCTGTTGCAGCGCTTTTTCAAGCTCAGGTGTGAGTTTGTTTTGTTCTGTAATCGAGGCAAAAATCGCTGCACGGCGTTCTTCGAGATCGCGCAAATACAAAAGACGCGTATCAAGATTACGCAAAACCGTGTCATCTAAACCACCCGTGGCTTCTTTGCGATAGCGGGCGATGAAGGGCACGGTCGAGCCGTCATTGAGTAATCCAATCACCGCAAGCACCTGCGCGGCACGGATGCCAAGCTCTTGCGCGAGCTGCGCCACAATCCGCACCTCAGCCTCCTGCAAAGTGACTGGAGCGCTAAAGGTGGTTGCAGCAGAGGCGGCAGCGTCTAGGGTGGTAGCCGCAGCAAGGGCAGCAGCGGTCGTGCTCGCCGCTGTTGCGGCAGCGTCTAGGGTGGTTGGTTTGGCAGAAATCGGTTTAGTCATTGGAAGCGTGGCTTTTTAACGAAGGCAAACGGATGATTTTGCCACAGTCCGGATTCTGATTCACTTGAGGCGGTATGATCCGCCTAGCTTCTTGGTGCCACATATGTCAGATCAGTTGATTTCTCAGCTTTTTTCGCTTGAAGGTCCGCTTGCCGCAATCGCGCCAGGCTTTCGGGTACGACCCTCGCAAATCGAGTTAGCGCAGATGGTTGAGCGTACGATCGCCGAGCGCTCAACGCTGGTGGCCGAGGCTGGCACCGGTACCGGTAAAACCTGGGCCTATTTGGTGCCGGCTTTGCTGGGTGGCGGCAAAGTGTTGGTCTCGACCGGCACCCGTACCTTGCAAGATCAGCTATTTGCGCGCGACTTGCCTCGTGTTCGTGAGGCCCTGAGCGTGCCGGCCTCGATCGCCTTGCTGAAAGGCCGCGGTAATTACGTGTGTCACTATCACCTTGAAAAGCTTCAAACCGAAGATCGTGCGTTAAAGTCTCGGGCCGAGGTCCAGCAGTTACGACACATACACACTTTTGCGCAACAATCCACAACAGGGGATCGTGCCGACTTACCCTCGGTGCCCGAAGAAGCCGAGATCTGGCAACGTGTGACCTCGACCCGTGAAAACTGCCTGGGTCAAGATTGTCCGAATGTGCGCGATTGCTTTGTGTTGAAAGCGCGTCGGCAAGCGCAAGAGGCCGATGTCGTGGTGATTAATCACGCTTTGTTTATGGCCGACGTCATGCTGCGCGACGAGGGCATCACCGATTTGCTGCCAGCCGCTGATACAGTCGTGTTTGACGAAGCCCATCAATTGCCCGATACCGCCACTCGTTTTTTAGGCAGTAGCCTGTCAACCCATCAACTGTTGGATCTGTCTAAGCTGATCGAAGTCGCCGGTCTGGCGCACGCGCGCGAGATGACCAACTGGTCTGAGCAAGCGAAACGCCTTGAGCACGCGGCGCGCGAATTGCGTCTGACCTGCGCTGCGCTTGAAAACCTGTCGTCTAAGCGCGTGACCTTCGAGGCGTTTCCTGAGCCCGAGGCCTTCGATGCCTCACGTGCACGTTTACAAGACGTCCTTGATGAAATCGGCAAAATGCTGACAACTGTCGAAGACAAACATCCGGACCTTGCTGCAGCTGCACGCACCTGCCTCGAGTTATCCGAGCGTCTGGCTCAGTGGGGTCAACCCGGGCGCGACTCGCGGGCGCCGATTCAAGAGCTGCAGCAAGTTGTGCGCTGGGTAGAGTGCGGTCTGCATCATGTCCGCTTACACGCTGCCCCACTTTCTGTTGCCGAGGCCTTTGCGCGCTACCGCCAGGCAGGGCAGGCTTGGATTTTTACGTCGGCGACGCTGTCTGTGCAAAACGATTTTTCGCATTTCACCTCGCGCCTGGGCTTGGAAGCCGCCCAAACAATCCGTCTTGAATCACCTTTTGATTATGCTAAGCAAGCGCTGTTGTTTGTTCCTCAACAATTACCGCCCGCGCAATCTCTTGATTTCTTACCTGCCTTTGTTGACACGCTGGTCCCCTTGATTCAGGCGAGCCAGGGCGGGGCGCTGGTGCTCTGCACGACTCTGCGCGCGGTCGAACGTGTGGCGGGTTTGCTTGGCGAGGCGTACGATCGCCTGGGGATTACCTGGCCCCTGATGCGTCAGGGCAACGGCACACGTCGCGATTTACTTGAGCGTTTTCGTACACTTGACCACGCTGTGCTGGTCGGAAGCGCAAGTTTTTGGGAAGGCATTGATGTGGTGGGCGAGAAGCTGACCTTGGTCGCGATCGACAAGTTGCCTTTCGCACCCCCCGATGACCCCGTGCTAGAGGCACGCTTGCGGGCGTGTCGCAGTCGCGGGGGTAATCCGTTTATGGAACACCAGTTGCCCGAGGCCGCGATTGCGCTTAAGCAAGGCGCAGGGAGGTTGATTCGCAGCGAAACCGATTGGGGGGTGTTGATGGTAGGTGACACGCGCCTAGTGGATAAGCCCTACGGCAAACAACTTTGGCGCGGGCTGCCCCCATTTGCGCGCACCCGCTCGTTAGACGAGGTGCTGGCGTTTTTTCAAAACTTCGTTAAAACAGACGCAGAGGATTCCAAGCACTATATTTGTTAGGAAACCCTTTTGCGATCAGCGCGGTGTTTGGAAAATTAGTAAGTAGCACGCGTTCAGTATCGTTACGCAAATCGGTCAGTTTGAGTTTGTCGTACGACATCATCATGATGTAGAGGGCTTGCTCTGACGAAGGCACGCCTTGAAACTCGGTGATAACCACCTGCGCCCGATTGATCGCCGCAACGTAGGCAAAGCGTTCGTAGTAATAACGAGCGATCAACATTTCGTTTTCGGCCATCGTGTTGATCAGCCACTCGATACGTTTGCGCGCGTCGGATGTGTAGCGACTTTCAGGAAAACGTTTGATCAGCTCATCAAAGGCAGCATAAGACTGGCGCAGCGCCTTAGGATCGCGCTCGCCCGGGTTTTGTCCGGTAAAGGTTGAAAAGACGGCACTGGGCGGCGTGAAACTGATCAGGCCGCGCAGATATAACGCATAGTCTGCGGCAGGATTGCTAGGGTATTGCTGCTGAAAGCGACCCAACGTGGCAACGGCGAGTTCGGGCTCTTTGTCTTTCCATTGGCAATAGGCCAGATTTAAGAGCGACTGCTGCGCGTAGGTACCAAAGGGAAAGCGCGTTTCAACAGCGAGAAAACGCTCTTTGGCCAACCGCCAGTTGCCCGAGTTCATTTCTGCTTTGCCATCTTCAAACAACCGTTCGACGTTCCAACCTGCGGTTGGATCGTATTCTGGTCCTTTGGTGCCACAACCGGCAATCAGTAAAACCGTCAGTAAAACCATCAGTCTGGCGGCCCAGGTGGTTTCAGCACGCGACTGAAACATAGAAATAGTATTACGACCCATCACGAAATGATCCTTGGTGTTAGCATTCTCTGCTGATTATAAGACGAGTCCCAATGGCCGACACCCCGATTGCTGAAGATATTCTGACCGACGACGAACCGCAGGTTTTTCGAGTCACCGACGAGATGCCCCTTGAGCGGCTTGATAAAGTGCTTGCGCAGCTCATGCCCAAGCATTCTCGTAGCCGGTTGCAGACCTGGATTCAGGGGGGGCATGTGCTGATCAACGGCAAACCGGCTAAGTTGCGCCAAACCGTGCGAGAAGACGATGTCATTACCGTTTATGAGCAACCTGCCCCTGAAGACCATGCTTTTGTTCCAGAAGACGTCGCTTTTGACGTTTTAGGCGAAACGGCGGATTGGGTCGTTGTGAATAAACCGGTCGGCCTGGTGACCCACCCTGGCGCGGGTAACTGGTCGGGCACCCTGCTCAATGGGTTGCTTTATCGCTATCCTGAACTTTTGCAGGTGGCGCGTGCTGGCATTGTGCATCGCTTAGATAAAGATACTTCGGGGCTTTTAGTGATTGCCCGCAACGAAGTCGCGCAAACGCACTTAGTGCGCCAATTGCAGGCGCGCACGATGGGGCGCCAGTACTTGGCCCTGGCGCACGGGCGCATGCTTGAGCAGGGTACGGTTGATCGTCCGATCGGGCGCGACCCCAAGGTGCCGGTGCGCATGTCGGTTGATAGCCTGAGCGCACCTAAATCTGCGGTGACGCACTATCAGCTTGTCAGGGTCGGCGAGTATGGGGGCTCGAATATTTCACAAGTCACCTGCCGGCTTGAAACCGGTAGAACCCATCAAATTCGGGCGCATTTAACCAGTCTGGGGCACCCGCTGTTAGGCGATATTTTGTATGGTGGGCGCGCGATCGAAGGTGCCGCCAGGCAAATGCTGCATGCCCATCACTTGCGATTTGAAGATCCTGCCGGCGCAGGCGAAATTGAGTTTACAGCGCCCGCCGCCGCCGATATGCTTCGGGTCATCGAGCATATTCGCTGGATGTGAAGGGCTCTGAACATGCCACAAACGACACAACCTGACCTCACGTTTCTGGAGCCAACGCAAACGTGGCAGGGCGTGAAATTATTTTGTACGACCCGCCATGGCGGCGTCGGTCAACCGCCTTACGATACGTTTAATTTGGGCCTGGGCGCTCAAGATGACCCCGCGACGGTGCTCGAAAACCGTCAGCGCTTGCGCCAACGACTGCCGGGCGAGCCAGCCTGGCTTGCGCAAGTGCATGGCGCTCGGGTGGTCGATGCCGACGAACCCGTGCTCTTTGCCC
This sequence comes from Bordetella parapertussis, assembly GCA_945887835.1. Taxonomy (GTDB): domain Bacteria; phylum Pseudomonadota; class Gammaproteobacteria; order Burkholderiales; family Burkholderiaceae_B; genus Zwartia; species Zwartia parapertussis_B. The sequence continues at coordinate 11,274 of CAMCZQ010000027.1, read as the reverse complement.
CAGGCCAGCAGCCCCCGTCCGCCGATGCTTGCGTCACCGCACAACCGAAACGTGTTCTGGCCGTGTTAACCGCCGATTGCCTGTCTGTGGTGCTGGCAGACCAAGCGGGCTCAGTGCTTGGGGTCGCGCACGCCGGCTGGAAAGGTTTGGCAGCGGGCGTGCTCGAGGCGACTTTGCTCAAGATGCAGGCCAAAGTGCCGCGTGCCTCAGACTGGCAGGCCTGGGTGGGGCCAGGGATTGGTGCGCAGGCCTTTCAGGTGGGCCAAGAGGTTCGGCAGGCGTTTGAGGGGCAGGGCGCCGAACAGCCTGGGCTTTTTTTACCCGACTCGCTGGTGGTTGGTAAGTGGCGCGCCGATTTGGCAGGCCTCGCGTGCTGGCGTTTACAAAAAATGGGTGTCGCCACGATTGAAAACAGTGGTTTATGCACGGTAAACGATCCAGAGCGACGGTTTTTTTCGTACCGCCGCGACCGCGTCACCGGACGCATGGCGACCCTGGCGTGGCTTGCGCCAAGCTGATTCCAGCGCTTACGTTGCAGGGGTTGACAAGTGCGATATTGCAGCGCACGATGCGATAGCTGTGAGCACAAATAGGTTTGCATATGAATTTTACGTTTCCAGAGGGATTAGTTCTGCCGCCCGGAATCTCGAAAGAAGCGATAGCGTCGATTCAGCAAGACTTCCTGCAAGCCTGGCAGAGACTGTCTCAAGAAGCGACCCAAGGCCATTTGCCTGCGCTTAAAGACAGGCGTTTTGCTGCCCCGGCCTGGGCCTCAAGCCCCCCTCATCTGCTGATGGCACATTTGTATTTGCTGTCGACCGAGGCCATGCAAAACATGGTTGAGGCGTCAGATGCCTCAGCCGAACTTAAAGAGCGGCTACATTTTTCCGTAATGCAGTGGGTCGAGGCGATGTCGCCCGCAAACTTTTTGGCCACTAATCCTGACGCGCAAGCCGCGCTCATTGACTCGGGCGGCGATACCTTGGTTGCAGGCGTGGCAAATCTGATGGGCGACCTCAAAAAAGGTCGTATCACGCAAAGCGACGAAAGTCAGTTTGTGGTGGGCACAAACGTTGCGACCTCGGTCGGCTCGGTTGTGTTTCAGAATAAGTTTTTTCAGCTTCTCCAGTATTCGCCGACCACACCAACGGTGTTTCAGCGACCACTGCTCTTAGTGCCTCCGTGTATCAATAAATTTTATATTCTCGATCTGCAACCCGAAAATTCTTTCGTGCAAGATGCGCTTGCCCAGGGCTTCACGGTGTATTTGATGTCTTGGCGCAATCCACTCGCAGACGATACCGATGGGTTTGAAAAAGCGACGTGGGATGAGTACTTGGACGAGGGTATTTTGACTGCGCTGAAGGTCACACAAGAGATTTCTGGTCAAAGTCAGATTAACGCGCTTGGCTTTTGCGTGGGTGGCACGCTGTTGGCCGCCGGGTTGGCTGTGGCTGCGGCAAAGGGCGAGAACCCTGTCGCTTCGTTAACACTCTTGACGTCAATGGTCGATTTCAAAGAGACCGGTCCTCTTGGAGTGTTTGTCGACGAGCAACACGCGAGCCTGCGAGAGCAACAGATCGGTCATGGAGGGTTAATGTCGGCGCGCGAGCTTGGCACGACCTTTTCGTTTTTACGGCCCAATGAGTTGGTCTGGAACTACGTTGTCTCGAACTATCTAAAGGGCGAGTCGCCTGTGGCGTTCGATTTGCTGTTCTGGAACAGCGACAGTACGAATTTGCCAGGGCCATTCTTTACCTGGTATTTTCGTCATACTTATCTTGAAAACAAATTAAGCCAGCCCAATGCGCTGACTTGTTGTGGTGTCCCGCTCGACTTACGCAAAGTTAAAGTGCCCACCTACTTATACGGCTCACGCGAAGATCACATCGTCCCGTGGCACTCAGCCTTTGCTTCTGCGGCAATTTTCCCAGGTCCAAACCGTTTTGTTCTGGGGGCCTCGGGTCATATCGCTGGGGTCATTAACCCGCCGGCCAAGCACAAACGTCATTATTGGGTTGCAGAGCAGCCCGTCAACGCGCAAACTGCCGAGCAGTGGCTTGCTAAAGCTAGCCAATGCTCTGGCAGTTGGTGGCCCGACTGGAACAACTGGCTCGCCAGTCACAGCGGCAAGCGTGTGAAGGCGTCAAAAAAGCTTGGTAACAAAGCGTATCCAGTGCTTGAGGCAGCGCCTGGATCTTATGTCAAAGTTCGAGCAGTCTAGCGCAAGTCAATGCCGTCACCAGACGGTAAAAGGAGACGAGGATGAGTACAAAGCTAGCGTACGTGACCGGCGGTATGGGTGGAATCGGGACTGCTATTTGCCAGCGATTGGTCAAAGAGGGAATGACGGTTGTGGCGGGGTGTGGCCCCAGTCGGGATTACAAGCAGTGGCTCGACGAGCAAGCTGCCCTAGGCTATAAATTTTATGCCTCGGTCGGCAACGTGTCTGACTGGAGTTCGTGCGAAGCGGCCTTTAAAGCCGTTGTCGCCGAGCATGGCCCGGTCGATGTTCTGGTGAACAATGCTGGCATTACGCGCGATGGCGTGTTTCGCAAAATGTCAGCCGACGACTGGCGCGCCGTCATGGACACCAACCTGAATAGTTTATTTAATGTGACCAAACAGGTCATTGAAGCGATGGTTGATCGCGGCTTTGGTCGCATCATCAACATCAGTTCTGTCAACGGGCAAAAAGGTCAGTTCGGCCAGTCAAACTATGCGACTGCAAAGGCTGCGATTCATGGGTTTTCAATGTCGCTCGCCCAAGAGGTCGCGAGCAAGGGTGTGACGGTCAATACCGTCTCGCCCGGCTATATCGGGACAGATATGGTGCGCGCGATTCGCCCTGATGTCCTTGAAAAGATCGTAGCGACGATTCCGGTTAAGCGCCTAGGCCGCCCCGAAGAGATCGCTTCAATTGTTGCCTGGATTGCGTCTGAGGAATCCGGATTTTCAACCGGCGCTGATTTTTCGCTAAACGGCGGTTTACATATGGGTTAAGGCACTGATGGGGTGGGCTGCGTAGCGGCCCACAATTCGTTATCACAATACTATCCGGAGGCATGAATGACCGAAGCGGCAACAGACACTTCTATTCGTCTGATAAAAAAATACCCGAATCGTCGTCTATACGATACGCAAACGAGTACGTACATCACGTTGGCCGATGTTAAGCAACTTGTTTTAAACAACGAGGTCTTTAAGGTGGTAGACGCAAAATCCACCGAAGACTTGACCCGCAGCATTTTGCTGCAAATCATTCTCGAAGAAGAAGGCGGTGGCATGCCGATGTTTTCTTCAGTGATGCTCGCGCAACTGATTCGGTTTTATGGCCATGCGATGCAGGGCATGATGGGAACGTATCTTGAAAAAAATATCCAGACATTCATGGAAGTTCAAGATCGTCTCGCGGATCAATCCAAAGGTTTGCTTGGAAATACTAAAGTGTCGCCCGAGGCCTGGACACAGTTTATGAGCGGCCAAACTCCTGTCATGCAAACGATGATGAACGCGTATGTTGAACAAAGCAAAGACTTGTTTGGTCAGATGCAAGACAAACTGCAAGAGCAGGCGCGCGCGATGTTTCCGGCTTTTCCATTTGCTGCAGGCGGCACCAGCGAAAAAACTAAGTCTTGAGGGTCACCGTTTGACGAAGCGCGACGTGCGTCGCCCCGCTTCGTCAAGCTTCGGCGATGCGCTGAGCAATGTGGTCGAGCGCTTCTTGCACCTGATCAATCAAAATCAAACAAAGCTCACCGGGCTTTAATTTTGCTAAGGCCGTATCGATCGCGAGAAACTCACCTCGAATCTCGCTGATCTCTTTGGTGCGCGACACATTTTTTAAGCCTCTTTGTAGCAAGGCCAAGACTTCGCCATCTTCGCGACCGCGCTGGCATTGGTCTTGATACAAGATTGCGTGGTCAAAAATCTCTCCCAAGATCTCGGTCTGTCGCGAGATGTCTTCGTCGCGCCGGTCACCCGCCCCACTAATGACGACGGTGCGTTTGGTGGCAGGCATGCTTTCGATGGCTTGTACCAGAGCTTGAATGGCATCTGGGTTATGGCCATAGTCGGCGATCACGGTGGCACCGCGGTAATCAAACACGTTAAAGCGACCCGGAGCGGTTTGTGCGTCATTGACAAAGCTTGCTAGTCCCGCTCTGATCGTGCTCCAGTCCAGTCCTAACGCCCAGACAGCAGCGACCGCGGCCATGGCGTTTTCAATCTGAAAACTAATGGTGCCGTTGCGCGTCAGAGGGATCGAGGCCAGGGCCAGTCGCTGTTCTTGCCCGGCCTCGCTGCAGACAATATGCGCGTCGTCACAAAACACCACGCGTTTGCCTTGCGCGCGATGCGTGTTTAAGACTGGGTGCTGACGCTCGAGTGCAAAGAATGTGACCGACCCAGGGCAGACCTGAGCCATTTGTGATACCTGCGGATCTGCGGCATTGAGCACTGCTGTGCCGTGGGGCGCGACGTTTTGTACGATCACACGTTTAACCAAGGCAAGGGTTTCGACGGTATTGATAAAGTTCATACCAAGATGATCGCCAATGCCGATATTTGTCACGATCGCGACATCGCAGCGATCAAACGCCAGGCCTTCGCGCAAGATACCCCCTCGCGCTGTTTCAAAGACCGCCGCGTCGACATCTGGGTGCAGCAAGACGTTGCGCGCGCTGCGCGGGCCACTACAGTCGCCCGTATCGATACAGCGTTGTTCGATATAAACGCCATCTGAGTTGGTCATGCCGACGCGTTTTCCGCTTACGCTCAAAAGATGTGCGGCCAGTCTGACCGTGGTGGTTTTGCCGTTGGTACCGGCCACCGCGATCACCGGGATTCGTGCGTTGTCGCCCTGAGAAAACATGCTGGCAATAATCGCTTCACCGACCGGGCGTGGTTTGCCAAACGAGGGGCTTAAATGCATCCGCAAACCTGGTGCCGCATTAATCTCGACAATACCTGCGCGCTGAGCCTCCATGGGTTTTAAAATCGTCTCGGCGACAAGGTCGACGCCTGCGATGTCTAGACCCACCATTTGTGCGGCTGTCACCATACGTGCGGCCAGTTCGGGATGCACCTCGTCGGTGACATCGGTCGCGCTGCCGCCGGTGCTTAAGTTTGCATTGTTGCGCAATAAAACGCGCTTACCTTTTTCGGGTACCGAGTGCGCAGTCAATCCTTGCGTGGCCAGTGTTGCCAGCGCGATTTCGTCGAAACGAATCTTAGTTAGTGCCGTGGCGTGACCATCCCCTCGCAGCGGATCTGTGTTGACTGCGTCGACGAGTTGCGCCACGGTGTGCTTGCCATCGCCGATGACTGCGGGCGGATCGCGACGCGCGGCGGCCACGAGCTGGTTGCCGATGACTAACATTCTAAAATCATGACCTGGAATGTATTGCTCGACGATCACGTCACGACTGATCTCTGAGGCGATCTTGAACGCGGCGCTTAATTGCTCGCGGGTTTCGATATTGACCGCGACGCCCTTGCCCTGATTGCCATCGCGAGGCTTCACAACGACCGGCAAGCCAATTTTATTGGCGATTTCCCAGCCTTGGGTGTCGTTGTCAGCGATGAAGCCACGCGGCACCGGCACGCCGGCGGCCTCAAGCAGCATTTTGGTTAAGTCTTTATCTTGCGCGATTGCCTCGGCGATTGCGCTGGTGTTGCCGGTTTCTGCGGCTTGAATGCGCAGCTGTTTGCTACCCCAGCCAAACTGCACCAAGCTGCCTTCAGTGAGTCGACGGTAGGGAATCCCACGCGCGGTCGCCGCGTTTACGATCGAGCCTGTGCTGGGCCCCAGACGTACGTCTTCATCAAGTTCACGCAGGCGGGCCAGTGCTTGCGTGGTGTCAAAAGATTCGGCGTTTAGTGCTGCCAGACAAAGCGCCTCTGCGAGTTCAAGGGCAAGCCGGCCGACGGGTTCTTCGGTGTACTGAAACACCACTTGATACACGCCTTGCTCAGGGGTCGACATTGTTTGCCCAAAGGCGACCGGGCAACCCGCGGCAGCTTGTAATCCGAGACTAACCGCCTCGAGCGCATGCGCGAGCGTGATCGGATCTTTGTGGCCAAAAGGGCGCAGTGGTTTGACGTCCGGAAAAAGCGCTCGCAAGTGGATTAAAAAATTGGGCAGCTGGTCGAGATCGGCTTCGCGCTCGGTGCAGGTCACGACGGCCTCGAGCGCCGTTAAACGTGTCCAGAAGTTTGGACCGCGTAGAGCACGAATACGAGAGACTTCCATGATGAGCTCCTGTGGTTATTGAGGCACTGCAGTGGCGGGGGCAAAACCCAGCAAGCCGGCTTGAATTAAATCTGGCGTCAGTCCAAGTGCCCAGGCGGCTGCTGCTGCTGCAAGCACGTTGTAAGACTGGCCGGCATCGAAGCCGTTTTGTGCCGTGCTAACCGCTTCAAGCGAGCAAAGTAGGTGGGTCTGCGTGTTTTGTGTCAAGGTAATTCGCCCGTCCGTCAGGCAGACCAGGCGATGAGCTTGCGCAAGGTTTGGTTGGCGTCGCTCTGAGTGGTCAGCCAGACTGAGCCAGGTGATTTGTCCATCGCAATATTGAGCGAGTTCGGCGATGCGTCCGTCGTCGGCATTGAGAATTGCCATGCCGTTTGGCAGGATCACATCGACCTGGGTGCGATAGACTCTTGCATGCTCGGCTTGGCTCGCGAGCGCGTAGCGGCTCAGATCTTGCGTCCAGTCGATCTGGGTGACGATCCCCACTTCGCAGCGTTCGTAGGCCAGCCCCTCAGTCAGCAACTGGTGCGCGCCGTTTTCAAGGATCGCTGCTTGAACCTCGCGATTCATCAGGACACGTCGGGCATTTTCAAAGTTTGCACAATCGCCATGACGCAAGCGCCGCTGCTCAACAAATAAGCCCTCGCTGCCTGCCAACCCACAGCGCCAGCCGTTTATTGTCAAGAGGTGGAACAACAGTTTTCCGGTCATGGTGCTGCCCTGCGAGCCCGCAATGCCGATGACCGGAATACGGGCCATATCGCCGAGGCCAAAGCTGTGCGCGACGATGGCGCGTCCGACTTGACGAGGCTGCCCGATGGCCGGCTTTAGATGCATCAGTAAGCCAGGGCCCGCGTTGACTTCAACAATCGCACCGCCTTGCGCAGACAAAGGTTTAGAAATGTCTAGGGCGACTAAATCGATTCCTGCGATGTCCAGACCCACTACGCGCGCCGCGGTGCAAGCGAGCGCCGCGACCTCAGGGTGAACGAGTTCGGTGCAGTCGATGGCGACGTTGCCGTTACGTTGAATCACCGCGGGTTGACCAGCCGCTAACACAGTGTGCGGCTCAAAGCCTTGGCGCGCGAGCTCAAGTCGTGCAGCAGCACCGAGTCGCACATAATTAAGTGGTTGATCTTCTTCGTGCCCCCGCAGAGGGTCGGCATTCAGTTGCGTCTGAATCAGGACTTCAATTGTGCTTAAACCATCGCCGTTGACTTGGGCCGAGTCACCTCTTGCCGCGGCGATCAGCTTGTCGCCCACTACTAGTAAGCGATGTTCTTGGCCAAAGATAAAGCGCTCGACGATGACGCCCGAGCCTTCTTGGCACGCGACGTCGTAGGCTTGTTCGACCTCGTGTTGCAAACTTAGGTTGGTAAAGACGCCGCGCCCATGGTTACCATCACTGGGCTTGACCACCACGGGTAGCCCAAGCGCCTGAGCCGCTTGCCAGGCCGCTGAGGCAGAGTCAACCGACTCGCCTTGAGGCACGGGCACGCCGCAGGCTTGCAGCAAAGACTTAGTCAGGTCTTTGTCGCGCGAAATTGTTTCGGCGATTGCACCCGTGCGATCGGTTTCGGCTGTCCAAATGCGCCGCTGATTGATACCGTAGCCCAACTGCAGCAGATTGCCCGCGTTAAGTCTGATTGCCGGAATATCACGGTCGTCGGCAGCATCGACAATACAGGCGGTGCTCGGGCCCAGGCAGTGCCGGTGGCGCAGGTCTTGCAAGTGGGCAACTGCCGCAGCGACTTCAAAATGCGTATCGTTTAACGCGGCCTCTACACATTCGCAGGCAGCCTGCAAAGCATAGGTGGTAACGACCGGATGCCAGGCACGCAGCACGATCTTATAAAGAGTGGGTCGCGAGGTTTTTTGTGTGTCGCCAAAGCCACCAGGCAGGGCAGCCAGCGCCTGTAACGTGAGTGCGCAGTGCTCGACCAGACGAGGTGACCACTGCCCTGCGGCAAGAAGGGCTTGCAGGCCGTGCGAGGCTTCTAGGTTTAGGTGCGCCTGCGAAAGTGCGGGTAGGGCGCGTAACAAGCGCGCGACGCCCTGGGCTTGTTGCTTGGGCGAAAGGGGCTCGAGCGCTGCAAAATCAAGCCAGGCCTCGAGAACAGGGCGGTATGTCCAACTGTTAGGCCCAAGCAGACTGACCATTTGCTCGACCCTGATCTTGCGTTCGCTTGTCATAACACTATATATTGCATCGCAACAATACTGATAATTCGTTATTATCGCAGCAAAATCGCTAAACCCGATCACCCAAGTCCCTAAACGCCTGTTGCGCTGTCCGATGCTCGTTATACTTGCCATATTCGCCTAGAGCAAAAATTTTCACTCGAACTTGTTGGCCCCTAATGAAGCGCTACCCGATGCAGTTGTTGGTCTCGACTGATGGGCACAGCGTGCCTCTTACATGACACCACTTGGCGCCGCTGACACTGCGTTCAGTCCAATGCTCCCGCAGGCTTGGGCGCATGAGGTTCAAGCTGTCCTCGCGCCCAACGAAAAGCTGCTGGCTTGGCTTGAGCCCGACTTAGACGCCAGTCTGTTTTTTGTCTCAGGGATCATGCTGCTGACACCCGAGCGACTGGTCTCGCGCGAGTCTCTGGCCCACCAGTGGGTGAGTTGGCCCCTAAGTGCAACACAGTCTTTGCAGCACCGCGATCACGCTGGCGTGGGTACCATCGAGCTCTTTGCGGGCGAAACCCGTTTGGGCGTTTGGCGTCATACCCTTGGCATGGCACCTGCAGTCAGCCGGCTCACCGAGTTGTTTGCCAGTCTGCAACAAAAGCTTGCCGATCCCTTGCGCGCGCTCGAGACAAGTGCGGCGTCTTGCCCAAGTTGTGGCACGCCTTATGCACCCGATCAAGATGATTGCGCCGTTTGTGATCGCGATCCGGTCGGACCAAGCGATACCTGGGCGTTATTGAGACTGGCACGCTTTGCGCAGCCTTACAAATTACCGTTGATTGTGGGCTTTGTTCTGACATTGATGTCAACGGCAGCAACGCTGGTACCGCCGTACCTGACGATGCCGCTGATGGATAATATTTTGATTCCGTTTCAAAACGGCAAGCCCATCAATTACGACTTAGTCAGCTTGTACCTCACGGGTTTGGTTGTCGCAGGTTTGCTGGCGTGGCTGCTCGGTTGGGCGCGTACCTATTTACTGGCTTGGGTCAGCGAGCGTATTGGCGCCGATTTGCGCACAGCAACCTTCACGCATTTACAAACCCTGTCCTTGCAATATTTTGGTGGCAAGCGTACGGGCGATCTGATGGCGCGTATCGGTAGCGAAACCGATCGAATTAATCTGTTTTTGTCGTTGCATCTGCTCGATTTTGCCAACGATGTGCTGATGATCGTGATGACTGCGTGTATTTTGATCTCGATTGACCCTTGGCTGGCACTCACGACGCTAATTCCCTTGCCTGCGATTATCTGGATGATTCATCTCGTGCGTCATCGTTTGCGGTTTGGCTTTGAAAAAGTTGATCGCTCCTGGAGCGAACTCACCAATGTATTGGCCGATACGATCCCGGGCATTCGTGTGGTCAAAGCTTTTGCGCAAGAGCATCGCGAGGTCGCGCGGTTTCGTGAAGCCAACGATCGTTACCTGGCGGTCAATGATCGCATCAATAAGGTGTGGGCGTTGTTTGCTCCGACCGTGACGTTTTTGACTGAGATTGGTCTGTTGGTGGTTTGGATTTTTGGGATTTTACAGGTGGCAAGCAGTACCATCACCGTTGGTGTGCTGGCCGCCTTTCTGGCCTATATCGGCCGCTTTTATACTCGGCTTGACTCGATGAGCAGGATTGTGTCGCACACCCAGCAGGCGGCTGCTGGTGCGAAACGCATCTTTGACATTCTGGACCATGTCTCGAGCGTGCCCGATGCGCAGCGCCCCGTGCCACTTGACCGTGTGCAAGGGCGAATCGAACTGCGCAACGTGGGCTTTCGTTACGGCAGTCGCACGGTCTTGCGCAACGTCAATTTAAGTATCGGCGCGGGTGAAATGATCGGCCTGGTCGGTCACAGCGGCTCGGGGAAAAGTTCGCTCGTCAACATGATTTGTCGTTTCTATGATGTCACTGAAGGCGGAATTCGAGTCGATGGTGTCGATATTCGCTCTTATTCACTCGCCTCGTTCAGGCGCAATATTGGTCTGGTTCTGCAAGAGCCCTTTTTGTTTTTTGGCACGATTGCTGAAAACATTGCCTACGGTAAGCCCGAAGCCACGCGTGCGGAGATTGTGGCGGCAGCTCGCGCGGCGCGTGCGCACGAGTTTATTTTGCGCCTGCCCCAAGGCTATGATTCTTTGGTGGGCGAACGGGGTCAGGCTTTGTCGGGCGGAGAGCGGCAGCGAATTTCAATCGCGCGCGCGTTATTGATCGATCCACGTATTTTGATTCTGGATGAGGCGACGTCTTCGGTTGACACCACAACCGAAATGGAAATTCAGGAAGCTCTTGATAATCTGATTCAGGGTCGTACAACAATCGCGATCGCGCATCGTCTGAGCACCTTGCGTAAAGCCGATCGCTTGGTTGTGTTGGATCGTGGTGAAATCGTCGAAATCGGTAATCACGATGATTTACTTGCGCGTGGTGGGGCGTACCACGACTTGTATCAAGCGCAATCGCGTCAGGTTCAACCTGGGGTTGACGCTGACGCAGCGCTTGCCACAGACAACCCAGCTGAAAAAATGCCCACTGAGGCAAAAGTCGCGTCGCAGGTTGCCGCGTCTGATCAAAATCGGCAAGGTGCAGCGGATGTCTGATTTTTTGCTCGAGCGTAATCAGGCTGGCCGCTTGGTGCTGACCTTGTCCGACGGACAGGTACATGTTGGGGTGACGCCGGTGCGGGCGTTTCCGCTGCACGCACCCGAGCAATTTTTAGCCTTTGTGAGTGTCGAGGGCAAAGAGCTTGCCTGGGTCGATGATTTGTCCGGTTTGTCTGAGGCGACGCGCGACTTAATCGCCCAAGAGGTTGCGTCGCGCGAAGTCATGCCGACGATT
>CAMCZQ010000026.1 GCA_945887835.1 Bordetella parapertussis | reverse complement strand
TCAGCGCATCGTGAGTGTATCAACGCTTTCAACGCCCAGCATCTGGGAGGTCATCACGGATCGCGGAGCAACCAAGCTGATTCTTAAGGGCGAAGAAGATATCCGACGCCTCAGCACCTGGACGCTGATGATTACGGATAGCCACGGTTTAAGGTTTATGTTGCCCGACATGCAGGCGCTTGACAAACAAAGCCGCCGCATCTTAGACCGCTTTTTATGAGTCATGGCAGTCTTGCGAGATGAGCGCGTCACGCGCCTCTTATTTCAGGCATACCGGCGGGTTGCTCAGTCAAGCTTGACCAACTGTTTGCCAAAATTTTCTCCCTTCAACATGCCCACTAAGGCTTGGGGTGCACTGGCCAAGCCAAGCGCAACAGATTCGCGAAACTTGAGCTTGTTGGCGACCACTAAATCGTAAAGTTGTTTGCGGATGGCGGGCCAGGTGTCGAGTTTGTCTGACACGATAAACCCTTGCACGCGTAAGCGGCTGACCAAAATCGCACGCAGCGTGCGGTAAGCATGGGCGTCGCGATTAAATTCAGACACCATGCCGCAAAGCGCGATCCGACCAAAGGTGTTCATGTGCGTCAGCAGGCGTTCAAAGATTTCGCCGCCGACGTTTTCGAACAGGCAGTCGATCCCTTGTGGCAAGGCGGCGGCCAGTTCGGTGGCAAAATTTGGCGAACGATGATCCACACACGCATCAAACCCTAAATCACTGATGACGTACTGACACTTTTGCGCGCCACCGGCAATTCCAACTACGCGGCAGCCAACCTGTTTGGCGAGTTGCCCGACGACGCTGCCGACTGCGCCCGAGGCTGCATCAACGACAACGGTTTCGCCAGCTTTGGGTTGGCAGATATCGATCAGGCCGGTCCAGGCGGTGATGCCTGGCATCCCGAGAATGCCTAAGTAGGCGGTCGGACTCACTTTGCTGGTGTCGATCTTGGTGACGGCTTTGGCGTTCAACGTGCCATATAAACGCCAGCCAGTCGCGGCTAAGACTGTTTCACCCACTTGAAAGTCGGGCGAATTGGACTCGACAATCTGACCGACTGCGCCACCCACCATGACTTCGCCCGGGTTGACCCCTTGTGCGTATGACTTGGCGTCAGAAATGCGGCCTCGCATGTAAGGATCAAGCGACAACCATTGGTTGCGAATCAGGACTTGATTAGTGGCTGGCACAGGCATGTCTGCGTCGACGAGTTTGAAGTTTTCAGCGGTGACCCAGCCAGAGGGACGGCTAACCAGAATAACGTGTTGATTTTTCATTTTTTTGATCTTCGTTAGCAATGATTCAAAAGCGGTTTATCTTTTTTCTAGGTGGGTGTGACTTGTTGAGTCAAAAGAACTGTCTGTGATGGTAGCAAGTCAATTAAGTGCTCGAGTTGCTGACGGTTGACGGGTCGATGCAAGTCATACCCTTGGCCTGAGCGGCAGCCTAAGTCTTGTAATAGCTTGAGTTGTGCAGCCGTTTCGATGCCTTCTGCGATGCAGTGTAGCCCCAAGTTCTCGGCCAGATCGATAATACTTTTTATTAAAATTTGGCTTTCAGCTTTTGTGGTGAGCGTGGAGGTAAAGCTTTTGTCAATTTTGAGGTAGCTAAAGCGGGTGGTCTGTAGCGCTGCGAAAGAGCTGTAGCCAGTGCCAATCAACTTGTGCCTGCCATTCTAAGATGCCGAGTTTGCGCCGGTAGCCGGTTTTAGCCGCCCCTTGTCTTTTTGCTTGACAACCAAGGTCGGTTAGCTACACAATTAACTGTCAGTATACGAACAATCAGTATACGAACCGTTGATAGAGGCTTGCCGTGCGTAAAAATGTGCCTGCCGTGCCACCCAAGTTAGGCCCTAAACCTGCCGCGCGCGCGCAACCCGCTTTGGTGGTCGTGCCAACGGTGTCCAACGTCACCGCCAACGACTCCCCGGCTAACCACACGATTTGGGATCGACCAGGCTATTTGGTGCGCAGGTTGCACCAAATCCATGTAGCCATGTTTTCGGCGCGCGTGGCCGATGGGCAAGTGACCCCTGTGCAGTTCGGCTTGCTCAGCATTTTGATCCGCCGGCCAGGCATCGATCAGGCCACCCTTGGCGCTGAGCTTGGACTCGATCCCGCTAACGTTGCAGAGATTCTCAGGCGTCTTGAAGACCGCAGTCTGCTCACTCGGGTAGTCGATCCGCAGAATCGTCGACGCAAATTATGCTTGGCCACGCCAGACGGAAAAAAATTCGTACAGCGGTATCAAAAAGATATGCAGTTATCACAACAGCAATTGCTGAGCCCACTCAATCCTTCTGATCGCCAGGTGTTCATGGCGCTTCTCGGGCGGCTGGTCGAGGGCAATAACGACAGTGGTCGCACCTCGCTGCGACCAGGCGGCGAGACTTTAAAGGCGCGCGGGCGTCGAGTGGGTGAGCTCTGAGGTCTCTGACCTTTTTCATTGATTTAATTTCGCTTAATTTAGGGGCAACGCGTGGCTGATCTCTCTTTAGATTTTTGTGGCGTCAAATTTAAGAATCCCGTGGTGATAGCGTCGCTTGAAACGACCAATAGCCCTGAAGTGATTCGCGAGTGTGTCGATGCCGGTGCAGGTGGGATGATTATCAAGACCCTCACTGACATCGAAGATATGGCGCGTTTGACGCAAAATTCAAAGTACGCGATTCTGAATGAAAAAAATGAACTGATTAAAGGTAAGGTCAATAAAAATTTTGTGTTCTATAGCCGTTCGGGTTATTCAAGTACGCCCTTGCGTGAATGGATTCCGCATTTAAAAGACCTGAACAAGTACGCGCAAGATCAAGGCTCACATTTAATTGGTAGTGCCGGCGGAAAAACCATACAAAGCTGGATCGACATTTGCCGCACAATCGAAGATTGTGGTTTACCGATGGTCGAGTTGAACTTTGGTTGTCCGCATCCGGCCATGATGCCTGGTGTGCATGGCGGCTCGATGATTGGGCAAGAGCCTGAGATTGCGCGCGAGGTGACTGCGCGCGTCTGCGAGGCCGTCAAGATCCCGGTCATTATTAAACTCACCCCAGATCAATCGCGTGTGCTCGATGTGGCGCGGGCGGTTAAAGAAGCAGGTGCGGCTGGTGTGACCGCCACCAATCGCTACACAGGATTTTCTGTTGATATCGAAACCGGATTGCCTCGCTTGGGTGGGCCAGCAGGGATCGGTGGGGTCTGGGCTAAAGCCTTATCGCTGCGTTGGGTCAATCGCATTTATACAGAATTGGGCATGCCAATTACCGGATCGAACGGCATCTACGATCACAAAGATATCGTCGAGTTCATTATGACGGGGGCGCCGCTGGTGCAAGTGGGATCGGTCCTGATGCTCAAGGGAATCAAATACCTGCCTAGCATGATCACGGGGCTTGATAACTTTATGGATACCCATGGCTATCCAGATATCGCCTCGATGACAGGTATTGCCTCGCGCGCAGCCGTGAAGGATTATGGCGAGCAGTTTCGTAAGCCCCGCATGCACAGTGAAATTGCCTCTGAGGCCTGTAGAAATCCAACCTGTACGATTTGTATTCAAACCTGTTTTTATGATGCCTTGGCGCAGGGTGACGGCTCGGTCGAGTCGATTCATGCTAACTGTATCGGTTGTGAAATGTGCACGCAGACCTGCCCGTTTGATGCCACCTCGATGCACACGACCACCGACGAGCAGCGCGCGTTACAAGAGTTTTTCTCGATTAAAGACAACGTGTTTGAGTCTAAGAAATTCGAAAATGGCTTTGAGCGTGGCATTAAGCTCTCAAAAGTTAAGGGCTAAGTATGAGTGCTCAGGCGTTAGCTTCTAGCCAGCAGTATCGTTTTGCATTTGATATCGGGGGCACCTTTACCGATTTGGTATTACTCGGTCACGATGGCAGTATCTTCACCTCAAAGGTCCTGACGGGTGCGCCCGATGTTGTGATGCCGATTCGGTTGGGCTTACTGGCCTTGCTTAAAGAGCACGACCTGACGCTTGCTCAAGTGACCGACGTGGTGGTCGGGGCAACCACTGCGGTGACGAATCTTGTGATTGAGCGCAAAGGCGCTGTCACCGGCTTAATCACAACCCAAGGGTTTCGTGACGTGATCGAGATCGCACGCGAGTTGCGCTACGACCTGTATGACTTGACTGCGCCAGGGCCCGACGCGATTGTGCCGCGCGCGTTGCGTGCTGAGGTGCGTGAACGCGTGGATGCTGCAGGTGAGGTCGTGATTGCCATGCAAGACCAAGAGGTCGAGCGTGTCGTGTGTCACTTACGCGATGCTGGGGTGCGTGCCATTGCCGTGTGCTTTTTACATAGCTTTACCAACTCCGCTCACGAACAGCGTGTGAAAGCGATCGCACAGCGGATTGCACCCGAGCTATCGATTTCATTGTCGTCTGAAGTGTTGGGCGAAATCCGTGAATACGAGCGTACGGTCGCGACGGTGTTGAATGCGTGTGTCATGCCCATGGTTGGCAGTTACTTAGGCGCGATTGAAGACGGCTTACGGGCAATTGGGCTGAACGCGACTTTGCACATCATGCAGTCAAACGGTGGAGTGATTTCTCGTGAACTCGGTGAGCGTATGCCGATCCGCATGCTTGAGTCGGGGCCCGCGGCGGGCGCCTTGGGTGCGGCGCATTCTGCTCGCGTGTCAAACACGCCGAATGTGATGGCGTTTGATATGGGGGGCACGACAGCCAAGGCGTGTTTAATTTCGAACGGGCGTCCGTCGATTACGACAGAGTTTGAAGCGGCGCGTCAGCAACGGTTTAAAAAAGGCAGTGGGCTGCCGGTGCGTTTACCGACGATCGACCTGATTGAGATTGGTGCGGGCGGTGGCAGCATCGCTCACGTTGATACAACTGGTTTATTGAAGGTCGGCCCTCAGAGCGCAGGCTCAAGTCCGGGGCCCGCGTGTTATGGCTTGGGCGGCACACGGCCCACGGTGACCGATGCGGCCTTGGTGCTGGGTTATCTTGATCCGCAGGGTATGTTAAGCGGTGCGGTGAGTTTGCGTCTGGACTTAGCCGAGCAAGCGATCGAAGAACATGTTGCGCGCCCCTTGGGGTTGAGTATTGTCGAAGCGGCCAACGGGATTCATCGGATTGTTTGCGAGCATATGGCAGTGGCCGCCAAAATTCATGCGGTCGAAAATGGCCGCGACATTCGACGTTATACCTTGCTCGCCTTCGGTGGCGCAGGCCCGATTCACGCACGCGAAGTCGCGCGTCGTTGTGGTGGCACTGATTTGCTGGTGCCAGCCAATGCGGGTGTATTTTCAGCCTTTGGCTTGCTGGTTGCGCCAATGAAAATGGACATGGTTCGCACGCGCTATGCACGCTTAAGCGAGATGGACTGGCCAGTGATTGAGGCCTTATTGCAAGGGATGGAAGAGGCCTTGAGCAAAGAATTAGCGTCTGCGGGTGTCGCACGCGAGAGGATCACGTTTCGTCGTAGCGCGGATATGCGTTATGTTGGTCAGGGTTTTGAAGTCGAGACTGAATTGTCTGCGCAGTTGGTGCAGTCTGAACAGAGCACCATCGAGGCCTCGTTTGCGCAGGCTTACGCGGCGCGCTTTGGCGGCAAGTTAGTGGGCCAACGGGTCGAAGCTGTGAATTGGCGTGTCGAGGCCTCGGCGAACGCTGCTCTCAGTGCTGAAGTGCGTTCGTCACAGGCGCCTGCCGACCAGCTTGCACAGGCCAAGCGTTCGCGCCAAGTCTTTTTTCCGGATATCGAGGGTTATATTCAAGCACCGGTGCTGTCGCTTGAACAGTTGCGCATCGCGCAGCGTTACGAGGGGCCCGCGTTGGTTGAACAACCCGGCTCGACTGTGGTGATTGGCCCAGGCGATGTCTTTACGCTAGATGCGCACGGTAATCTAAGAATCAAACTCGGCGCTCGCCAAGGTCGTGCAGCATGAAGCAGCAAAGGAGCGTGGCATGAGCCCGATTGATCTAGAGATTTACTGGAACAGACTGATCGCGATTACCGACGAAGCCGGGGCAACGCTTAAGCGCACCTCGTTCTCCACCGTCGTGCGTGAGTCCAACGATTTTGCCTGCGTGCTGCTCGATCCCGAAGCGCGGTTGGTCGCACAATCGGCTCTCAGTATCCCGGGCTTTATCGGGACAGCGCCTTTGTCGCTTAAAGGGATCTTGAAAGTGTTTCCTCAAGAGACCTTGAAACCAGGCGATATTCTATTTACCAACGACCCTTGGATCGGCACAGGTCATCTGCCGGATGCCACGATGGTCGCGCCCATTTTTTTCGGTGAGCGCTTAGTCGCCTTTGCGATGGCAGTCGCGCACTTATCGGATGTGGGTGGGCGTCAGTGGTCTGCCGACGCGGGCGAAGTGTACGAAGAGGGAATTCGATTTCCGGTCATTAAACTTGCTGAAGCCGGCGTGTTTAATCCGTGGGTCATGCAGATGCTTGAAGCTAACGTGCGGTTACCCCAGCAAGTGCGTGGCGATATCGAAGCGCAGGTGGGGGCATTGCGCGTGGCTGAGCGTCGCTTGACAGAGTTGTTAGAAGAGTACGGCTTAAGCGATATCAACGAGATTGCAGGTGCCATTTTTAAAGCCTCTGAAGACGCGGCCTTGCGTGAACTCCGAAAAATTCCACCGGGTGTTTATCACGGTTCGGTCGAGTCTGATGGTTGGGATGAGCACATCAGAATCCAAGCCAAGATTACCGTCAGTCACGAGGGCGTGACGGTCGATTACAGCGGCAGCACAGCGCAGGTCAGGTTTGGTATCAACGAGACCTTTAATCATACCTATGCTTATACGATCTATCCCTTCAAATGTTTGTTGTCGCCGGGCATCCCAAATAACGATGGCTTTACGCGGCTATTTAAGGTGATCGCCCCTGAGGGGACCATCGTCAACGCGAAGCCGCCCGCCGCAGTCGGTGCTAGGCACTTGATCGGCCATCAGCTGCAAGCTGCGGTCTTTGAAGCGCTTGCCAAGGTGATGCCAGAACGCGTGCAGGCCGATAGCGGGACACCGCTTTGGTCCGTGCTGATGCGCGGTGTGAATCCAGCGCTTGGCACCTCATTTTCGAGCATTCTCTTTTTTAACGGTGGAATGGGTGCGATGCGTGATCGCGATGGGCCACCTACCTCGGGGTTTCCAGCCAATATTTCAAACACACCGATCGAAGTCGCAGAGATGCTCTCACCGGTGCTCTTTGGTTGCAAGAGTTTGATTGAAGGCTCGGGGGGCGAAGGTGCGCACCGTGGTGGCATGGGACAAAAAGTATCCTTTCAGTCGCGCTGGCCCGGTCGCCTGCGCGTCTCTTTATTAACCGAACGCACACGCGTGCCCGCTAAAGGTATTGAAGGCGGGCAAGCGGGACGTACTGGCCATGTGTTGCTCAATGGCCAGGCAGTCGAACACCCCAAAGGTGTAGTCGATATGGTCGAGGGCGATATCCTCGAGCTAGGCTTACCCGGCGGAGGTGGTTACGGCGTTAAAAATTGACGCCTGACGCTCGCTAGACGCTTCACCGCTGTTGCTCTTTGCTTGACCTATCAGTATGCTCATTTAACTTATCTCTCGGAGATCCGCATGCAACGACGTCGCTTTCTTACTCAAACTGCAACAGTAGCTGGCGCTGGTTTAGCCGCAATAGGTGCGCCAGCCTTCGCCCAGACCAACCCCACGGTCAAATGGCGCATGTCTACTAGCTGGCCTAAAACACTTGATACGATTTATGGCTCTGCCGAAGAGCTCGGTAAGCGCGTCGCGCAACTGACTGACGGTAAATTCGAAATTCGTGTGTTTGCAGGCGGTGAAATCATGCCCGCGCCACAAAGTATGGATGGCGTGAGCAACCGCACGGTTGAGTGTAACCACACCCTCAGCACTTACTTTATCGGTAAAAATACCGCGCTCGCCTTTGACACTGGCTTAAGTTACGGTTTGAATGCGCGTCAGCACAATGCCTGGCTGCAGTATGGCGGGGGCCTGCCGCTCGTGCGCGAGGTATATAAAAAGTACAACATCATCAATTTCACCTGCGGAAATGTGGGCGTTCAAATGGGTGGCTGGTATCGCAAAGAGATCAAATCCTTGGCCGACATTAAAGGCTTAAAGATGCGCATTGGTGGTATCGGAGGGATGGTTCTTTCAAAACTGGGTGCTGTGCCACAGCAAATTCCGCCAAGTGACATTTATTCTGCTCTTGAAAAGGGCACGATTGACGCAGCAGAATGGATTGGCCCTTACGACGACGAGAAGCTTGGCCTAAACAAAGTGGCGCCTTTCTACTATGCTCCAGGCTGGTTTGAGGGCAGCGCCTCGATTACCACGATGGTCAATGACAAGGCGTTTGCTGAACTCCCACCCGCATATCAAGCGGCCTTTGAAGTCGCCTGTAACGAGCAAACCCTCAAGATGCTGGCCAACTATGATGCCAAAAATCCCGAGGCTTTACGTAAACTGATTGGCGGTGGCGCTAAAGTCAATCTGTTTTCAAAAGATGTGATGGATGCAACTTATAACGCTTCGCAAGAACTCTGGAAAGAACTGTCAGGAAAAAATCCTGACTTTGCGGCAATCTTCCCCGAGTGGCAGAAGTTTCAGCAGAGCGAGGCCAGTTGGTTCCGTTTGGCTGAGGCGACACTGGATAACTACACCTTCGCCGCGGTGAGTCGTCGCTAGGAATCGTTTGAACCTTATCTGAAAAGAGTGTGAAGCATGGGACACCCAGGTAGCACAGCGCGCATCAAGCCTCAGGGGATCGGGGCGAGGGTGCTGCGTAAAGAAGATGATCGCCATCTGCATGGCAAAGCAAATTTTGTTGCAGATATGGTGATGCCTGGGTTGTCTGAAGTCGCTTTTATGCGAAGCCCTTTAGCGCACGCAAGGGTGACGTCCATTGAGGTTCCCCCTGTTAGTCAGCCCACTGTGTTCACGCGCGCGCACTTGAGCGATGTACTCGATATTGCGGCTGACTCGTCCTTGCCAACCTATCAACTGTCGGCGCATCCGCCGTTAGCGAGCGGTAAAGTACGCTTTGTGGGCGAGCCGGTTGTGATGGGTTTTGCCCCGACGCGCGCCGAAGCTGAAGATCTGCTCGAAACCGTGCAAGTGCAGTACCAAGAGCTACCCGCGTATGCGGATGTGTTAAGCGCTATGCAAGCCAACGAAAACTTGGTGCATGAGCAATGGAAAGACAATGTCTTCGTGACCTTGTCGGTGGATAAAAATTTTGATGCACTTGCTGCACAGGCAGAGGTCGTGGTGCATCGAAAGATGAGCCTCGCACGCCAGTGCATGGTGCCGCTTGAGGGTAAAGCCGTGCTGGCGTACTGGGATCATCAGGCCAATCAGTTGGTGGTCGTGAGTGCCACGCAAGTGCCGCATTTAATACGTACGGCCATTGCTCAGTATTTGCAGATGGATCAGGGGCAGGTGCGAGTGATTTCGCCTGACGTGGGCGGGGCGTTCGGCTACAAGTGCGTGCTGCAGCAAGAAGAATTGTGCATTGCCTGGCTTGCTAAGACCTATCGCAAGCCGTTTCGCTACCTTGAAGACCGTCGCGAACATCTGATCGCGGGCGCGAATACGCGTGAGCATCATTACGAGATGACGGCCTACGCTGATCGTCGCGGCCGCTTATTGGCGCTTGATGCGAAGATTACGATTGACGGTGGCGCCTATTCAGTCTGGCCCTTTACGATTGGGATTGAACCAGGTCAGGCGATCGGTAATCTGCCCGGTCCTTATGCCTTTGATGGTTACCGCTGCGTCACGCAGTGTATCGCTACAAACAAGCCTGGTTTTGTACCCTACCGCGGCGTGGCTCGCACCGGCGTGTGCTTTGCCATGGAACTCACGCTGAATGCACTTGCGCTTGAGGTGGGTCGCGAGCCTTGGGAGATTCGTCTTGAAAATCTTGTGCAGCCCGAGCAGATGCCGTATGTGAATGTGGCAAATAAACATTTTGATAGCGGTGATTATCCGGCCAGTGTCAGGCGTGCGCTTGAGATGATCAATGTTAAAGCGGTGCGCGCGCGCCAACAACAAGGTGAGGCCGATGGGCGTTTGATTGGTGTCGGTTTAGCAACGTATACCGAACAATCGGCGCATGGTACTTCGGTGTTTGCGGCTTGGGGGATGCCTATTGTGCCTGGCTTTGATCAGGCGATGGTGCGCATGACACCTGATGGTGGCCTTGAAATTAGAGTGGGGGTGCACTCGCATGGGCAAGGGATGGAAACCACCTTCGCGCAGATCGCGCACGAAGTGTTGGGGATTGATCTGTCTAACATGCGTGTGATGCACGGTGACACGGGGCAGACTCCGTATTCAAGTGGCACCTACGCGTCGCGTTCGCTGGTGATGTCGGGCGGAGCGGTCTCGCAAGCCTGCCAGAAGCTTGTGCCGCAACTGTTGAACATTGGTGCGCATTTGTTGAAAGCTAAAGTGACTGCGGTCGTGCTTGAGGGGGGGGCGGTCTGTTGCGCTGAGCGTCGGGTGTCTTTAAGTGAAATTGCAAAAGCCTGGTACCTAAGCCCACAACTCTTACCGCCCGATGTAGATCCGGCGGGTTTAGAGGCGACCGTTGGCTATAAACCGCGGGTGGATACGGGTGCCTTTAGTTATGCCACACACGTGGCCCTGGTGGCGGTTGATCCGCAAATGGGTGGTGTTGAAATCTTGGATTATGTGGTGGTTGAAGACTGTGGCGTGCTCGTGAACCCCATGGTGGTTGAAGGACAAACGATTGGTGGGGTGGCCCAGGGGATTGGTACGGCGTTGTATGAAGAAATGCGTTACGACGATTTTGCGCAGCCGCTGGCCTCAACCCTCGCTGACTATGTGATGCCTGGTGCGACTGAGGTCCCTAATATTCGGATCGATCACTTTGAAACGCCCTCGCCACATACGGAGTTTGGCGCCAAAGGGATGGGCGAGGGGGGCGCCATTGCACCACCCGCTGCGATTTTTGGTGCGGTCAATGATGCCTTGCGCAGAGTCGGCGCAGCCGAGCTCGCGCGTACGCCGTTGACGCCGCGGCGTGTGCTTGAGGCGCTTGAACAAAAAGCCGGTGGTGTGCAATGAAGGCGGCATCGTTCGAATATGTTATGCCCGCCACGCTTGTTGAAACCTTGCGGGCGCTTGCTCGCTCTGACGGTCAAGCGAAATTAATGGCAGGCAGTCAATCCCTGGGCCCCATGCTGAACTTAAGGCTGGCACGCCCGGCGCAAGTGGTGGATGTGTCGCGCTTGGACGAGCTACGCAGTGTCGAGCTGGTCGAGGGGCGTGTGCGTGTTGGGGCATCGGTGACGCATGCTGAGATTGAGGATGGTTGCTTTGAGCTTTTGCGCGGGCATCCGGTGCAAGAGATGGCGGCGCGTATTGCTTATCGCTCTGTGCGTAACCGTGGCACGGTAGGCGGTAGTTTGGCGCATGCCGATCCCGCAGCCGACTGGATACTTGCTGCGCGTGCGCTGAACGCTCTGGTTGAAGTGCGTGCCTTTGAGCAAGTGCCGCGACTCATCAAGATGCAAGACTTCATGTTGGCAGCCTACACCACGAGCCTGGCTGAGGGCGAGGTGATTACCGCGCTGCATCTGCCGCGCTTGAGCGCGCAAGCCCGTTGGGGCTACTACAAGTTTTGTCGAAAGACAGGCGAATTCGCTGAGGCGAGCTGTGCGGTCTATTTTGAACCCGCGAGTGCAACGGCTCAGATTGTGGTGGGTGCGTTAGATGGTGCCCCCGTGGCACTTGAAACGCTTGCCAGCGAAGTGGCTCGCGGCGGCTTGGCTGTGGCGTCTGAGGCAGCCATTGAGGCCGCGTTAAAGGGGGCAATTGAGCAACTTGATACGCTAGGGCGCCGCATGGCCGGCGCTGCAATCGCGCGCTGTCTCGCGCAGGCTTTTGGTGTGCACGCATGAATACTCTTACCTTAACGGTCAACGGTCAGTCAATTCAAAAGACGGTCTCTGACCGAACCCACTTGGGTGACTTCTTACGCGACGTCGTACAACTCACGGGTACTCATCTTGGCTGCGAACATGGCGTCTGCGGCGCGTGCACTGTGCTGCTTGATGGCGAACCCGTCAGAGCTTGCATTACTTACGCAGTAGCCTGTCAAGGGCGTGCCATTACCACGATTGAAGGTTACGAGTCGGATCCCGTGATGGCGCGCCTGCGTGCGGCCTTCAGCGTCCATCATGCTTTGCAATGTGGCTACTGCACGCCAGGCATGCTGGCAACTGCGCGCGACATCATCTTGCGCTTGCCACAAGCCGATGAGCAGCGCGTGCGCATTGAACTCGCGGGTAATTTGTGCCGTTGCACCGGCTACATGGGGATTGTGTCGGCGATCTTGGCGGTCTTGCAAGACTTGCGCGCTGAGCCGGATGTTCAGGTTCAAGCGTTGCGTGCAGCGATGACCAAGCGGGGGGCGCAGACTGTTGTCCGTCCAGAGGCTGCGCAAGATTTCATGAGCTTTGAAGCCAAGCGTCAGATTGCACAAGCCCCTGACTCGGGTGATCCACTCGCTGCGCGCGCTGCCACCGTTGGCAGTGATTCAGCACGCCAAGCAGATCATCAAGAGGGTCGTCAAAAAGGTACGAAAGTCAGCGCGTCGTTTGATCTGCCATTTGGCGTTGACGAGGTTTGGATTTTCATGTCTGACTTAAAAGCGGTCGCAAGTTGTTTGCCTGGCGCACAGGTTGAAAGCGAAACGCTTGAGCAGGTCGCGGGCAAGATTGCAATTAAATTCGGCCCTATGTCTGCAACCTTCAAAGGCAGTGCCACGATTGAGCGTGATGCGGCTCATCGGGTTGCGGTCTTGAAAGGGACGGGTCAGGATTCGGTCAGCCAGTCGCGTGCGACCGGCGATGTGCGTTATCAACTCGAAGTGTTAAGTGCTTCAAGTACGCGTGTTGCTGTGGAATTACTCTACACCTTGCAGGGGCCCTTGGCACAGTTTTCACGCTCGGGCTTGGTGCAAGAATTTGTGCGGCGAATGGTGGCGGATTTTGGTCAGAACGTGACGCAGCGTTTAACTCAGCCTGAGACCGCAGAGCCCTTTGAGACTCAGGCCATCAACCCGGTTAGCGTTCTATTTAGTATCCTGTGGCAGAAAATAAAAAATCTGTTCGGCCTGCGTTGATGGCTGCGGCGTGTGCCGCGAGCGTCAGCCGCCCGATAAGCTTTTAGTATCTTCCGCTAAGTCAGTGCCATTTAAGTGAGCCGTACAGTTCACCAGTTCAGCGCTGAAGGGGTGTTGCGCGATTACCTGAGTGATTGAGGTGTTACCGATGCGCGCAGGTATCGGATGTTTGCCCACGTCAATGCAATTGGCCAGCATGGCATGAATCACCAAGCCATGGCAAACCACCACCAATGGGCCATCGAGCGAGACGCGCAGCCGCGCCGCATACTCAAAGGCCTCGGCCACGCGCTCGTGAAATTCGGCTAACGACTCACCGTTTGCGGGGGCCTCAATCATCTCAAGTGGGTTAAAGCTCAGTGTGTCGTAAGGGCGGCCGCGCAGATCACCAAAGTTACGCTCGCGTAATAGCTCAGTGCTTAGGGGTTCGAGCCCCGTATGACGCGCGATTGCCTCGGCAGTCTGCCAGGCGCGCGGCATATCGCTTGATAAGATCGCTGCAGGTTTAAGCCCAACCACGCGCGCGGCGACGAGCTCAGCCTGCGCAAGTCCGCGCGGCGCAAGAGGGGTTGCAGCCGGCTGAACGGTGCGTGCTGCATTCAGCAGCGTTTCGCCGTGGCGAATCAAAAAAAGTGACATGTGTGATCCAAAGAAACGTTAAGTGAGCCGGATTCTGATTCCGATTCTGATTGCGACAGCACGCAAAAAAATTATCGCGATCGGACTTCAAAAAATTCTACTCAATTTTTATTTTTGCTTTGGCTGCTATGTCTTTGGACTCAGCAATTTCAGCCCGAATCATTTGCGCCCAGTCGTTAGCGGGGTTCCAACTGATATCAAAACCCGTAGCGGCCATTTTCTCGACGACGGCTGGGTCTTCAATGACTGCTTTCAACGCCTTTTGCAATACAGCTTTGACGTCAGCGGGTAAGCCTTTCGGACCGACAACGGCATTCCAAGCCACAATATTGAAGTCCTTGAAGCCCGACTCAGCTAAGGTGGGGATATTAGGTAACAAGGGTGAACGCTTGATGCTGGTGACAGCGAGCGCCCGAACGCGACCTGCGTTATGTTGTGGTGTCGTCGCTAAAACCGTGTCATAAGATATCGGTACTTGCCCGCCAATCGTATCGTTCATGGCGGGTGTGCTGCCCTTGTAGGGGATATGCATCACGTTCAAGCCAGTGACTGAATTGAACATTGCGCCGGCAAAGTTTGATGTCGTGCCGTTGCCATAACTTGCGTACGAATATTTATCGGGGTTCGCACGAATTAGGGCAATCAGCTCTGCGACGTTGTTTGCGGGGACTTGAGGATTGACCAATAACGCTAAACTGAGAGTCCCAACTTTACCGATCGCATCAAAATCCACCGTAGAATCGTAGGGCATCTTAGCCATCAAAGCCGGGTTCAGGACAAAGGTTGAATTTGCGCCTAGCAAGAGGGTGTATCCATCAGGCTTAGCATTGGCGACATAGGCCGCACCGATCACGCTACCCGCACCTGCTTTGTTTTCGACGATGACGGGTTTGCCGAGTTGCAGTTCAAGTTGTCTGGCTAGCAAACGGGCGATCACGTCAGCCGCACCACCAGCCGGAAACGGCGCAATGAGCGTCACTGCACGTTCAGGAAAAGCAGCCAAACAGTTTGCGCTCACGAGCAGTGCGAGCAGACTAGTCAGTATTCGAGTTTTCATATTTGGTCTCCGGCGCCTGTTGCAGGCGAGTGTTGCTCTGCGTGCTGCTAAATATACAAGAATTTGGATGGATGTGACTTCTGGTGAACACAACCAAGCAAAAACGCTATATATTCGTCAATAGCGGTGAGGCGCTTTGATCAGGGTTCGTACGAAGCCGTGATGAGCCTTAGAAGCATCAAACCGCTATCGATAGCGACAATTCATTTTAAACATTAGCGACTAAGCCGAGGTCAACATGAATTTTCCGACAGCCATTACAACGTGTTTTTCAAAGTTTGCCACCTTCAGCGGGCGTGCAACACGCAGTGAGTTCTGGTGGTTTTATTTGTTTACTTTGCTGCTGAGTTGGTTCGCGCAAATGGCTGTCGGCGTGAGTATTGCGGGTGTTGTCAGCTTGGTGTTGTTTTTGCCCTTGTTGGCTGCGACGGTACGCCGCCTGCACGATATTGGTCGTACCGGCTGGTGGATCTTAATTGCCTTCACCCTGATCGGGATCATCGTGTTGATTGTCTGGTACGCAAGCGATTCTGAAAAGGCCGCGAATCAATACGGCGAATACGTCGCACCCACTGCTTGAGCTCATGGCAGAGTGTGTCTGCGTCGCACCGGCTTCGTGTCACGCACGACAGGCTGTAGCGGCGCACAAGCCTGACTCAGGGCTTGAACTGTCCAATAAAGATCGCCGGATCGACTCGGGCATCGTTTAAGCTGACATTCCAGTGCAGGTGTGCCCCGGTGACCCGACCGGTGGCACCTACTCTGCCCAGCACTTGCCCGCGTGCAAGGATATCCCCCACTTTGACATCAATCACTGAAAGATGGCAGTACATGGTGATCAAGCCCTGACCGTGATCTAAAAATACCGTGTTGCCATTAAAAAAATAATCACCCGTTAAGATCACTTTGCCGGCTGCGGGCGCGGCGACTGGCGTACCCGTTGCTACAGCAAAGTCTAAGCCTGAGTGCGGCGCTCTTGGCTCGCCGTTAAAAAAACGTTTCAAGCCAAAGGGGCTAGAAAGTGGCCCCTTCACGGGTGCGTCTAGTAGAACATTGCTCGGGACATTTGGGCTGAACTGCCGATACGCAGCATTTTGCAGTTCAAGCTCTCGAGTGATGCGGGCCATGTCGTCGGCCAAGGGGTTGACATGGCGACTGTTGCTAACGGTGATTCGTTGTTCGCGATATTTTTTATCTTTGACCTCAAACTTGAGCTCAGTGCTAGTTTGTTGCTCGGTGACCAAGAGCACTTGCGTTTGAATTGTGGTGTCAAGCGGCAACCCCACCACTGCAATCCAACGCGGCTCTTGCCCTGCAACGACTAAAACAGGTTTGTTCTGAAAGGTGACTTTGGGTGGGGTGCGGTTGGTGCTGGGCAGAGCAATAATTGCAACGCCTCCGGGCACGGGGTGATGCAGACTCTGAAGCGTTGGGGGGCTCGCCTGAGCACAGGGCAGCAGGCTCGTTGAAAAAACGCCAAGGCAAAGCGCAGCGAACGCCGCAACAACGCCGCGCAACAAACGCACATTAATCAAAAGAAAAATTACCTTCGGCCTGTTGACCCACTGCGAGTGTCTGCCCAACGCCCGAGTGCACAATGCCATTCATGCCAAAACAGATCGCGCCATCGACTCGCGCTAAGGTGCGATAGGGTCGAAGGGTATCGTTGACTTCGGGCGACGAGATTGCCGTGTGGGGGTTGATATCAGGGATCGCGCAGCGCGGGCAGGGCTTGACTAAGTGCAGTTGTGCCTGCCCTTGCTTGGTGTGAATGGTGAGATCGCCTAGGTGGTCTTCGGTGTGCGCCTCGAGCTGCTCAAGCACAATATTGGGCCTGAAGCGCGACATCGAGACCGCAGCGTGGCCTTGCGTGCTTAAGCGCGTGTTGAGTTCATCGAGTGCGCTTTGCGTCACGACTTGAACAGCGAAGCCGTCGCTAAACTTGTTGACGGCTTCAACGCCTTTTGTCCAGTCAAGTGCCGATAGGCGGCGCGCTTGTTTTGAAAAGCGTATTAAGCGATAGTGTTTGCCAGGCACGGCAAGATAGCGATCCAGCCACTGTGCAACCGCATCACCCTGGTCGTCACCGAGCAGCGTGTCACGCCAGACGGTCACAGTTTTAGGGCTGCTAGGCAGCTCAAGCGCAATGCTCACAGGGGCGACTCCGGGTGCCGAGAGCGTCAACGCGGTAGGCGTGAGCGCCGGCGTGATCCACACCATATGCGGGATCTGGCGTTGGGTTAAAAACATGCCGTCTTGATCGACGATCATCCATTCGCGGTCCATACTCAGGCCAGTTGCTGTGAGCTGTGCTTGTGTCACCTCAATGCCTGCGCACGATTTGATTGGATAAATGAACAGTTGGGCGATGACGCCGGCGCAGTCGGCCATAGAGGTCTCTTGGTAGAAGTGAGCTTCACGACATTCTAAGGCTAATGTATCCTAAAATACGACTTAATTCTTTTGCTAGGAACACGGCCATGCCCTCTTTTGATGTTGTTTCTGAAGTCGACAAACACGAACTGACCAACGCGGTGGATCAGGCCAATCGTGAACTCAGCACACGCTTTGATTTCAAGGGCACCGATGCCAAGTTTGAGCTTGAAGGCTTTGTGGTCACCCAAATTGCGGGCAGTGCGTTTCAGCTCAAGCAAATGCTCGATATCTTGCGTGCCCGGTTAAGTGCGCGAGGGATTGATACTCGGTGTTTGGATGTCGCTGACCCGCTCGAAAACCTAGGGGGCGCGCGTCAAAAGGTGACGATCAAGCAGGGCATCGAGCAACCTATTTCTAAAAAATTGATTGCATCGATTAAAGAAGCCAAACTTAAAGTCGAAACTCAAATCACTGGCGAAAAATTGCGCGTCACAGGTAAAAAGCGCGACGATCTGCAAGACGCCATTGCGTTGCTAAAAAAAGCAGAGGTCGAGTTGCCCTTGCAGTTTAATAACTTTAGAGATTGATACGCCGTTGCCGCCTTAAGTGATCGTTTGCGCAGCAAACGATCTTCAAGGGCAAGCGCGTGGCAGCAGGCTGTTAACGACCACCCGTCTTGATGTCGCCAAACAGCGTGCTTAAACCACGCGGCTGTGATCGCCAATAAGGCTTGGCGACTTGCACTTGTGCGCCAAGATGTGCGGCAGCATGCCAGGGCCAGCGTGGGTCAAACAGCATGCCACGCGCAAGCGCCACCATATCCGCTTCGCCATTCACAATAATGTCTTCAGCCTCTTGAGGCTCATTAATTAAGCCAACGGCCATCGTGAGTAAGCCCGTGCCGTTTTTGATTTGCGTGGCCAGTGGAACTTGGTATTTTGGCCCAAGCGTGATTTGTTGCTTGGGTGAGATCCCGCCGCTTGAGACATCGATAAAGTCGCAGCCAAGGGCTTTGATTGCACGACCAAAGACGATACTGTCTTCGGCTGTCCAGCCGCCCTCAACCCAGTCAGTGCCCGAAATTCGCAGACCCAGGCATACGTTGGCAGGCGTGACCTCGCGCACGGCCTTGAAGACCTCAAGCGGAAACCGCATGCGATTTTCAAGCGAGCCGCCGTACGCATCGGTGCGCTGGTTTGAAATCGGAGATAAAAACTGATGCAACAGATAGCCGTGGGCGCTATGCAGTTCAATACCATCAAAACCGATTCGGATTGAGCGTTTGGCCGCATCGACATACGCCTCGCGAATACGCTTCAGATCGGCGAGTTCAAATGCCTTAGGAGCTGCCTCGTTGGGGAGTTGTGGGATCGCAGAGGGGCCTGCAACTTCCCAACCGCCGTCTGCCGGTGCTTGCAGCTGACCGCCCTCCCAGGGGCGATAGCTTGACGCTTTGCGACCAGCGTGAGCGAGCTGGATCATGATGGGCATCGACGAGTACTTGCGCACAGAATCAATGACTTTTTTGAGCGCTGTTTCGTGTGCATCTGAATACAAACCCAGACAGCCGTGCGTGATTCGACCAACGGCTTCGACTCCGGTTGCTTCGATGATCAACAGGCCAGCGCCTGATAACGCCATTTGACCAAGATGAATGGTGTGCCAGTCAGTGGCAAGCCCGTCGTCAGCCATGTATTGACACATCGGGGCAACAACGATGCGATTGACGAGTTTGAGTGGGCCAAGTTGAATGGGGGTAAAAAGCTGGCTCATGCGATTGTGTTCCTGTGAGTGGTAAATAAATTCAATGCTAACGAGGTGCGAGCATGCTCGCAAGTTGCTCAGCTTACCAGTTCTATTGAATGGCTAGCCTGCAGTTCTGCAAAAGACACGAGCTTACCCGCGATTGCGCTGGCGGCGACCGTTGCGGGGCTGGCTAACCACACTTGCCCAGGACCCGAGCGCCCCGGAAAATTACGATTAATCGCACTTACGGTAATTTGCTCGACCTCAGACGACGAACCTGGGCCACAATTTGCGCAGGCCCCGCAGGCGGGCTGCAAAAACTCGGCGCCCACCGCCTCGAAAGTGGCTAGATAGCCTTGTGCCGAGCAATAGTCGCGCACGCTTTGCGTGCCCGCTTGTAAAAATAACGTTACGCCCGGAGCGGCCTTGAGCCCTTTGCTGACAGCCCAGGCTAAGACCGCGTGATATTGATCGAAATCTTCACGTTTACCGGCGGTGCACGATCCACCATAGGCGATGTCAATCTTTGGTCGTTCGGCGAGCGTGTCAAGCGCGACGCCGTTACCCGGGTCGCCCGGCCGCGCCACCATGGGTGCTAAGCGTGTGCCATCGATATGAATCGTGTGTGCATAGGCAGCGCCTGAGTCGCTCTTCATCCACGGCTCAATGACAAACTCAACGCCCCGGCGCTCTTTAATAAAACGCACAGTTTGTTCATCTGGTTCGACAATCCCCGTAAAGCCACCGAGTTCGGCCGTCATATTGGTCAGTGTGGCACGCTCGTCGATTGACATCGCTCTGACCGCCTCACCACCAAATTCAAAAACCTTGCCTACGCCCCCGCCGGCCCGAATGCTTGGTTCGGCCAGCAAATGCAAGACGACGTCTTTGGCGGATACGCCAGCGGGTAGAGGGCCTGATACGTTGATGCGCAAACTCTCGGGCATCGTGAAGCGCACGGCACCGGTGACAAAGGCGTTAGCCATATCGGTCGTGCCGATCCCAAACGCCACGCAGCCAAGCGCGCCGCTGTGCGGCGTGTGCGAGTCGGTGCCGGCGATCAGCCGTCCGGGTAGGGCATAGTTTTCTGCCATCAACGCGTGCGAGATGCCTTCAGAGCCCGTGTTGTTGACGTCGCCCGCTTCAAGCGCTTGCAGGTAGCCGTGATCTTTCAAACGATGACGGGCAACAAACGCGCGATGTGCTTTTGAAAGCTGATTGACGGCGGGCACCAGACCTTGTTTAAGATGCGCGGGGCTACGATGGACATAGGAAAGGTGATCTTCAAAACACACGATGCTTGCTGAATCGTGTAACGCTAGCGCTTGGCCAAATTGACGCTTGAGCGCATGGGCACACATTCCTGTGTAGTACTCATGTATGAAGCGCAGATCCGCTTGCACGAAACCACCTTCACCAGGCAGCAACCAAGCTGGCGCGTCTTCAGTTGAAAGCAAATGCCGCGCGATGATTTTTTCAAAAAGAGTCAGAGATTGTTTGAGTGCCAGCAGTTTTTTAGGTTGCTCTTTTAAGCGTGCCTGGCCATAGTTGAGTAAGCCACCCGCACGCAAAATCGCTGCGGCAACGGCATCGCGCCCCTCAAGCAGCTCTTCAAGTTCGATTGCCTCTGCGCGCGTGATGCGCTCAAGTAAGCCAAAATTGGTTGAGGTAAACAAGCCAAGATTGTCGGCATTTTGTCGATAGATGCGTTCAAAACTTTCGGCGATGATTAAGCGAACTCCGGCCGCTTGCTCGGCGACCGGACTGTGTTCGCGTGAGCTGCCCTTGCCATAGCGTTTGCCGCCCACCACCACCTCAATTTGCGCTTGTTGAATTGCCCCAACGCCAATCGGTTGATGGCCAGCGACGGTGTAGCCCGTGTAGGGATAGCGCCCAAGCGTTTCATCGAAGTGCACCATGATTGGCAGTGGCGAGATTTCGTCGGTTGAGATGTCATCGCGTAAGGGGCTCGCCGCGGCTCGCGTTAGACGAACGCCAGCGAGTTGCACCCTAACCGCTTCTAGACTTTGGCTGAGATACAGAATGCGTGGGGCAAAGGTGAGGGCCGTCATATTGTTTTGTCTCCGTGCATGTGGTTATTCTGCAATGCAGCAACCGCAGCGAGGTGTTTATTTGTTTAGTTTGGTTTAGCCAATTTTGACAAATTTTCGTGCAATTGTGACGGGGGAATACCCGAGGCAGATTGTGAAATTTTTACTCGGTTGTAAATAGGGAGCCCCTCCGCCAGAGACAGTGTCGCGAAGATGAAATCCCCCGCCAGAGGCAGCCTGGCGCCAAGGCTATACTTTGATCCCAAGCCCACTACCACCTTGCCTACGCAAAACGATGAAAAAAATCTTACTTGGCTGTATTGCTGACGACTTCACGGGCGCGACAGATCTGGCCAATAATCTGGTGCGAGCAGGAATGCGAGTCGTCCAGACGATCGGGGTGCCGACACAACCACTGCAAGCTGAGGTGGATGCCGTGGTGGTATCGCTTAAGTCGCGCACGATTGCCCCTGCGCAGGCATGCGCGCAGTCGGTCGCGGCTTTGCACTGGTTGCAGGCGCAAGGCGCGCAGCAAATTTATTTCAAATACTGTTCGACCTTTGATTCGACAGCTCAGGGCAATATCGGCCCGGTCACTGATGCCTTAATGGCCGCGTTGCAAACTGACTTTACGATTGCAACCCCTGCGTTTCCGGATGCAGGCCGTACCGTATTCAAAGGATACTTATTTGTGGGCTCGGTGCTGCTCCACGAGAGTGGTATGCAAGATCATCCGCTCACCCCAATGACAGACCCGAATCTTGTGCGTGTGTTGACGCCTCAAACGCGCCATCAAGTTGGTTTAATTGACTACACCGTAGTCGCACAAGGCGAAGCTGCGATCCGTACTCGCATCGCAGCCTTACGCGCCGAGGGCGTAGCCATCGCAGTGGTTGACGCCGTTAGTAACGCTGATTTGCTGCGCTTGGGTGCTGCGCTATCGGACATGCCCTTAGTCACTGCGGGCTCAGGTGTGGCGATCGGCCTGCCTGCTAATTTTGGTATCACGCCCAATCAGCAAGCGTCTTGTTTACCGCCGGCAACTGGTTTGCAAGCGATCATATCTGGTAGTTGCTCGCGCGCGACCAACGTGCAGGTCGCGGCGTTTCTTGCGACGGGCCTGCCAGTCATTGCAGTGGACCCCTTGCGCTTGCAGCAAGGGGCTCAGGCCGTTGAGCAAGTGGTGGCTGAGGCGCTTACCTTATGTCAAACGCATTTGGGCAAGGGGCCGGTGCTGGTGTATTCAACCGCCGAGCCTGAGGCGCTAAAAAGTATTCAAGAGCAGCTCGGTGTGCAGAGAGCAGGTCAACTTGTTGAACAAACGTTGGCACAGATTGCGGTTGGTTTGATTCGACAAGGCGTCGGTCAGTTAATCGTTGCTGGCGGCGAAACCTCTGGTGCTGTGGTGCAAGCGCTGGGCATGACACAATTACAAATTGGCGCACAGATTGATCCCGGGGTTCCTTGGTGTGCTGGCGACACGGCGGTGTCTGACAGTACTTTGCATATCACCTTGAAATCTGGCAATTTCGGTACGCCTGATTTTTTTACTAAAGCGTTTCATTGCATCGTCTGAGCATGACTCAATCTCATCACATGTTGAAAGAATTTTTACAGTCTGACTGAACTCCTCCACACGTTGAAAGAATTTTTACAGCATGACTAAATCCATCCAAGCATCGAACGAATTTTTACGCAACGAAGTTTGCCGAGTTGGCAAAAGCCTGTTCGAACGAGGATACGTGCATGGCTCGACCGGTAACATCAGCGTACGCGTGCCTGCAGAGCAGGGGGGCGGCTTTTTAATTACCCCTACTGACGCTTGTTTGGGGTTTCTTGAGCCTGACACGTTGGCCTGGGTCGACGAGCAAGGCCAACAAATTTCCGGTGATCGTGCCAGTAAGACCTTGACCCTGCATCGGCGGATCTATGCGTGTGTGCCAAGCGCGGGGTGCGTGGTTCATACACACTCCTCTTATTTGGTTGATCTCACCTTGCGTGGGGTGTGGCACCCCGATGATATCGTGCCCCCCTTGACGCCGTATTACGTGATGAAGGTCGGGCACGTACCTCTAATCCCTTATTTTTTGCCGGGTGACGCTCAGGTGGCCGAGCATCTTGCGCAGCGCGTGGCGCAGTATCAGGCACGGGGCCTAACGCTGCGTGCTGTGATGTGTGATCGCCTAGGCCCTCAGGTGTGGGGCGCGACTCCTGCTGCCGCAATGGCCACACTTGAAGAACTTGAAGAAACCGCTAAGCTTTGGTTGCGCGGTGAACGCACGGCACAACCCCTTAGCGAAACCGCCATTCAAGCCTTGCGTGAAACGTTCAAGGTGTCTTGGTAAGATTCAAGCCTTGCGCGAGACGTTCAAGGCGTCTTGCCAAGGCCCACAAATACGGAGAAAAAAATGAACATCCTCATTACTGGTGGTGCTGGCTTTTTAGGGACGTTGTTGACCCGTGCGTTGCTCAAGCGCGGCGCGCTGCAAGGTCGCGCACTGACTTCACTGACCATTACAGATCTAGCTGCGCCTCGCGATGCAGACATCGCTAATCATCCGCTGGTTAAGGTCGACGCGGGTGATTTGCTTAAACGAATCGATAGTCTTTTTGAAAAAGACTATGACGCGGTATTTCATTTGTCTTCTGCGGTATCCGGTGAGTGCGAAGCCGATTTTGATTTAGGCTTGCGCTCAAACTTAGATGCCACCCGGCGCATGCTTGACGCGGTTCGCGCCCAACACACTCGGACAGGTCAGGCGGCGTTATTTTTCTTTGCGAGTTCGGTTGCCGTGTTTGGCTCGGATCCTGCTATCCCCTTAGGCGCAGTGGTGCGCGATGGCACCTTACCGACGCCACAGTCAAGCTATGGGATTCATAAATTTATTTGTGAACAACTGATCGCAGATTACACACGCAAGGGCTTTATCGATGGTCGCGTGGCGCGCTTGATGACAGTATCCGTGCGCCCAGGCAAGCCCAATGGCGCGGCTTCAAGCTTTCTATCTGGCATTGTGCGCGAACCCTTGGCGGGCGTGGCCTCGGTGTGCCCGGTTGAGCTTTCGACCGCAGTAGCCTTATCGTCGCCCGAAACCACGATTGCCGGGATCTTGGCGGTTGCCGAAGCCACGCGCGAAGCCTTTGGTGGTCGTACCGCGCTGAATTTACCGGCCTTGACTGTGACCGTCGGGCAAATGCTTCAGGCGCTTGAGCAGGTTGCAGGTAAAGACGTCGCGAGTCTGGTGACCGTCAAGCCTGATCCAGCGATCGCGAAAATTGTGGGTGGCTGGCCCTCAACGTTTGATTGCGAGCGCACCCACCGTTTTGGATTGCAGCCCGATACGTCGTATCAGGCTGTGATCGAGCAATATATCCGTATGCAGAAAAGCTAAACCACAATTGGATTGGCCGAGCCGTCCATTGTGATGATCGTACCGGTGACATAGCTGGCACGGTCAGAGGCCAGATACACGACCGTATCAGCGACTTCTTCTGGTGTCGCTAAACGACCGAGTGGCACCTTGGCTGTTGCTTGTTTTAACGCCTCGGCTTCGCTGATTTTTTCGTGATTGGCCGTGACTTTGATGCCTTCTTTCAGGCGCTCGGTAAGTGTCGCTGCTGGGTTCACAGCGTTCACGCGAATCCCCATCGGTGCGTAGGCGGCTGCTAAGCCAGCGCTCGCCAGCATCAAGGCAGCATTGGCGCTACCACCCGAAATATGGACGGTCGAGGGCACTTTGCCACCCGCACCCACAACGTTGACGATCACGCCTTTACGGCGTGCACCCATGCGTTTGATGACCGGATCCATCATGTTCACGTAGGTGAAGAATTTGGCATCCATGGCATTGCGCCAGGCTTCTGGTGTGAGGTCGGGCGCGGCCTTGCGTGCGGCTGCACCGGCAGAGTTCACCAGCACATCCACCGGGCCCAGGGCTTTCTCTGCAGCATCCAACGCAGCCAAGGCAGAGGTATCGCTTTTTAAGTCGGCCGCAAACACGGCGATGCGCTCAGCGACACCCGGCATCTGCGCAATCAAGGCGGCTTTCGCAGCTGCAAGGTTAGCTTGATCACGCGACACTAGACTGACTTTTGCGCCTTCTTCTAAAAAAACTTTAGCACAGGCCAAGCCAATCCCTTTGCTGCCGCCAGTGATGAGAACGTGTTGGTTGGTGAGATGTAAGTCCATAAATGCTCCGGCAAAAGATGAAAAAATAAAAAAATGGAAAACGAGAAAGGTACTGACTAAAGAATGAGGTCTGCGCTAAGGTGGATGAGGCTCTGTTGCAGGCTGCGTCCCGATCACACCTGCGCGATGCAAATCCTCGATCTCATGCTGGGTATAGCCCGCAGATTGCAAGATCTCAATCGTATCCGCGCCAATTTTTGGAGAGGCCTTGCGCACCCGTAAGCGCTCGCCCTTGAGTGCAATCGGCAGCAGCGCGACGCGGGTATCGATCTCGCGACCGGCGCCGGTGTTGTCAGCTGCAACCGTCATGGGGGCCAAGCCGCCTGTGGCTAATAAGTGCGGATCGTCAAACAGATCGTGCGGGCGGGTAATAGGTGCGTAGGGCAGAGCAGTTTTCTCAAAGCGCTGGCTCAACTCAGCGGCGCTGTAACCGGCAAATCTTTTGCGCAGCTCTGCTGTCAGCCACGCGCGCACCCGAACACGATCATTATTACTACCCAGACGTGGATCGCTTTTTAAATCCTCAAAGCCAAATTCTTCGCACAAAATGGCCCACTGCGTATCGCTCACAGCCGCTAAAAATATTTGCTCGCCGTCTTTGACCGTGAACACATCGTACACAGCCCAAGCGCTAATGCGATTTGGCATCGGGTTGGCGGGCTTGCCGGTGACGGCATACTGCAACATATGCTGTGCCACTAAAAACACATTGTTTTCAAACAGTGCACTGGCAACCTGCTGGCCTTGTCCGGTGCGCGCCCGTTGTTGCAACGACGCCAATACTCCAATCGCGCCAAACATACCGCCCATGATGTCATTGACACTTGAGCCCGCGCGAAGCGGTTGCCCTTCGGGGCCCGTCATGTACGCGAGCCCGCCCATCATTTGCACCACTTCGTCAAGTGCTGTGCGATGATCGTAGGGGCCGGGTAAGAAACCTTTGTGTGACACGTAGATCAGTTTTGGATTGAGCTTGCTTAAAGCTTCATAGCCAAAGCCTAATTTATCCATCGTGCCGCTTTTAAAGTTTTCGCTAAAGACGTCTGCGTCAGTGAGTAGCTTTAAAACGATTTCTCGGCCGCGCGGGTTCTTCACGTCAATCGCGATGCTTTTTTTATTGCGATTGAACATCGGAAAAAAACCAGCCCCCGAGCCAAGCAATTTACGGGTGTTATCGCCAGCCAAAGGCTCAACCTTAATGACCTCAGCCCCTAAGTCGCCCAAAATCATGCCACAGGTCGGACCCATCACCATGTGGGTAAACTCAATGACGCGCAGGCCTTCAAGCGGTAGGGGTGCAGACATCGGAATCCTTGTTAGTCAAAAACCGTTAGCCGCTTGTTATACCATTGAGTCTGGCCTTGTTTCTTGTTGTTCTTGTTCTAGTTGTTCTTGTCCTAGTTGCTTTCTGGTTTGGAGTGTTTATGCAGCGCAGCATTGTGGTTAAAAAAGTGAATTATCTGGATCCGACCGATCGTCTGGCCTTGATCAGTGTGCTTGACATGTATGCGCGCGACCCGATGGGCGGGGGCGAGCCCTTAGCCGACGAGGTTAAAGCCCGCTTATGTGATGACTTGGCTCGACTGCCTGGAGCAGTTAGCTGGCTGGCCTGGCTTGACCAGCAACCCGTCGGTTTGCTCAATGCCTTGCAAGGCTATTCATCCTTCAAGGCCCGGCCGTTAATGAATGTGCACGACATCGCGGTCGACCCCGCTGAACGGGGAAAAGGCATCGGTCAAGCGTTACTCAAGGCCTTAGAGGCACACGCCCAACAGTTGGGATGCTGCAAACTCACGCTCGAGGTCTTAAGCGGCAACAGCGCCGCCCAGCACTCATACGCGCGTTTTGGTTTTGAACAATATTCGCTAAGCGCCTTGACGGGCCAAGCGCTGTTTATGCAAAAGTGGCTGTAATCTAAAAAGACGCCACCGCCCCGTTCGAACGTGGATCAAAGCCACCCTCAAGCACGCCATTTGCATGGCGGATCAACATCCCAGCGTGCCCCACGCCTTCATCCCACGCACCAATCGTTTCAACGTCGTGGCCTAACGCTTTGAGTTGCTCGATGGTGTTTGCGCTAAAGCGACTTTCAAGCTTGAGTGAATCGCTTGACTGCCCCCAGGTGCGGCCCAGCAGCCAGCGAGGCCGCTCGATCGCAAGTTGCGGGTGATCACCAAAGCGCGTCACACGATTAAAAATCGTCGCTTGGGTTTGAGGTTGCCCATCTCCCCCCATCGCGCCGTACACC
Source organism: Bordetella parapertussis (assembly GCA_945887835.1). Lineage (GTDB taxonomy): Bacteria > Pseudomonadota > Gammaproteobacteria > Burkholderiales > Burkholderiaceae_B > Zwartia > Zwartia parapertussis_B. The sequence continues at coordinate 391 of CAMCZQ010000026.1, read as the reverse complement.
ATGACGCCGCCGTCGGCGCGTTGCGCCAGAGCTGGGTTCAGAGTGTGAAACGGTTTTTTGCCTGGCTCGAGGGTATTAATGTGGCCTGGATTCAGTGAAAAACTGCACCCGCGATTTTGCCAGTTCACCCCTGAGTGCGGCAAGACTACCCCCGAACCAAACTCGTGATAAATACTTTGGATGAACGAGACGGCGATACCGGCCTGATCGATGGCGCCCATCCAGATCGTATCGCCCGGTGAGGTTTTTTGGCCCCAAGGCGCGGCTCTTGTCGTGTCGAGCCTGGCTGCCAAGGCATCGATGCGCGCGCTTGACAATAAGTCTTGTGGCGCAACCGACATAAACGCTGGGTCGGTGAGATATTGATCCCGAATACTAAAAGCCAGCTTTG
>CAMCZQ010000025.1 GCA_945887835.1 Bordetella parapertussis | reverse complement strand
GCAAAAAGCTCCATGTCCACCACATCGACGTTGTTTGCTGCAAACCAAGGGTCTTTTGTCATCACAAAACTGTCGCCGGTGCCGCAGGTGTACTGCCCGGATTCTGAAAGATACTCATAGGGGCGTGTGCAAAAGGGCACCTGACCACGCGGCGCTAGGGGCTCGGCAATCATGTCGCGTTGCACCACGCGCTGGATTTCGATGAGCCCACTGGCGTGTGGCGCAACCGCACCAACCGTACCAAAGTTCAAAATACGCTCTGGGCGGCTGTGCGCAATGGCCTTGAATGTTGTGATGGCCGCATTGAGTTTACCGATGCCAGAATAAAAAATCTGAACCCCTGCGGGGAGCAGGCTGGCATCTAACTCACTGGTAAGTGCCGTAATGATGATGGTCTGGGTAGTCATGTCACTTTATATAAATCAGTTAATCTACATCATATGCCGGCATAATTAGACTAACAACAACGTCGTGCATTATCGATGGAGTCGCTATGAATCTTTTTCGCTTTGTCTCGAGCCGCTTGGTCTTCGCGCTGTTTTTCTTAGGGCTGGCCTGCTCGAGTTCTGCTCAAACAAGTCGCGAGTTTCCAAATAAGCCGGTTCGTATTGTGGTGGGCCTTGGCCCGGGTAGTAGCATGGATTTGGTCGCGCGAACGTTGGGGCCCGCTTTGACAGAAATCTGGGGTCAGCCGGTTGTGATCGAGAATCGAGTAGGTGCAGCAGGTAACATCGCGGCTGATTTGGTGGCTCGCGCCACAGACGGGCACACGCTGCTGTTTGCGCAAAATGCAATCACGATCAGCGCTTCTTTGTATCCGAAGTTAACCTACGATCTGCGGCGCGACTTGAGTCCTGTCACACAGCTCACTGCGATGCCGCATGTCATTGTGACGAATGTGTCGGTGCCTGCGCGCACGTTGTCCGAACTGTTGGCTTTGGCAAAAAGTAGTCCAAAGCAACTTAACTTAAGTTCAGCAGGTGTAGGAAACGCAGACCATATGGCGGCAGAGTTGTTGGCTTATCAGGCAGGTGTACAGTTGGTGCATATTCCATATAACAGTGGCTCTCTTGCGATGAATTCCTTAATTGCGGGTGATGCACAGATTTATCTTCCAGGGTTGCCTGTTAGTCTTTCTTTAATTCAGTCTGGAAAAATTCGCGCTTTGGCGGTGACTGGGTCAAACCGTTCAAGCGCCCTTCCTGAGGTCCCTACGGTGCAAGAGTCGGGTATTGCTGGGTATCAAACGGTTCTTTGGTACGGCTTGTTCGCCCCTGCGGCAATGGCTAAGATTGAGATTGAAAAGATTGCGAAAGACGTGGGTCGGGCACTGCAGATGCCGCTCGTGAAAGATAAGCTTCGCACGACTGGGATTGATGCGGTAGGTAACACACCGGCTGAATTCAAGAGTTTTGTTGAGGCCGAAATCGATCGTTGGGCTGTGATCGTGCGCGAACGAAAGTTGCAACCTGACTAAATAAATTGGACATTGCATGGGCGCATTACTTGTTGCTCTGACTGACCTGTCCTGGTCAATCGTCGTGCCCGCCTTTTGTGCGGGTTTATTGGTGATCGCCACGCACGTACCCTTGGGGGTGCAGGTCTTGCAGCGCGGCATCATTTTTATTGACTTGGCAATCGCTCAGGTCGCGGGGCTCGGTGCGTATCTGGTGATTAGGCTGTATGGCGAGGCTGTCTCTGTGCTCTGGGTGCAAGCGGGCGCCGTCGGGCTCGCGTTGGTGGCTGCTTGGATATTGGTCGCCACCGAGCGCATCACTGCGCGCTATCAAGAACCTGTGATCGGAATCGTGTTTGTTTTAGCGGCAACGGCCGTCGTTTTGCTGCTGGCAAACGATCCGCACGGTGGGCAACATTTAGCTGATCTGTTGGCAGGACAAATCCTCTGGATTGGCTGGGCACAGATTTTTTATTCGGCGCTCGCAACTGCTGTATTGCTTTGTGCAATGTTTTTGTTTCAAGGCAAGCGCCTTGGTTTTTATAGCCTGTTCGCAGTGGCGATTACCGTCTCGGTGCAACTAGCGGGGGTGTATCTGGTTTTTGCGACGCTCATTATCCCAGCGCTGGCCACCGCAAAGCTGAAGGCCAGACGGATGAGGCTGTGGGCGACTTATCTGGTGGCTGTGGTGGGCTATGTATTGGGCCTCGCTGGTTCGGCTTTATTTGATCTACCGACGGGGCCTTTGATTGTCTGGTCGTTAGCGCTCGTGGGCGTTGCGACTTTACTTATATTACGCCGCAAGCGACACTCGCAGTTTTAGTTGCGGGCGCAAGCCCTAAGCCTGAGGGCTTTCTTTGGGCCACAAGATCATTTGCGTGCAACGAAATAAAGCAATTTTTTTGCCGGTCGCTCCAGCGCTGACGACGGCATCCCACACTTGCGTGTTGCCACCTAAGTGTTGTGCGGTCGCCGTGCATAAAACGACTTCGCCTTCACCGCGCACTGTGCCCAAATGATTGCTTTTAAGTTCGATCGTCGTAAAAGACAACGCGTCTTTGGGCAGATGTGCCATCGTGGCGTAGCCGCAGGTGGTGTCGGCTAAAGCGATGACACTGGCCGCGTGTAAATAGCCGTTTGGTGCAAAATGCACTTTGCGCAAACGCATCTGGCTTTTGAGCGTGTTTTCGGAGACTTCTAGTGCCTCGACTCCCATCAGTCCGGGCAAGTTTTCACCGCTGCGCTTATTAAGTTCGGTTACGGTCATTTCTGGGCGAAGCTTGGACATCTTTGGAATCTCTTGTAATAGGTTAGCGAAAACGTGTACCTTTAGGCTCTAGGTCTGGTGACCTTGCGTTTGTCGACCTCGCGCGAAGAAAAGCGCTGGGCGGCCACCCCGTGATTATGCATGATGCCTTGAAGGATTAAAAAGTGAACGCGTCTTTACCTAAAAAAATACCGACTCCCACCATGATTGCCTCTGAGCGTTTGTTTCAAGGCTTTTCTAGTGCCCGCCTCGATCGTTTAAACGAGATGATGCAAACGCAAGTGCAAGCCGGGATGTTTCCGGGTGCGGTGACGGCGATTGTGCATCGTCAAGAGCTCGTGCACTTCGAGGCTCACGGTTTTTTGGACGCGGCGCGTAGCCAGCCCATGACAAAAGACGCCCTGTTTCGGCTGGCGTCAATGACTAAACCGATCGTGACGACGGTTGCGATGATGATGGTCGAGCAAGGCATGATGAGCTTGCAAGACTCCATCACGAAGTGGTTACCTGAGCTCAACGATATAAAGGTCGAGACTCCGGATGGCGATGTACCGCTGGCGCGTCCGATCTGGGTACAGGATTTGATGCGACATACTTCGGGATTTGTGTACTCGGGGATGACGCATTCGCCACGCATTAAAGCCTTGTACGAGCAACACAACATTGAATCGCGTATTGATGACATTAGCGCCGATGAGATGTTGCGCAACTTAGGCAAAATCCCCTTAGCGCACCAACCTGGCACGTTTTGGGAGTATTCGATTTCGGTGGATGTCCTGGGGCTCTTGCTTGAGCGGGTCTTGAATCAGCCGCTAGACGTCATCGTGGCGCAAGCATTACTTGAGCCGCTTGGCATGCAAGATACGCGGTGGTGGCTGACACCTGTGCAAGAAAAAAAGCTGGCAGAAACTCTTGATGATGATCCGCTAAAAATTGGTATGCTCAAGTCTTATCGACAGCATTACAACCCAGAGGGTAAAAGTTATTTCAAAGGTGGGGCCGGCTTAATCGGTTCAACGGGTGATTATTTGCGCTATCTGCAAATGATGCTGAATCAGGGTGAGTTTGAGGGTAAGCGCTACCTTTCACGCAAGTCGGTTGAACTTATGCTCTCGCACCACACGGTTGGAATGGGCGGCACAACCATCGCAAACACGGGGCCAGGTTACGGCTTTGGTCTTGGCTTTGCGATCCGGCAAGGCCAGGGCATGGGCTGGGTGCCGGGCTCGGTCAACGATGCAATGTGGGCGGGCGTTTGGGGCACAAGTTTTTGGCTCGATCCTAAAGAGCAACTTGCAGCAGTCATCATGGCGCAAGGGCCTACGCACAAAACACACACACGAATGCTTTACAAGAATCTCGTCTACGGCGCGCTAGTTAAATAATATGTTGCACACCACATCACAGCAAGACACACCTCCGCGTCTTGATCCGACCCGCTTGCAACGGCTCGCGGCAGAGGTGTATCAAAGCATTGGTGTGCCAGAGCAAGACGCACAGTTGGCTGCCGACACGCTCGTGCAGGCTGACCTGTGGGGACATCAGTCACACGGGTTATTGCGTTTAGGTTGGTATGTCGCGCGACTGAAGTCCGGTGCCATGAAGGCTGTGACGCAAACCTCCTTAGCCGTCGATGCAGGTGCAATCTGTGTGATGGATGGCCATGACGGCATTGGACAAGTGATTACTCGCCAAGCTGTTGATCAGGCCGTGGCGCGCGCCAAGTTGCATGGCGTGGGTGTGGTGTCGATTCGCAATTCAAATCATTTTGGTACCTGCATGTATTACACGCGGATCGCAGCCGAGCAAGGCTGCGTGATGCTGTTGATGAGCAACGCGGGGCCTAACATGGCACCGTGGGGCGGACTCAAAAAGAAAATTGGCACCAACCCTTGGTCGATTGCGGTGCCCGGCGGCGACTACGGCCCCATCGTCATGGACATGGCGAATTCAGGCGTGGCGCGGGGCAAAATTTATCTTGCAAATAACCGCAACGAAGAGATTCCGCCACACTGGGCCGTGGATGCGGCAGGGCGCCCAACCACTGACCCGAAAGCGGCCCTTGAAGGGTTTATCTTGCCGATGGCGGGGCACAAAGGTTACGTGATGGGTGTCATGGTTGATATCTTGTCTGGGGTGCTGTCAGGCAGTCAATTTCTTGACAAGGTGCATGGTCCCTACGACCCCGTCAATCGTAGCGGCGCGGGTCATTTGATGGTGGCGCTTAATGTGGCAGCGTTTCAACCCTTGTCTGAGTTTCATCAAAAGATCGACCAATATGTTCGATCGTTAAAAGACGTGCCGTTGGCCGCTGGTCATGAGCAGGTCTTTTATCCGGGCGAGCTTGAAAAGCAAGCCGATGCCGAAAATCGCGCCCGCGGCCTCGCGCTGCCGGCCGATACGGTGGCCGATGTCGTGCGCGTTGCACGCGAGGCTGGGGTGAATAGCAACTTGGCACAATAATTGCTGAGTTGTTTTTATCCCGCGGTAGGGGCCTGTCGTTAAACAAGCCTGAATGCATAACCTTATGCATATCTAGTTGTTTTCTCTCAGATTCGTATCAGCTAACCTGTCGACCCTGTTCAAATTTTGGAGCTTTTCAATGAGTGACGCTAGCGCCCCTTCGACTGTTACCGCCTATCTGCGTCCGATCGATCGCGAGGGTTTGCTTGGTTTCGCAGAGAAAGGTCGGGCAGACCCAACCCGCAAAGGCACGAATAAGGTGCATACGGTGTGCGAAGGCCAGTATCGAACGCTGAGCTATGTGGGCAATCACGCGCCGGTTGTCGTAGATGAGCCCCCGCACTTATTTGGTCAGGATACGGCCCCGGCTCCTGGTGAAGTGGTGCTTTCGGCTCTGGGAGGCTGTCTGGCCGTGGGGATCACGGCGGTGGCGACTTGGAAGCAAGTCAAAATTTCTAAGCTTGAACTGTTCTTAGAGGGTGACATTGGTAATCCGGCGGCCTGGGGGGCGGGGGGCGCTGAAATGGTGCCTGCGCAAATGGGTTTTCAGGCTGTGCGCGTCAAAGTGGTGCTGGAGGGCGACGCCACACGCGAACAACTCGATGAAATCGTGCGTCACGCCAATACGTATTCACCCGTGGCAAATTCAATGCGCAATCCGATTGGTTTTGAGATCGGTCTGGTTTGAGCGTGCACCATGAATCCAACGGACGTTAGCCCGGCTCTTTTGACCACGCCTTCGCACGAACTACTTGCAAATGTAAAGCAAATCACCACGGGCGCGCTTGCGAGTGCCGCCTATCAGATTGACCACGAGGGGTTCTATCCGACAGACATCCTGCGCGCGCTCGGGCAAGCGGGGGCGTTCGGCGCGCACCTCGAGCGCAACGGCCAAAAAACTGGACTCGCAATCGATGCGATGCGAGAAATCGCTCGCAACTGCGGCTCGACCGGTTTCTTGGCCTGGTGCCATGATGTTTGCGGGTTGTATCTCGAACAGTCTGGTAACCCGGCCTTGACAGGGGTGATGCTTGACGAACATGCCTGCGCGAATACGCTGGGCGGAACGGCCTTATCCAATCCAATGAAAACATTCGCCGGCATTGAAAAAATGCTGTTGCGCGCCAAGCGCGTGCAGGGCGGCTATCGGGTCAGTGGCGCGCTGCCTTGGGTGAGCCACATTGGACGCGGGCAATATTGCGGGGCGATCGCGGGCGTCTACCTTGACGACGGCAGCACCTCGCACGAGATCATGTTTTTATTACGCTGTACCAATGACGTTGTACTCAGACCCTGCCCAGAATTTTCGGGTATGGAAGGCACGAGTACCTGGGGACTTCGCTTAGAAGACTATTTTGTCGGCGAAGACGCGTTGATCGCGGATCCGGCTAAACCGTTTATCGCCCGCGTGCGCGCAGCCTTCATCTTGTTGCAAACGGGGTGGGCGCTTGGCGTGACACAAGGCAGCATTGAGTCAATGCTAGAAGTCGAGCCTCTGCTCGGGCACGTCAATAAATTTTTAAATGACCGACCCGATGACATGCAGACTGAACTCGACGATCTCAGTCAGCGGATTCAGACGCTTGCCCTGACGCCCTTTGATGGCAGTACGGATTATGTGCTCAGTGTGCTCGACGCACGGGCGCAAAGTGCTGAGCTGTCTTTGCGCGCCTCACAGTCGGCGTTGTTGCATCAGGGCGCGCGTGGCTACATGATGAATACCGCGCCGCAGCGTCGCATTCGTGAGGCGCATTTTGTGGCAATCGTGACGCCGGCGATTAAACACTTGCGTTGGGAGATGGCGCGTTTGTCTAAGCAGGTGTTGCCTGCATGACGCAAGAGCAGGTCTGGAAGCAATTCATTTGTCGCGCTTGCGGTCTGATTTATGACGAAAAGCTTGGCGACCCGGATAGCGATATCGCGCCGGGTACACGTTTTGCAGACATCCCCGAAGACTGGGTGTGCCCTCTGTGTGGCGTGGTCAAGGCCGACTTTGAACCTTACGAAGCGCTCGTGCTTGCGCCTTCGGCGGTTCGTGCGCAAGCAGCGTATCAGCGTGGCTTGGGCGTTGTCATTGTTGGGGCAGGGCACGCCGGTTGGGCCGCTGCAGAGGCGCTGCGGTTTCAGGACGCCGAGGTGCCAATTACGCTTGTGACCGCTTGCACGGGTGACCGTTATTTGAAACCCGAACTTTCGTTGGCACTGCGCCGCGGCTCGAGTCGCGAATCGTTAACGCGTGAGACGGGTCTTGCAAGCGCCGCGCGGTTAAGGGTACGACTGCTGGCAGAAACCTTTGCGGTCGGCTTGTCTCCGGCGTTACATCAACTACGCACCACACGTGGCACGATGAATTACACCGCGTTGATCTTGGCACAGGGTGCGCGGCCTGCGCTGCCGGCTGCGTTGCCGGCGCATTTATGTTGGCGGGTGAACGATCTTGACGCCTGGGCGCGGCTCAAAGCCAAAATCGGTGACGGGCGCAAGCAGATTGTGGTCGTTGGCGCGGGCATGGTTGGCTGTGAGCTTGCAGATGATTTCACTGCGGCCGGACATCAGGTCACACTCCTTGATGTGCAGCAGGCGCCGCTGGCAGCGTTGTTACCCGCGCAAGCTTCTGAACGCTTACGGGCGGCACTTGAGTGCGCAGGCGTGACCTTTGTGGGTCGCGCGCAAGTTTCGGAGGTGGTGCAGAACGCGAGCGGCAAAAAAACGGTAATCACCGCGTGTGGCTTGAGCCTTGAGTGCGACGAGGTCGTTGCAGCCACTGGCCTGAGCACCGATACGCGTCTGGCCGCCGCAGCCAAACTCGTGCTTGAGCGCGGCATCGTGGTCGATCCGACGACCTTACAGACAAGCGCAACCGACGTCTATGCCCTCGGAGATTGTGTCAGCATCGATGGGATGCCTTGCCGCTTCATCGAACCCATTGCCAAGCAGGCGCAGGCGATCGCTGCGGCGCTAGGGGGGCAGCGCGAGACGCCCTACCGCCACACCCCGCCGGTGATTCGCTTAAAGACCCATTGCTTGCCCGTGGTGATGCATGGAACCCCCGCTGCGCAGGGGCAGTGGCGCGTGGTCTTAGAGACGGAAAAACAGCTAAAAATGGCGCAACAGGTAGCAGGCGCTGACTGCTGCACGCTTGAGCTTGGGTGACATTGTTGCGGTGTGGTGCGTTGCACGACGCTGCGTGCGACGCGTTACAACAAACGATTTGCAAGAAACGGCTTTGCGAAAGCTCTTAAATTGAGTATCGTAGTGAACATAGGTCGAGTGTCTGCTGAGCAACGACCGCTTACTTAGACACGCGTCGTTCTTGTCCTTAAAAAAACAGTCGGAGACATAATATGAGATTCAGTATTCAGCACGCGAAAGATAAGGCCTTTTCTCACGATGGCTTACGCGAATATTTTGATTATCGCGATTTAGGCATTTATGACTCGACCGATAAAAAGGTAGTGGCTCATGTGATCCGAGCGAGCAAAGGTAGTAACGCGCACGGCGACTGGCATTGTCATGAGATCGAGTTTCAGTTTGTCTTTGTCTTGAAAGGGTGGGCCATTTTTGAGTATGACGGTCATGGCACCCACAAGCTTGAGGCGGGTACCTGTGTGCATCAGGCCCCCGGAATTCGACATCGCGAAATCGAACACTCTGAAGATTTTGAAGTGCTTGAACTGATCTTGCCTGGCGACTTTAAAACGATACAGTTGCCTTGAAATCTTCCCCTTGAATGGGGAAGATTTTCGGGCCTTTCGTTTAGCCTCGGTTTAAGTCACCTGAGTTTGAGCCTACGCGGTTGCCAGGTTCGCTTAGGGCTGTCGGGCTTGTTGCTGAATCAGTGCATACAAGCGTGCGCTGATTAAGCGCAAGCCTGCTGGCGTAAAGTGAATGCCATCTTCAGCGCGAAGCATGATTTGCCCTTTGCCGGGTTCGTCACTATATTTTTTGAAGGGTTCGTCTAACGCTCCTAAAAAGTCTTCTGTCGAAAGGTAGTCAAAATCAAAGTGTTTAGCCTGTTCGCGAAAGATGCGATTTTGTATGATCGCACCGCGCTTGACGCGCTCTTCCTTCATGTTCGGTAAGCCAATCCAAATCACGTGCACCCCTTGCTCTTTGGCAAATTGCATGACCTCGATGACACGCTCGCGGTACTTGTCTTCCCATTCGGTTGAGCCAAACGCATAGCGCTTTGTGCCCTCATAAATATCCCAGGGATCGTTTGGTCCTAAAAAAATTGCGACGACTTCAAAGCCTCGGGCAAGCGTCTCGTCTTTGATTTTTGTCGGCCAGTCAAAATAACGGCGCACGGTCAGTCCGGTGCTTTGGGCGCTTAAGTCGATAAACGTACCGCTTGGGTTGTCTTTACGAAGCTGGTTAATCACCAAGGGCGCGACGCCTTGCATCATCGAATCGCCAGCGAACAGGACTTTAGGCAGTCGCCCTGCGCCCGCACTGGGCGACGACGAAACGCGTGCGACCGCCGGCGCCACCAGCGTTGAGACAGGCACAGGTACAGGTTCAAGTGCAACAGGCACAGGTACAGGTTTAGGTGTAGGTACAGGTGTAGGTACAGGTGTAGGCACAGGTGTAGGCACAGGTGTAGGCACAGGTGCAACAGGCACAGGTGCAACAGGTACAGGTGCAACAGGTACAGGTGCAACAGGTACAGGCACAGGTTCAGATGCAACAGGTGTAGCGGTCAGAGTTGCCTGGGGAGAGCCCTGCGCCTGTTGGAGAGGAGGCCCAGTGCGCACGGGCGTGGTTCTGAGCGACTGTTGCGCGCGCGCGAGCAACGCCTGGGTGTCGCGCGAGATGACAAAAAATTCGTCAGGCAGTATCACACTAAGCATCACGTGATAACGCGAACTTAAATAACGGTCGAACGAGTCAAGCCAGATCAGCGTGTTCAAGGAAACCACTGCTAATAAAAAAAGATAAAACGAGTGCCGACTCTGACCCATATCAAAAGCGATAATAAATAAAGCTGGGCACGCCGCTTGGGCCCAGTAAGATTGTCATAAACCCAAGGCTGCTAACCAACAACGTAAGTGGTATCCATTTCAGCTCAGTGAGCTGTTGCAGACACGCCTGCTCGATACGTTCGGCTCGCGCGCTTAAAAAAAAGAAACTCAGTATAAAAACTGCGAGCAGACCGTGTTGCGGGTCAAGGTTGCCAACGCTTCGCGTGAGCCCCGCTAACAGCTGCAAAGCGACTTCGTTAGTGTCAGCTCGAAAAAATACCCAAGCTAGGCCCACATAGGCCAGGGTTAAAAGTCGGGAGATTGCGACGGGCATATCCTTGCCAAAGGCCTTGTCATACAGATTGACGCCCACGACGCCCAGGCCGTGTAAGGTGCCCCAGATAATAAAAGTCGAGTTGGCGCCATGCCACAGCCCGCTGATTACCATGGCAAGCAAAATATTGATTTGAGTCTGTAAAAACCCGTGGCGATTACCACCCAAAGGGATGTAGACGTAATCGCGAATGAAGGTCGACAAAGATATGTGCCAGCGTCGCCAAAAATCCTGAAGATTGCGTGCCAGATAAGGTTGCCTGAAATTGATCGGTAGACTAAAGCCTAACAGCAGCGCCAGACCGGTCACAATCAAGGTGTAGCCGGCAAAATCTAAAAATATTTGCAAAGAGTAGCCAGCGATGGCTGAAAACGACGAGATCAGCGTTTGGGCCTCAGGGTATTTAAACGCCTCGTCGACAAACGTACTGGCCAGCCACGAAGCCAACACCATTTTTTGAAATAAACCCAGCAAAAGGTAATACACCGCACGAGGGGTTTGGCTCGGTAAGCCAACCTGCGTACCACTGAGTTGTGCGAAAAAATCGCGAGCCCGCATGATTGGGCCCGCAAACAAGGTCGGCCAAAACGACAAAAATAAAAGTAAATGAAGAAACGAGGCTCGTGGTGCTTGACTTTCGTACTGCCAGGCCAGATAGGTGACAGCCTGGAAGGTAAAAAACGAAATTCCAGCCGGTGCAACAAGGTCGATGGCAGGTAAAAAAACTTGCAATCCGATATTGAGCATCAAGTCAGTGAGCAGCTGCCTGACAAATTCGTAATACTTGCTGGCCAGCAACAGCACCAAACTCACCAAAACACTTACTATGAACCAGAGTTTGCGCGGGCGGTGCGTAGTCGAAGCGTGCAGCCACCGACCTGCCAACCAGACATAGACGCTAAAGATAAGCAAAATACAGGCAAACTGGACCGACCAAGTGGCGTATAAAGCGTAGCCTGAGACGGTTAAAAACCCAAGTTGAAGCGCGCGGTGACGGTGAAGCGCCCAATACACAGGGAAAAATATCAGGGCGAGCAGTGCGAACTCTGGAGAAACGAAGCTCATGGCAGCTGCGTGGTGTGATGCTTTACAAACTTGTAAGCGGGCATGCAGAGGTAGCGAGTGAGTGGAGTGAAAGCGCGAGACGCTGTACGTGCCAGCACCGATAAGCAAAGTTTAACAAAAATGGCCACGACTACTCACCCTAATCCACCCCCGTCCTTAAGATTTTGGTGAAATCGCTTCAATTGCTACTATAGAAGGGGACGTAAGCGGTTCGCGACGCTTACGCTTTTTAGTCCGGCTACCTGGTGTGTCTATGCTTAAGAAACGGTCCTTTAGCGTGTTGCGCAGGCAAACGCTTGCGGCGCTTGCGCTCTTTGGCCTGGGCGCCAAGCCAAGTTTGGCGCTCAAAGACCCCGAGATTTTGCAGGTGCTCGACCCGACAACAAAACGTGTGCTCAAACTTAAGCTTCGCTTGCCAGCACAAAAGACCCCAACCGCTTTACTTTTGTATTCGCCGGGGCTCGGGAGCGGTGTCTCGAACGGCGCGGCCTGGTGTGAGGCGTGGCGCCAGGCAGGCTATCTGGTCGTGACCCTTGCGCACCCCGTGACCGATGACAGCATCTGGAAAACTAGTCAAAAAAAGTCGCTAAAGAGCACGATTGCCGAGGCGATCGCCGCTCCGCAGTACGCCTTAAGGGTCAAAGATTGCAGTTTTGCGCTCGATTATTTGCTTGAACTGCCTATGTTGAAGCCTTATCTTGATGCGACGCGTATCGGAATTGCAGGTCATTCTTATGGTGCACTGACGGTACAGTCGATCACGGGCCAGGGGGGCACGGGCTTGCTAGATCGTCGGATCAAAGCAGCCATCGCTTTTTCTCCGAGTGCGATGTCACAAGAGCGGGCCGCAGCGATGGGGCAAGTCAAGGTCCCCTTTTTTTGTATCACAGGCACGCTCGATGGTCAGGTGACGTTTAAAGACGGCACCGGCGCGGTACGCTTGGGGGTACCAGTCAGCCAGCGTCAATGGGTATACGACCACTTGCCTGTCGCACACCGACAAGAGTTGCTGGTTGCCCAGGCCGACCACATGAGCTTTGCGGGCGAGCCGATCGATGCCTTGCACTTTAGCCGAGAGGCGCCAGAGTCTGAGCAAAACAACGCCCACACCTGGCAACGCGTCAGTACGTTGACAACAGAGTTTTGGAATTTCTATTTGGGCACTCAAGTTAAGCCCATAGACCATAGCCGTGAGGCTTATCACAAGCGTATGCAGGCTGCCGCAGGCCCACAAGATCGGTTAAGGTTCGATTAAACTTAAAAAACCAAACGAGAGATTAAAAAAAATGAAAATTATTGTGCTTCCAGGTGATGGTATCGGTGCTGAAACCGTCTCGGTTGCAGTGGACGCGCTAGAACTCGTTTCTCAGCGCTATCAATTAGACTTAAATTTACAGCATGATATTGCTGGGCATGCGAGTCTAAAAAAATACGGTACGACGATCCACGAGGGCTTAATGGAATCGGTCAAAAAAGCCGATGGGCTGATCTTGGGACCCATGGCGACCTATGATTTCAAAGACGAGTCAAAAGGTGAAATCAATCCTTCAAAGTTTTTTAGAAAAGGACTCGACCTGTTTGCAAATATTCGGCCGGCGAAAACGTACGCTGGCAGTGGCACCACTTACAAGCCTCTTGACTTGGTGGTGGTACGCGAAAACACCGAGGGTTTTTATGCCGATCGTAATGTCGAATCGGGTGGGAGTGAAATGCTAATTACACCGGATGTGGTCGTGTCGTTGCGCCGCATCACGCGTCAGTGCTGCGAGCGGATCGCGCGCTCGGCTTTTGAGCTTGCGCTAACACGTAAAAAACATGTGACGATCGTGCACAAGGCAAACGTACTGCGCATCGGCGATGGAATGTTTATCGATTCCTGCCTCGCGGTGGCTAAAGAGTTTCCGTCTGTGCAGGTGGATGATGTGATCGTCGACGCGATGATGGCGCATGTGGTGCGCGCTCCTGAACGCTACGACGTGATCGTCACGACCAATATGTTCGGTGACATTTTGTCTGATCTGACGGCCGAACTTGCAGGCAGCCTGGGCATGGCGGCGTCAATTAATGCCGGTACCACTTATGCGATGGCGCAGGCCGTACACGGCTCGGCGCCTGACATCGCCGGGCAAAATATTGCCAATCCGTTTTCGCAAGTTTGTTCGGCTGCGATGCTGCTGACTTGGTACGGGCAGCGCAAAGGTCGACCTGAGTTTGTTCAAGCCAGTCAGGCACTTGAACAGGCCGTGACGCAAGCGATTGCCGCAAAAGAGTCCACACGCGATATGGGCGGCAAGTTTGGTACCAAAGAAACGGGTCAGGCGCTGCTCAAGCGGCTCGCGGCTACTGATTAATCACAATGTTGGCAGCTTTGCCAATCGCTTTTGATGTTGCAAAATCTTTGGCCACATATTGTGTAAACGCAGCACGGTCAAGGCTCATGATATCGACGCCTAAACTTTTGAAGCGCTCTTTCACGGCTGTTGTCGCGAGCGCTTGTTTCAGTGCAGCGGTGAGTTTGTCGGTCACTGCCGCAGGCATCCCCACTGGGCCAAACAAGCCGGTGAACGTCAAAATATCAACATCCTTTGCACCCAGCTCTTGAAAGGTCGGCACCTCGGGCAAGAGTGCTGAGCGTGTATTGCCGCTTTGCGCGATCGCGATAAGTGTGCCACCTTTGATATGACCGATCGAGGCGATGACTTGATCGAGGATGCTGTCGATTTGACCGCCTACAGCATCGTTGAGCGCTGGGCCGCTCCCCTTGTAGGGGATATGGGTGAGTTTGAGTTGCATCTTTAACGCTAAGAGTTCAAGCGCAAGGTGTTGGCTTGAGCCATTACCGGCTGAGCCGATCGAGACTGCTGAATTGGCAGCCTTGGCCTTAGCGGTGAAATCAGCAAAGTTTTTAATCTGGCCCTTAGCTGAAACACTCAATACCATTGGTGCTTCGTGAATCGGGCCGATGGCAGTTAAATCTTTGGTGGGATCGTAAGGTGCTTTTTGATCGAGCGCGGGCCCGACAGCGATCGAACCGCTCGAGCCAAGCAACAAGGTGTAGCCGTCGGGTGCCGCACGTACAACGCCTAGCGTGCCAATAAAGCCACCGGCGCCGGGCTTGTTTTCGACCACGACTTGTTGTCCGAGTATTTCAGATAGCGCGGGTGCAATGGTGCGGGCAGTGATGTCAACGTTGCCCCCGGGTGCCCAAGGCACAACGATTTTGATGGGTTGGCGCGGATAGTCTTGTGCCTGGGCCGGAAAACCCAAGGTGCCGAAATAAAAAGCGGTTAAGTATCCAAAAATAGAAAGTATTTTGCTCATTTTTTTTGCGGTCTCCGGGCCGTTGCTCGCTAAACGCAAGCACTCATGTTGTCAATGGCTTAGACTAATGATTGTACGTGGTTGTGACAAGCGGGTAACCCCCAAGCCTACCTAAGATAAGGAAGCATTTTGAACACACTCAACGAGACGGCCCAAGGGGTCTATCTGATTACAGTCACACCGTTTAAAGACAACGGTGAGCTCGATTTGCCGAGCACCGATCGCATGGTCGATTTTTGTCTAGAACGCGGTGTCACCGGCTTGACTATTTTGGGGATTATGGGCGAAGCCACCAAACTGACAGCCGAAGAATCACGCTTGTTTGTGCGTCAGGTGCTCAAGCGTGTACAGGGTAAGGTGCCCGTGGTGGTGGGTGCTTCGGCCCCGGGCTTTGCGCCAATGGGAGAATTGACCAAAAGCGTGATGGATATGGGCGCGGCGGGCGTCATGGTGGCGCCGCCTGCGACCGTGCGCACCGACGATCAGATCAGCAGCTACTTTGAGATGGTCAACGAAACCCTTGGCCCTGACGTACCTTGGGCGCTGCAAGATCATCCGGTTTCAACCACGGTGCAGATGTCGACGGCCGTCATTCTTAAAATTCTTAAAAACTCACCGCGCTGTGTCATGCTTAAGCACGAAGACTGGCCAGGCCTGGCCAAGCTCAGTGCGATATGCAGCGCCATGCAAAAAGGCGAGTTGCGCAAGATCTCGATATTGACGGGTAACGGTGGCGGGCTGTTCTTGCCCGAAGAACTGGTGCGTGGTGCCAATGGCGCGATGACTGGTTTTGCGTACCCTGAAATGATGGTAGATGTTTGCGCTGCTTATGCGGCTGGTAAGGTTGAGCGTGCCTTTGATATTTTTGATGCTTACCTGCCGTTGGCCAAGTACGAACAGCAAGGTGGGATTGGTTTGGCGGTGCGCAAACACATCTTGGCTGAGCGCGGTGCGATTGCTTCGGCCGCGATTCGCAAGCCTGGTCCAAAACTATCGGCGCTTGATATCGCCGACATCAAACGTTTAACTGCTCGGCAAGAGAAAAACTTAGAGAGGATTTCATCATGATCAACATGCAGCTTGACTCAAAAGTCATTGAAATTTTGTCAAATATCTCGACCGCAACGCTTACGACTATTTTGCTTAAAAAAGGTTTGCGCAATGTCTGGATGCGTGGCACGAAGCCGATTCGTGCGGGGCAGCCGCGCTTAGTGGCGCGTGCCTTTACCTTGCGTTTTGTTCCTGCGCGCGAAGATCTGGCGACACCCGAATCATGGTCGTCACCGATCTCAACCCGCGGTGCGATCGAAGACATGCCCGAGGGCTGCATTGCGGTGGTCGATTCGATGGGTGTGACCGATGCCGGTATTTTTGGCGATATTTTGTGTGCCCGTATGGCTAAGAAAAAAGTCGCAGCCTTGGTCACAGACGGCGTCGTACGTGACCTGTCTGGGGTGCTGGGTACGGGCTTGCCGGTTTGGTGCTCGGGCGCAGCAGCCCCTCCGTCGGTGGCGGGTTTGACGTTTGTTGGCTGGCAGCAGCCCATCGGCTGTGGCGGTGTGGCTGTGTTTCCGGGCGACGTGGTGGTCGTTGACGATGATGGCGCGGTGCTGATCCCAGCTGCGCTGCTAGACGACGTCTTGGTCAGCGCTCAAGCCCAAGAGAACCTCGAAAACTGGATTATGGAACAAGTCCAAAAAGGCCAGGCCTTGCCAGGCTTGTATCCGCCCAACGCAGAAAACCTTGCGCGGTATAAAGCTGAAACCGGTCAAAAGTAGACTTGACTCAGGCCTCTTTACGAGGCCTGAGCGTTTGCCTGACAAACCATGTCAGACCAAGCGCTGCCACAGCAGCTGCCAAATACTGAAAGGGCCGTGTCTCGTCAAAATCCAGACGCTCAGTCAAAAGGATATACATACAAAGCGCGGCTCCCGCACTCGCCGCACGAAGAGGCCAAGCCTGAGCCGCTAATAAGTTGACCGGGATGCGCTGCGCGAGGGTGGCGCCCAGCATGCCGCTGAAAAGACCAATCGATGCCCCGGCCAAGACATCCGCGGGCCAGTGCGCACCCACCGCCACGCGAGCCAAACCCGAGAGCGCGGCCAGGACAAATAGCCACGCGGCATACCGACGCTTTGAGGGCGACACACTGAAATACAGAGCGGTCGCAAGCGCAAAAGCGGTGAGCGTATGACCAGAGGGCATGGCCAGTGAGGTGAGTGGATTGCCAACGATATGAAAACTAGCGGGGTCAAGGACCGAGGCCGGACGCGGAAACTGCAAGCTGAGCTTGAGCGTTCGCGAGACGACTCCGGCAAAGGCGCCGGCGCAAAGCGTCGCCATTAAAGCGCGAGGCGCCAAGACTAAAAGCGGGCACAGTAAAGCAAAGACGCCCCAGCCGTTGCCTAGCATATTAAAAAACACCCATACGGAATCGGGTAAGAGCTTGGTGGCCGTGTTGAGCTGTCTAAAGAGCGTAATCGGCTCGCTGCTGAGTTCGACCAGACCCCAAATGACTAAAGGCAGCAAGCACCACAGCCACGCAGTGCGTTTCACCAGTGGCTGGGTCACGTCGTGTTTGGGTGCGTCAGACGACGGCACTTCACGCATTGGCGCGCGCCGCGGCAAATTGAAGCGTCATTTTTTCAAGAACTTGGTCAACGCTAATCGCACGCATGCAGACGTTATCCGCGCAGGGTGTTTTACGGTGGTTGGCCGCGCTCACGCAGGGCGAGCAGGCAAGCTGCGCAGTGATTGGGATTGATTTGCCCAATGAGCCATAGAGCGCAGGAGTTTCTGGGCCAAACAGCACGACGGTGTGCAAACCCGTGACCGAAGAAAAATGCCCTGGGCCGGAATCGTTGGTCACCATGACGTCGGCCAGCGTGTACAGCGCGGGGAGTTCGGCAAACGAGACCTGACCCGCAAAATTCAAGGCGTGAGGCACACTCGCCCCGAGGCGAACGTTTTCAACATAGGCGTATTCAGCCGGCGAGCCTGTAATCAAAATCAGGCAGTCCGGCCATTTGTTTTGACACGCAACGATCAAGGCCGAAAAACGTTCGGGCGCCCAACGACGCTGCACTAATAACTCACTGGCATTCGGGTTCACTAACAGCAAAGGTTGACGGCCAAGCGTAAAAGGGCGCTGGGCCTCGCGCGCTAAACGCTCGATACGCTCAAGAACCGCTTGTTTATCGTCAGGTTTAATCACCGCCTGCGCGATTTGAATCGAGGCGTCGGTGATGTGAATTTTGCTAAACGGTTGCTCGGTCTGGGTTGAGAACGCAGCGTGTATCAAGGACAGAAAGTTTTTAGCGATATGAATGTGCGGGTTGTAATGCACTTTGTGGGTCAGCATGTTGCCGCGCCACAGGCCCTCGCCATGAAAAATGTGATAGCCCACGCGTCGCCGTGCACCACATAAGCCCGTTAACAACGCGGTAAAGCGCGAGAATAATTCAAGGTCGATGACGGTGTCTATTTTTTTGGCACGGGCTTGAAACAAAAACTTGACCGTGTCGGACACCAGACTCACGAGTGACGAGGCGTCGATCGTGAAGATGTTTGCCGCGGGGACCGTATTGAGCAAGCTCAGGCTTGCCTGGTTACTTTTAAAAATTAGAAAAAATATTTCAGCACCCCGCGCTTGCGCGGCGCGCATCGCGGGGTCAACTAAAATCGCACTGCCCATTTCTGAAAGCTCAATGAACAGCAGCTTGCGTGGTGCGCTAACAGGCCCCGCTAACAATGTTTTGAGCCAATCAAAGAGCACGACAAAAGGAGTGGCAAGCGCACAGAGCGGCACGCCGACCCGATGATCAATCGTACGCATGGTGTCAACGCTTAGACTCATAAGCTTGGCTCTGAACGTGAAGCTGCAGACGTGGCTGCGGTGTTTGCGTTTGACGCGTCTTGGGTGCGTTTGCTGGCGGTCGCGCTCGAGGCGTCAGAGCGGCGACGCCGCAGCAGCGAGAGCGCGCCCGGTAAATAGGTCGCGAGGGTCACAATCCCAAAACTCACCGAGGCTAAAACGGTGACGCCGCTATCAACATCCCACAACACCAGTGCCGCCGAAAGCGTAGCCTCGCGCAGGCCCCAGCCCGAGATGCTGATGGGCAACATCATCAAGAGTCCTAGAGCGGGCAGCCCGACCATCAAAGCGGCGAAGGGGGCAAAGACGCCAAAGGCTCGCAGGCAACACCAGAAGGCGCACAGCGCCAGCGTATGGGTTAAAACAGAAATCGTCAGCTGCACGACGACCTGTGGCCAACCCAGAGCGGTGTCAACGCCTTTTAGGGCCTGACTCATGCCAAGTTTGGCAAGCAGCGTCGCAAGCATGCTGCGGGTGCGTGGCAGCTTCAGCAACAAACAACCGACTGCCGCGCCGCCCAGCATAGCGCCAAGCACCCAGGCGCCTAAGACAGGCGCCCACGGTGCGATCAGGGTGCCGCTTAAAAGCAAGCCTAGTGCCCCAAGAATATTGTTGCCCACCAGACCTAAGCCCCGATCAAACGCGACGCTTAAAAAGCCCAGACGCAGGCGCGGCGGGGCCTGTTGTAAATCGACTGGTGAGTGAAGCTCTTGCGAGAGCGAGGGCTCAGGGGCCGTCGCAGCGCCCGGCCTGGCAAGCCTGCTGGCCTCGACGGCGCGATAGCTGTCACCGCCAATCGTGCTGGGCAAGCCCTGATTGATGAGCCCACCAGCAAAATAAAGCGTGATGTATTCAGAGACGGGGCGATAAAGCCCAAGGCTGCGCAACAACCAGCCCCAACGCACGACCGCTAAGAGGTTTGCACATACCAGCAGGGCGAGCGCAAGCACGAACCACAGCGGCTGGATTTCGATCTTTGTCGAGCGCAGCGCCTGCCAGTCGATGTTGCGCGCGGCCAGCCATAACAGCAAAAGCGACAGCACCACCCGCAGATAGGGCCAAAGTAATTTAAAAGTATTTTTCAATTCGGTTTACCTGAGTGAGTGGGCGCTTGCGCTCCCCCCCAGTTACGGCAGTGATAAAAGCTAAAGTCTGAAATTAACCTACCCAGCCGCTCGATATTCAGTTGCTCAACCCGCGTGCAAGACTCAAAACCGCCCGCTTGCATGGGTAAATCAAAGGACATTTGTGACCAGTTTACAAAAATACTGTCCTGTCCTGTTGAAAGTTGCCCAAACCATAAGTCGAATTGGTCAAAGCGGGTGTCCAGTACCACCACGTCAATCGGGCGGGCATACCAGGCCAGACGACTGGCGAGCGTCCAGTTTTTAACTGAAAGCGCCTGAATATTAAGAGTTTGCGCCAACTCGCGTGCTCGGTCGCCCGCGCGGTCCCAGCCCCACAGGTCGGCCAGCGGGTTCTTTTTGCCCCAGGCATGCTGCTGACTGACGCCGGGAATCCCGACAAAAAATAGCGCGCTAAAAGCAAGCAAACAAATAATGGCCTGAGTGCGTACGAAAGCGAGGATCCATTGACGTTTGCCTGAACGCCAGCAGGCGGCCAGCGCATTGGCGGCAAAGGGGATCAAGGCAAGCCAGGCAGGGGCGGTCCAGTGCGGCAGACTGCCACCGCCGCCCGCTAGCGCAGCCGTGACTAAAAAAGGAAGCAGAAAAAAACTCAGTAAGCCAAGCGCTTGCCAGTTGCGCCCGCCGGTTAACTGGCGCACTACCAGATAACCGCCCAAGAATAAAAGAGGGCCATAGGCAACAAGTTGCAAGCCAACAAACCCCAGCAGCCTACGCGCTTGCCATTGACCGCCGCTGCCATGTTTGAGTTGATAGACAAACGACACCCACTCGTGCTGCGCGTTCCAGACAAACACCGGGGCGACCAGACAACAGGCGAGCGCGAGTGCCAGCCAAGGGCCAGGGGTGCGTAGCCAGCGCAAGCCTTGCGTGCTACACAAGGTCAAGATGACAGCGGCAGCGGGAAGAATGGCGGTGTATTTTGACAGGCCTGCCAGTCCGAGTAAGCCGCCAAGCGCAAGCCACCAAAGACGTTGAGCGCTTGCGCTGTTTGCCGCGGGTTTGAGCGTGCTGAGTTTGAGCGTGACCTGCATGAGCAAAAGCGTGAGCACCATCAGCAAGCTGTCGGGCAGCAGGCCGACCCCCAAGACATGCAGCAGGGGGGCTAGCACAACAAGTGCGACCGCCCAAAGGCCTGCGACCTCTTTGTGACGGGGGTCGCTCGACCAGCTTGGTACCACAACAGGAAGTGCGCGTGCGAGGTTGCGAGCAAGCAGGCAGGCGCACGCCCACAGTATTTGTGGGATCAAACGCAGCACGCCATCGTGTGTGCCCAGCGCGACGAGTGGCCACTGCAGCCAGCCCACTAAGGGCGGATGATCAAAATAACTGAGTGCGAGTTTGTCTGCGTATAAAGCGTAGTGCGCTTCGTCGACCGACAGCGTGAGTAAGCTGCCAAACACCAGATGAAACAGCAAACCAAGCCCCACAAGCCCGCACAGGCGTTGCGTCAGCGTTGATGCGCCAAACCTTGCTGCGACAGAGGACGTTAAATGCAAATCAGCACCTTAGGAGTGCCCGCAGTATAAACGGCTAGCCTTTAGCCGGTATCGCTCAGCAACCCAGACGTTGCGCCCCCGTATGCTGAGCGGCTAGCGCAACATGTCGGGCTGCCCTTGTTCCGTTCAAGTGAATGTGCTTATTTTGCGGTGAGCGCAAACACCCGCCAGGTGATCTGGCGCTTGCCGTCAAGATCAAACAGTCTGATATTGGCGCGGCGTGCGACAAAGCCAGCTGGTAAATCGGCCTGACCCGAGATATGCAGATAATGTCCAAACGCCACTTGGCTGCGCGCCAGCGTGACGGTCTCAGGGCGACCGTCAGCGAAGACGCCTTCAAAGCTGAATTCAAGCAGCCCTTTGAACTCAGGGCGCTCGGGTTTGTCTTGCAGCAACCATAAAAGATAAGTGAGTTTGGCGCTGCCCTTTTCTTGAATAAAGGTGGCTGTGCTGACCCCGATCGGGCCAAAACGCGCATCAAAGGGAAGTGTTTGCGCAAATAAAGCGAGTTGAGTTTTAAGAGGTGTCAAAAGCGCCTGTGCGCTTGCGAGGTCGTCTTTGAGTGTTCGGTTCAGCGCCTCGCTTTGTTCGCGCGCGCCCTCAAGTAAACGAGCTTGCTCGTCGAATTTTGTTTGCAGGCGCTGGCGTTCAAGCGTTGCGCTGTTGAGCTCTTCGGTTAGCTTTTGCGCTTCAGTTGTTGTCAGTTGCTTGGGGCCATAGCTGGTTTGTAAAACCAGCATGCCACTGCCCCCGGCAAGCACGCCTAATAACAATAAAATCAACCAGCTGGGCAGCCGACGCGCGCGCCGGTGGGTGTCGTAGGGTGCGGGTTTAAAAATGGCCCGCTTAGGTTGAACACGAATAACCATACAATCCTTGAAACCTATTTTTTTTCATACATCTTCACTATTTTACCTTCGAGTGCTGCTAAGCGTTCGGGGGTGCCGACATCGATCCATTCTGTCGGGTGCAACCTGCCCACTACGCGTTCAGCGGCCATCGCCTCGCGAAGTAGCGGCGCGAGTTTTGCGGGTTGGTGCGCCGGGGTTTGCGCAAAAAGTTTGGGCTGATAAACGCCAATGCCTGAAAACGTGTGCCGCGGCGCGTGGGGTGCGCGCGAGATCTCGTCATGCACGCGCCCGTTGTGAGTCAAAAAAAAGTCGCCGGCTGGATGTTGTGCCGGATTGGGCACCATCAGCAGCCACGCCAAATCTTGCTGCACCACAAGTTGCCGCGCGACGGCGTGCGCCTGAGTTGGGTCCCAGTCGCACCAAATATCGCCGTTGAGCACCAGAAACGGTTCTTCGCCCAAGAGCGGTAAGGCGGTTGCGATTCCTCCGGCAGTTTCGAGTGCGGTGACCTCGGCCGAATAGCGAAGGCGCAAACCGAGCGCGTGGCCATCACCGAGTGCTTGCTCAAGTAAGCTGCCTAACCAGGCGTGATTGATCACAACGTCGCAAATTCCTGCGCGCGCGAGTTTTTCGAGGTGCCACTGGATTAAAGGCTTACCCGCCACGGGTATCAAGGGTTTAGGCAAGTGGTCGGTGAGCGGTCGCATGCGTTCGCCGCGCCCCGCGGCCAAAATCATGGCTCGCATCAGAAGGTGTAGCCCACTTTAGTCTGCACCTGATCGAGTTGATCCAGCACCCGGAGCAGAGGCTTAAAAGTGAGGTACCGTCCGGCGACTTGACGCACGTATTGATTCACGCGTGGCAGATGCGCCAGGTAGCTAGCCTTACCGTCACGCTGATCGAGTCGCGCGAAGACACCCAGAATACGCAAATTGCGCTGTAGACCCATCCACTCGTAATCACGATGAAAGTCGGCAAAATCTGGCGCGACGGGCAGGCCTTGCTTGCGCGCAAGCTCCCAATAGCGAATCGCCCAGTCGAGTTGTTGGGGCTCCTCCCAAGTTGTGCGAGCGTCAAAGACTAGCGAGGCCAGATCGTAGGTAATCGGTCCGGCCACCGCGTCTTGAAAATCAAGCACACCGGGGTTCAGGCCGTGCACGGGGTCTTCGCACAGCATCAAATTAGGAGAATGAAAATCACGGTGCACGCATACGACGGGTTGGGCGGCGTTGTGAGCCACCAACGCGTCAAACACCTGTTCTAACTGTTGCAAGACTGCGGGTTCGAGACTGGTTTTGCAGTGCTTGGTGACGTACCACTCAATAAAAAGACTCAACTCGTCTTTTAAACGCTTGGCGTCGTAACGAGGCAAGCCATGGTGGTCAGCGGTTTGCAACCGCACTAAAGCGCTGAGGGCGTCGCGATACAGGCGTTGACACTCGGTGTCGGTTAGCCCCTGTTGAATTTTGGCGTAATACGTTGTTGGCCCGAGGTCAGACAATAGTAAAAATCCCTGAGTCAAGTCTTGCGCCAGTATCTTTGGCACATTCAGCTTTACCGCGGCCAGCCGCCCCGCCACCTCGACAAAAGTGTGGCAGTTTTCCTGGGGTGGAGGGGCATCCATCACAATCAGGGTGCCGGCACGCGCCCGAATTCTGAAATAACGTCTGAAACTTGCATCACTCGAGGCGGGTGCCAACGAGTCGCTTTGCAAACCAAGATCGGCGTTCAACGTGGCTAACCATTTGAGCAATAAAGACATTCTTGGATCTGTCGGGTGTGTCGGCAAGGTCATGGGCAGGTCAGTGGTTCGAGAAAGGGGGGGATTAGGTGTAAAGCTCGCGCAAACCTGCGGCAAATACGCTCCTGTTCTCTATAATACTGGCTGTCGGTGCCTTTTTAAGCAAAGGGCGCTCGGGCACGCTTGCCATTTGCTATGTCGATTCAGGTGACTCTTTCAAACGTGCGTATCATTTATTGGTTGTTGCTGCTGATGTTGTTGGGTGTCGCGAGTGCGCAGACGCCTGGCGTGTTTGCGCCAAGTCCCCAAGGCACACCAAACGCCGAAAACCTCTTGGTACCGGGCCTGAGGGTGTCGCCGCGCCTCGGTCGCGCGACGGCCTCAGACAAAACGATGCCGATGTTTATCGAAGCCGCGCGGCTGCAGGGTGACGGCCAAAATAATCTCCAAATGCAGGGCAACGCCGTGGTCAGGCGGCAAGATGGCGTCTTAAAGGCCAGCATTATTGACTACAACAAAGGCACGGGCGTGATGGATGCCCAAATTAACGCGCGGCTGATTCGCGACGGCAACGTGATTGCGGGCACGGGCATTTTGTATAAGTCCGACGACGGCACCGCGACAGTGGATCAACCTAATTTTTGGATTGAAAATGGTGGCGCTGGCGTGGGCTCGTGGGCGGATGTTTACAACAAAAATCAGATGAGCCTGACTGATGTGACCTATAGCGGTTGCCCTTGCCCGCAGCCCTCGTGGTACATCGAAACCGAGAAGCTCGATCTGGATTTTGCCGCCAATGAGGGCGTGGCGCGCAACGGCGTTTTGTATTTTAAAAACGTGCCGATTTTGGCGTCTCCGTATT
The DNA here is from genome assembly GCA_945887835.1 of Bordetella parapertussis. Classification (GTDB taxonomy): domain Bacteria; phylum Pseudomonadota; class Gammaproteobacteria; order Burkholderiales; family Burkholderiaceae_B; genus Zwartia; species Zwartia parapertussis_B. Next base: position 3,412 of record CAMCZQ010000025.1, on the reverse strand, counting down.
TGTCGTTTCCGCTCAAAAAAGAACGTAAGTCAGGCTTTCTGTTGCCCACGTTTGGCGCAACCAGCAACACCGGTATCGATTACTCGCAACCCTATTATTTTAATCTTGCGCCCAACATGGATATGACCGCACAGCTGCGTGGGATGTCAAAACACGGCTTGCAATTGGGCAACGAGTTTCGCTATATGGGCGAAAACTACGGCGGCTTGATGGCGGGCACCTACTTAAAAAACGATATTCAAACCGGAACCGATCGCTGGCTGTACACCGCTAATCACATCCAGCGACTGGGGGGTGGCTTTTTTGCGGGCTACAACGTTAGTGGCGTGTCTGACGACAATTACTTTAATGACTTTGCAACGATGGCGACGAACCAGTCAACCACCACGTATCTGCCACGGCAGGCGGGTGCCGGTTGGGCCAACGAGTTCTGGCAAACCAGCGCGCAAGTGCAAACCTATCAAACGCTGCGCCCAACCGGCACGTCGGTTGCACCGATCTATAACAAAGTGCCCGAACTCACAGTGAATGGCGCGCGCTTTGACTTGGGCGGTTTTGATGTTCAGACCGTAAATACCATTACCCGTTTTGAAATGCCGCTCGATCAGCGGTTTCCGTACGGGCCCGGCGGCTCGTTGCGTTACAAGCCCGATGGCTCGCGCGCCACGTCATACTCTTCGATCTCATATCCGATCGTGCGGCCCGGCTGGTACGTCACACCAAAAATTGCACTCAGTGCGACGCAGTATCAAACAGACTGGTATGGCCTTGAAAACTGGTACGGCTATGGGCAAGCGTCAAACTCGCGCGTCTTGCCGATTATGTCTCTCGATTCGGGCATGACCTTTGACCGCGAAACCACGTTTTTTGGCAAGCCCGCGATGCAAACACTCGAGCCGCGTGCGTATTATTTGAAGGTGCCTTATCGCGATCAGTCGCAGTTTCCGGTGTACGACACCACGCTGGCAGACTTTAACTTCTCTCAGGCGTTTCAAGAGAATATCTATGCGGGTGGTTGGGATCGTATCGCCAACGCCAATCAGGCCACGCTGGCGCTGACCACGCGTTGGTTGGATCAAGAAACGGGTTTTGAACGCTTTAGCTTCGGCGTTGCACAGCGCTATTATTTTGAAGATCAAATGGTCACCTTGCCATTTGAGGTGCCTCGCACCAATACAAAATCCGAAATATTGATTGGTACTAGCGCTGCGCTGACCGACAAAATTAATACGACTGCGGTATTTCAATACGACCCATACCAAAATCAGTGGGATCGTGCACAGGTGGTTGCTCGCTGGCGGCCCCAGCGTCTGGCGATGCTGGCGCTTTCATATCGGTATCAGATCAACCCTCCTTCGCTGGCGTTGTATCAGGCGCAGGGCCAAAACCAGATCAGTGGCTCGTTTCAGTGGCCGTTGGCAAAAAAATGGTATACCGTGGGTCGCGTCGATTATTCGTTTAACCGCGTTTACGCGCAAAGTATTCTTGATCCGAGCGTCACGGTATCCATGCCTAAAGTGACACAAGGCGTGCTGGGGGTCGAGTACAAAGGCGATTGTTGCTGGTCAGGACGCGTGGTTTTTCAACGTTATGTCGTCAGTGCAGATCAAACCAATTCGGCAGTATTTTTTCAGCTTGAACTCGGTGGCATTGGTAACTTAGGGCAAAACCCGATGGCCATTATTGGCAGAGCGATTCCGGGTTACGAGGCAGTCACCCCTGCGGTACCCAATGTCAGTAAATTTGAAAGGTACGAATAATGTTCGGCGTCACTTGTTATCGTAAGTCCCTCGCTGTAGTGCTCTGCGGTTTTTTTATTTTTGGATCGCTGACCGTTCATGCCCAGATCAATAACTTAGGCAGCACGCGCCCAAACCCGACCACCAAGCAGGGTGCAACGCCAGCATCCGGCGTACAAGAGGTCGATGGCATCGTCGCGGTTGTGAACAAAGACGTGATCACGCGCGGTGAGCTTGACGCCCGCGTCAGACAGGTGAAGGCCGACCTTGCGCGACAGCGGACTCAGGGTCCGCCCGATGAGTTACTGCAATCTCAGTTGCTGCAACGTTTGATCACCGAGCGCCTGCTGGCGCAAGAGGCCAAACGTTTTAAGGTTGAACTCACCGAGCCGCTTTTGCAGGCAGCGATTGAAGACATTGCACGGCGCAATAAGGTAAGCGTGGCCCAAATGCGTCAGCAAGTCGAGGGGTCTGGCGTCACTTGGGCCGACTATTCAAGCTTGATTCGGCAAGAGGTCTTGGTTGATCGTCTTCGTCAACGTGTGGTCGACAGTACGATTCTGGTCACCGACGCTGAGGTCGACGCGTTTTTGCGCGAACAAAAAGCCCGTCAAACAGGCGGATTGCTGTCAAGCGAACCAACTGCGATGACAGCGCCTCCACCCCCACCGCCACCCAAGCCTCGGGCGATGCCCGTTCAACCCGCTGTCATGGGTTTGGCGCAGATTTTAGTGCGCGTGCCTGAAGACTCAACCGAAACTGAAGTCAAAGCCCTGCGTAACAAGGCCCAAACTTTGTTAGCGCGTTTGCGCAAAGGAGAAAGCTTCGAAGCACTGGCTCAAGCAAGCTCTGAGGGCCCAGAGGCCGGTCGTGGCGGCGATATGGGTGGGCGTCTGGTAAAAGACTGGCCCGACTTATTTTTGAAGGCCGTGGCCGGTGTGCCTGACGGCCAAGTGAGTAACATTTTTCAAAGTGGGAACGGCTTTCATATCCTGAAGGTGCTTGGCCGCGCCGGCGGTGCGCCTGCGCCCGAACCCGTTGCGCAGGCAGCACCCCCGCCAGCACAAGGCACGGGTATTGCGGCGCCGACTGGGCCGATGATGGTTGAGCAAACGCGTGCTCGGCATATCCTGATTAAGACGACAGCGGTGATGCCTGCGGAGCTGGCCAAACAAAGGCTCGATCAGGTCAGAGAGCGCATCAGCAGTGGGCAAGACTCTTTTTCTGATCTGGCAAAACGTTTTTCAAACGACTCCTCGGCCCCCCAAGGCGGTGCTCTCGGTTGGTTGAACCCGGGCGAAACTGTTCCGCAGTTTGAGAATGCGATGAAAGCGCTCAAGATCGGCGAAGTCAGTCAACCTGTGCAAACGGTCTTTGGCTGGCATTTGATCGTGGTTGACGAGCGCCGCACCCAAGACATGGCAGAGCAATTTCAACGTAACCAGGTTCGGCAGCGTCTCTTTGCGCAACGCTCAGCGGCCACGTTCGAGACTTGGCTGCAGCAGGTACGCAACCAGTCCTACATCGACAATCGTCTTGAAAAGAATCAACGTCAGGCGAAGGATTAGCGCGTGCGAGCGCATCAGGCGCGCAAGCGGTTTGGGCAGAATTTTTTAGTTGATCAAGGGGTGATTGAGGCCATCATACGGGCGATTGATCCCGCCCCCGATGAT
>CAMCZQ010000024.1 GCA_945887835.1 Bordetella parapertussis | reverse complement strand
CACCTAAAAAACGTAACCAGTTTTCACCAAGAATCGCGCATATGCGCTTTTCGCTCCAACCACGGCGCTGCATGGCTTCAGTCAAACGCGGGTAATCAGCGAGTGTTTCCATGCCCTTAACAAACGGCGCACGCCCTCGACCAGGATTTGCACGGCGCGCATAACCTTTATCGTGGCGTAACCAGTCAAAGAAGGCATCGTCGTGACCCTGGGTAGAATCAGTGCCGATGCCAATATTGGTTTCGCCGCAGAGATTGATCATGTATTCAAACAAATCTACGCAGTCATCTAGGTTTGTATTTACACCCGTTTTCATAAAAGGCGGATAAGTCGCGACGCCAACAAAACCGCCACTAGCGATAATTTCTTTTAGTTGCTGATCTGTTTTGTTGCGCGAATTATTAAAGGCACTAAAGGGAGCCACATGGGTGTAAGCGCAAGGTCGTTTTGAAAAAGCAACGGCGTCAGCGGATGTCTTAGGTCCAACGTGTGAAAGGTCAATCAAAATCCCTAAGCGATTCATCTCGGTGATGACTTCTCGCCCAAACCCAGACAAGCCACTGTCATTGGGCTCCCAACAGCCAGAACCGACAAGATTTTGCGTGTTGTAAGTAATTTGAATGACACCTACCCCAATATCTTTGAAAAGAGGCAGTAGATCCAGACGATCTTCGATTGCACTAGTGTTTTGCCAGCCAAGGATAATTCCAACCTTGTTTGATTGCTTTGCGCGATGAATATCCTCTGCGTTGCGCACCTGCATGATGATGTCTGCGTGCTCGAGAAAGGCTTTTTTCCATTTTGCGATATTGATCATAGTCTCGCGTAGGCCCTCCCAAATTGAGCAGGTACAGTTTGCAGCTGTCAACCCACCTCGATGCATATCTTCAAATACTTGTCTGCTCCAATTTGAAACAACCAAGCCATCGATGACGATGGCGGATTGATGCAATGAATCATCTGACATGACATATCCTCTTTAATGAAATGGGTGGGCATTTGTCTGGGCTAAGTGGTGAAGTGCATATAAGTCAATAACAATTTAAGGTCAGGAAATAAAGGCATTGACCTCTTGAAGGAAATCAGAGGTCCTTGTTTCAGGGAACATATGTCCCCCGTGCTCGTAGATGACTAGGCGCGAGTTTGATATTGCGGCTGCCGCATCCTGAGCAAACCAATAGGGCATGACGAGATCGTCGCGTGCGCCAAGCACAAGTGCAGGGCAGTTGATTTTTTTGTATAGTTCGCGGGCGTCGAAGGCAAGGATCGCATCGAGGCGTGCAGCGATCTTTACAGGATCTTGTGGTGATTTGAGCGCTTGAGCAGCCATGTTTTCAAAACGTTTAAAGTGCTTACGTCGAAATTCTGGTGGGTAGATCAGCATCGAATTGAAATGAATATAGAAATCGGCGGGCATCGTGCGCGCAGCGGTCTTTCGTGTGTTTTGCAATACATGAAGATCTGCATCTCCATACGTCCAGGGTGCGCCTAAAATGAGATGCGAGAAGCGATTTGAGTAATTTGCTGCCAGCGCCGTTGCAATTCCCGTCCCGGTTGAAAGCCCAATGACTGCCGCACGGCCAATGTTCGCAGCATCCATTAGAGTGACAATGTCAGTTGCAAATTCTTCAATGGATTGAGACTGAGAGGCGGGTCCACTGCGGCCAGTGCCTCGCTGATCATAGGTCAGAACTTTGTGATGCTTTGCAAGCCCGGCGATCAATTCAGCTCGGGCCTCAGCGCCCGCCCCAAGGCCGGTGGTCAAAACGATGGGCAAGCCTTGCCCCGTGACTTCATAAAATAAAAAAGTATCTTCGACGGTTGTTGTTGGCATTCGCTTTATCCGCGCTCTGTAGTTTAAATGTACGCGACGTTGACTAAGTTTGTGATCTGTGGCTCATGCCTCTGTCGACCTAATCAATATAAAACATTAATCAGATCGAGGCGATTCAAAAAGCCGCTTCGTAGTGTTTTGCAAAAAACCTAAAAGATATTGCATTGCAGCACCAGATTAACGTAAGTGTCGGCTTTCTTTTGCTATCTCGTGTGTTACGGCTGAGGCTCAATCTTTGCCCGTAAAACAATTTGTTCCCATTGATTTTTTTCAGCCAAAAAGCGTTCAGTGAATTGCTGTGGTGTTAGAGGTTGAACCTGAGCGCCTAAGGCCATCAGTCTGTCCTTAAACAAAGGTGCTACAACAGACGCATTGACAGTCTGATTGATGATCTCAATTACCTTGGTAGGTAGGTTGTTGGGCCCCATGAGCCCCCACCACACCTGCGCGTTAAAATTTTCAATGCCTAACTCAGAAAAAGTCGGCACATCTGGAATGACGGCGGAACGCTGAGGTTGTGCGATTGCCAAGGCTTTGAGTCGCCCAGATTTGATATGAGGGAGGGCATTCAGTAGGTTTGTAAACATGAACTGAATTTGGTTGCCCATCAAATCTTGCATCGCTTGAGCACCGCCTTTGTACGCCACGCCCTCTAACTTGATGCCAGCTCGCTGTTGAAAGAGTTCGCTGACCAAGTGTTCGCTTGTGGTGCCAAGGCCCCCATGACCGTATGTCAGCGAGTTTGATGCGGTCTTCGCCAAATTCACCAGTGCGGCAACGTTTTGTATCCCTAAGTTCGTAGAGACCAACAGCACCGAGGGAGCTGAGCCGACCATTGCGATTGGCACTAAATCTTTGCTTGGATCATAAGTCAGATTATTAAAAATTTTATGGGCGATTGTGTGAGATGGCCCGCCCATTAACAGGACATAGCCATCAGGTTTTGATTTCGCGACATAAGCTGATCCAACATTGCCCCCAGCGCCAGGTCGGTTGTCTACGAGCACCGGCTGACCTAGTTGAGCAGTGAGTTCTTGGGCTAAGGCCCGAGAGATGATGTCGACCGCACCGCCCGCAGCATAAGGTACGACAATCCAGATGGGTTTGGTTGGGTATTGCTCTGACGGTTGCGTTGATGCAGACGAGGACAATACTATTCCAATAAGTACAACGAATAAGCGAAGCATATTGAGGATCCTGTTTTTTTGTTTAAGGAATAGGGTGCTCGAACTCAATGTGCCCCATCAAACCCTCACCACCAGTTTCCCCAAGTTCGCCCCTTTAAATAAATCCACAAAAGCCTGAGGGGCGGCCTCTAGCCCTTCAACAAAGGTCTCGGTGGGCTGCAAGGCGCCGCTGCGTAGCAGCGCTTTGATGTCTTGCTGTGCTTGTCCGCGGTGCTCAGGATAGCTCGTCACCCGAAAGCCTTGCAGTGTAGCGTTCTTGTTTAAGATCTGGCTAATATTGCGTAGGCCATCGGGCTCAAGCAAGTTGTATTGCGAGATCATGCCGCATAACGCAATGCGTGAAAAATCATTTAAACGTTCAAGCACACAATCAAAGATAGTGCCGCCAACGTTTTCAAAATCAACGTCAATACCGTTGGGTGTTGCTTGTGCAAGCAATTGTTTGAAGTTCGGATCACGATAATCGACGCACACCGAATAACCTAGCTTTTCAACCGCATGCTGACATTTAACAGGGCCGCCAGCGATCCCAACCACGCGACAGCCGATTGAACGCGCTAAGGCCGCGGCAACGCTGCCGACCGCACCGGTTGCGGCAGAGATCACGACGGTATCCGAAGGCACGGCTTTAGCGATTGCGTGCAGCCCTACCCACGCGGTGACGCCAGGGCTGCCGAGCGCACCCAGATAGGTCGAGGCTGAGAAGCCATCTAGATTTATTTTCTCTGCGCCAGACGCTTTGATCTTGGTGTAGTGCTGCCAACCAAAATGGCCTAAGGCCCAGTCACCCGCCTTAAAGTCTGCGTGCTTGGATTCGACAACTTGTCCGATCGCTCGGCCTACCATGACGTCACCCAAATTCAATGGGTTGGCGTAGGCGGCGTTTGGCATCATTTGACGACGTTGGTAAGGGTCAAGCGAGACGAAGGAATTTTGCACCACGATGTCACCAGGCTCAGCGCTTGTCATGGCTTCAGTCGTCAGCGCAAAGTGGCTCGCGTCTATCGCACCGCTAGCGGCTTTCACAAAACGTACACAAAGATTGTTCGTCATGACAGTTACTCAACTTTTAATTGGATTTTTTTGGCTAAAGTCCCGTACTTAACAAACTCACTCTGCACGAGGGCAGAAAACTCTGAAACACTACTACCAACAGGCTCAGAGCCTCGGTCAAGTAAGAACTTGCTAACGTCGGGTGAATGCACGATCTTGACGATTTCAGTATTCAGACGCTTGACGATGTCTGGCGCTGTGCCTGCGGGTACAAAAACGCCTTGCCAGGCCTCGACTGAGTACTCGGTCAGCCCCGCTGATTCGGCGACTGTAGGCAGTTGAGGGATCGTTGGTGGGGCTTTTGAGCCCGAAGTGGCTAGCAGCTTGATGCTACCGGCATTGAGCGGTACGGCGGCCGCAACGAGCGTGATCACTGCGAGGTCAATTTGCCCTCCCATCAAGTCGGTCAGGGCAGGGCTCTCACCGCGATACGGTACCGCGATGATGCGTGTGCCTGCCATAAGATTGAACTGTTCAATGGCAATGTGATTTGGGCTGCCATTGCCTGAGGTACCAGCCGAAAGCTTGACCCCTGCCTGATCTAGTTTAATGAGATCCGCCATCGTTTTTGCCTCAAGCCCCAGCCTGGCCAGCCACATCAACGACAGGCGTACCGCTTGTGTGACGGGGATGAGACTTTTGAGGGGATCGTAGCCGACGTCGCGCACGTGGGGGATGATTGTGATGGCGCCCACGGAACTGAGCAAAAGGGTATGCCCGTCGGGCTCAGCTTTTGCAACAAGTGCTGAGCCAATCGTTCCATTGGCACCTGGCTTGTTTTCAACGACAACAGGCTGACCAAGGGCGGTCGACAGATGTTGAGCCAGCGTACGCGCCACAATATCAACAGCGCCACCAGGCGGAAACGGCGCGATAATTCGAATTGGCTTGGAGGGGTAGGGCGTTTGAGCCCAGGTCGCAAACGGCATAAGGAGTAGGGCAACGATTAACGCGCTGAGGGTTCGTAAATGTGCTTGAATCATGCGCCTACTCCATCTTCAATTGTTTTTGCTTGATCAGTGTCGCCCAGCGTGCGCGATCGGCTTGCACAAGCGCTGCGAGTTCAGCGGGGGTTGAGGCTGCCGGCTCAACACCCGCCGCTCTGAGTGAATCGCGCAAACTCGGCTCAGACAATACCTGTTTGAACGACGTGTTTAATTGTTGAACAAGATGACTAGGCGTTTTGCTCGATGCAAAGACGGCATACCAAGATAAGGCATTGAGTCCTTGATAGCCTTGCTCGTGAACGGTTGGAATATTCGGTACTGCAGGATTACGTGTCTCGCCAACCAAACCAATCACGCGCATGCGCCCTGAGTTAATGTGAGGTAAAAAAGCCGGTAAATCGCCAATCGTGCCTGCTAGTCGGCCACCCATGACATCGACCATCACCGGAGCGATTCCTTTGTATGGCACTGCCATGAGCTGCAAGCCAGTCGCATCCGCAAATTGTTCAATCCATAGTTGAGTGATATTGCCCACTCCGGGTGATCCAAAGTCGATGGTCTGATTTTTGGCCTTCGCGTACGCAATAAACTCACCGATTGTCTTTGCCGGGATATTGGCATCGATGGCGACAGCAGAGGCGTTGATTACGATACGCGATACAGGGACTAAATCACGATCAATATCGAACGGGAGTTTTTGAAAAATCGGTGAGATCGTAAAGAGCCCCGAGCTTGAAAAGAAAAGTGTGGTCCCGTCAGCTTCACTTGAAATAACGTTCTGAGCGGCAATAATGCCATTGGCGCCTGGCTTAGCCTCCACGATGACATCAGTGCCTGTCGCTTTAGTGAGCCTTTCAGCGAATTGGCGCGCGACGAAGTCGACCGGGCCACCGGCAGCAAAAATCACCAAGCGGATTGGTTTGTCTGCAGCGTGCGCAGCGCCGGATAAGAGTGCAAGGGTGTAGCTAAGAACTGCGATTGCAATGCCTAGTCGCTTTTTCATTGAGGTCTCCGGTGCCTTCAAACTCGCCCAGTGAACGTAGCGCCGGCCGCTCGCGCTAGCCAAGCCCGTTTGGGCGGTTCTGTTTTTTATAGTCGATTGCTTGCAGCATACTGAAAGCTAGCCAAGTTTGCGAGTGTTTGTTTGAGTATGACGCGTGGCTGCCCAAGTTTAGAGGATCTGAGGCTTAGACCAAGCCTGTCTTCTGCGTTATTGCACTTAACAATGTTATAAGGTGTGGCTGCACTCGTGCACAGAAGACCTCCAAGCTAGATTTTTAGTACTTTTTTTGTCAAAATACGGCTTGAATTTGTTTTGGTCACCCCAACACCCTAAGGCAAGAGAACAAGCTTTGGTGTTGCGAGCCATACAAGAGCCAGCCGCATGTTTATTTTTAACCGAGAGATCTATGATTAAGATCCAACATTTATCAAAATCCTTCAAAGGCCAGTTGGCGGTTGATGACTTATCGTTAGAAGTCGGTCAGGGCGAAGTGCTGGGCTTCTTAGGCCCCAACGGCGCCGGCAAATCCACCACGATGCGCATGATTACCGGCTTCATTCCGCCAACAGGTGGTTCGATCTCGGTCTGCGGCTTTGATGTGTTGAAAGATCCCATACTCGCCAAGCGCAAGATTGGTTATTTGCCCGAATCGGCCCCGTCTTATCAAGACATGACGGTGTTGTCATTTCTGCGTTTTACCGCAGACATACGAGGCCTAACCGGTGTGGCCAGGCAAAATGCGGTCGACCGTGTCATTGAGCTTTGTCAGTTGCAAAACGTGCTCCGGCAAACGATTGATACCCTGTCAAAGGGTTTTCGCCAACGCACCTGCTTGGCGCAGTCTTTGATTCACGACCCCGAAGTATTGATCTTGGATGAGCCCACTGATGGCTTAGATCCAAATCAAAAGCACGATATGCGTGATCTGATCCGTCAGATGGGTCGCACCAAGTCGATCATCATCTCGACACATGTGCTTGAAGAAGTTGAGGCCGTGTGTAGTCGCGCCGTGATCATCTCGCAAGGGCGCATTGTGGCGCAAGGTACACCTAGTGAATTTAAGTCACGATCCAAAACCGGAAGAATTGACGACTATTTTCGTGAAGTGACTGGCGCCGAGCGTCAAACATCTGCGCAGCTCGGAGCCTAAACATGAATATTCTTTCAGCCACCAGAGCCATCGCAGCCAGAGAATGGCGAGCATATTTTGAGTCGCCGCTCGCGTTCGTGTTCTTAATTGCTTATCTGCTGTTAGCAGGGATTTTTACCTTCACCTTCGGTGGTTTTTTTGAGCGTGGTGATGCGTCGTTGGCCGCGTTTTTTAACTGGATGCCTTGGCTCTTTTTGTTTTTAGTGCCTGCAGTTGGCATGCGCTTGTGGTCTGAAGAGCATCGCCTAGGCACGATCGAATTGTTGTTGACAATGCCAATCGCCCCTTGGCAGGCAATTTTGGGCAAGTTCTTAGCCTCGTGGGCTTTCTTGATTTTAGCGATTGCGTTGAGTTTTCCGATGGTGCTCACCGTGAACTGGTTGGGTTCGCCTGATAACGGCACGATCCTGGCAGGTTACGTGGGTTGTGCGTTGCTTGCAGGGACTTATTTGTCGATTGCCTCGCTGGCCTCAGCCTGCACGCGCAATCAAGTGATTGCGTTCATTTTTTCAATCATGATTTGCCTGCTTCTTAATCTACTTGGGTTTCCGCCCATCTTGGATTTGGTCGGACGCTGGATTGGCACAGAGGGTATTGAGGTGATGGCAGGATTTTCAGTGCTGTCCCATTTTGATGGTTTTCAAAAGGGCGTTCTGGATAGCCGCGATGTCATTTACTTTGTGTCTATTTCGGTTTTTTCGTTATTTGCCACAGGTGTGGTCTTGCGCGGTCATCGTGCGGGTTAAGGGGTGATCATGCTGAATCGTTTATATCGAAACTCTTTTGTCGTGATCGCGCTGGCAGTCGCCGGCTTGGTGGCGGTCAACGTCCTCGCGTACTTTTATTATTCGCGTGTAGATTTGACACAAGCTAAAAGTTACACCCTGTCTGAGGGCACTCGCGAGGTATTAAAAAAACTACAAGCACCGATCACCATTCGGTTTTATTTTTCTCAATCTGAAGCGGGTATGCCCTTGGTGTTAAAGGGCTACGGTCGTCGAGTGCAAGACTTGTTGATCGAATACCGGAATGCCAGTGGTGGAAAAGTCTCAATCGAGACCTCTGATCCCCAGCCTGACTCTGACATTGAAGAGACCGCCACGCTTGATGGCGTGCAAGCACAGTCCCTTGATAATGGCGATCGCTTTTATTTGGGTCTTGCGGTCAAGCAGGGCGATCGTAAATCGGCAATGTCTAATATTGCGATGGATCGCGAGCGCTTGCTCGAGTACGACATTACGCGTGCCATTGCGAGTGTGACTGAAAAAGAGAAGACGGTGTTAGGGGTCATGAGCCCGATGCCAGTCTTTGGTAATTCTGGTTTCCCAATGATGGGGGTACCGCCTTCACCTAAACAAGTATTTATCTCAGAACTTGAGCGAGATTACAAGGTTGTTCAGGTGCCGATGGACGGCAAAGATATTGATCCCAAGGTGAAGGTGTTGCTGGTTCATCATCCGCGTGGCATCACTGAGCATGCTGAATACAGTATCGATCAGTTCGTGATGCGTGGTGGCAAACTGATTGCCTTGCTGGATCCGTTTGCGTTCTTTGATGTCGCGCCAGGCCAGCGTGGGATGGAGCCAACCGGCATCCCGTCAAATCTCGAAAGACTGACCAAGGCGTGGGGCATTTCGCTCGATACGACCAAGATGCTCTCAGACATGCAGTACATGGTCGGCAAAGGCCCGAGCGCACTGCCAACGCTGCTGAGCCTAAACGATTCTGCTTATGATCAAACCGACGTGGCCACGGCACGCCTGGGCGGAACTTTATTTCCGTTCATTGGTGCCTTCAGTGGACAGCCAGTTGCTGGTCTCAAGCAAGAAATCTTGATGCATTCATCAAAATATTCTGCCTTAATTGAGGTCGTGCGCGGTCAAGACCGTGGCGACAAGGCGACGGCTGGCTTTAAAGCTGCGGGCCAAGAATTGCCGATTGCGATTCGTCTGCAAGGCAAGTTCAACTCCGCTTTTCCGGATGGTCGTCCGCCCAAACCTAAGCCAGAGAAAAAGCCCGAAGACGAGGCGGCTAAAGATAAGCCAACTGGGGATGAGAAGCCTGCAACTGAGGCCGCAGCTGCCCCAGCTGAGGCAGCCCAAAAGCCTGTTGAAGAGCCGCCCGAGGTCTTCGCGCCCCACATTGCAAAAGCCATTGCAGATAACTCTTTAGTCTTGATCGCGGATACCGATTTTATTAATGACGGTGCCGCTGTACAGATTCAAGACTTGCTTGGCCAGCGTTTGGTGTATCCGATCAACGGTAATTTGGCGTTTGTGCAGGCTTTGGTTGATCAGTATGCCGGCGACGCCGCATTGATTTCGCTGCGAACACGGCAAAGTGCGACGCGACCATTTACCGTGATTAAAGAAATGGAGACACGTGCTCAACAGGCTTACACAGAAAAAATTAAGGATATCCAAGATAGTCTGCAAGCAACACAAGAAAAGTTGCAGGCACTACAAAAAACTGCACCGGCACCAGGTGCAGCTGCGGGCGCAGCAATCTTAACGAAAGAGCAGCAAGCCGAAGTGGATCGGTTTCGTAAGGTTGCCGCTGAGAAGCGTCGTGAATTAAAAGACGTTCGTAAAGATCTGCGGGCGGATAGTGACGCACTGCAGTTTTGGATCAAAGTGCTGAATATTGCGCTGATCCCAGCATTGCTGGTGGTGTTAGCGTTTAGCCTCATGCTCTATCGACGCCGTCAAACGCGTTAATTGGTACGGCAAGTTAGCATATGAACGCAGGGCACCCGCGAGGTTGTGTCCTGCGTCGCCAACGGACGAGGCGGTTCGCTAATTGGCCTTTATATTGCCATCTTTAATAATTTTCGCGTACTTCTTGATATCGCTTTGCAGGGCCGATTGAAACTGGGTCGGCGAGGAGCCCACAGGTTCGATCGAATATTTTAAAAATCGCTCTCGAATTTCAGGAGTACTCAGGGTTTTGTTCACCGCTTGGCTAATCAGTTCTGCAACCGCGGCCGGGATCTTGGCTGGCCCAACAACACCCCACCAAACCGAGACCTCATAGCCAGGCAGGCCTGATTCACTAATTGTTGGTAACTCAGGCATTTCTGCGCTGCGTGTGCTGGTTGTGACGGCGATCGGTCGTAGCTTTCCAGATTTCATGTGAGGTGCAGCCGATGGCATTGTCTCGAACATGATCTGGACCTGTCCACCAAGCAGATCAACGATGGCTGGTGCACTGCCTTTATAAGGCACGTGGATCAGATCAAGATTCGTTGCTAGCCTGAACATCTCACCTGCTAGGTGTGGGGTCGAGCCGCCACCGGTTGAGGCAAACGCAAATTTTCCGGGTGATGCTTTGGCAAGAGCAATCAATTCGTTGACTGAGCGTGCGGGAAGTTCGGGATTCACGACGAGCACTAAAGAGCTTTGCCCCACCTTCGTGATCGCCGTAAAATCCTTATCTGCGTCATAGGATAATTTTTCATAGAGTGCATTGACCATCGAGTGCGTGGTGGCTGTCAACATCAAGGTGTAGCCATCTGGTGTCGCACGCGCAACATATTCACTGCCAATCGTGCCGCTGGCTCCGGGGCGATTTTCGATAATCACAGGTTGCTGATAGGTGGCCGTGAGCTGTTGACCAATTGCTCGAGCGATAAGGTCATTTGGACCGCCGGCTGGGTAGGCGACAACAATGCGTACTGGAGCCGAAGGCCATTTTCCTGGTTGAGCTTGCGCAGCTGAAATTGCCAGTGCACCTAGGGCTAGTAGCATTGAAATCAATCGATGGCGCATGAGGTTTTGTCTTTTTAGAGTGGATAGGTGTCTTTTTTTGCTCACTGCATCGAGTGTATATTAATAACTCAGCGAAAAATAATAAAAGACAAAATGACAAATCCTACAAAACGCGCGCTTGACGATCTGGTGGTGCTAGATCTTTCGCGTGTACTGGCTGGGCCTTGGTGCGCTCAGCTGATGTCTGATTTTGGCGCTGAGGTGATCAAAATTGAGCGTACAGGCGTTGGTGATGATTCGCGAGGCTGGGGCCCTCCTTTTGTGAATTTGAGTGCACAAGAACGGGTCGCCACGTATTTTTGCAGCGCCAATCGTGGCAAGAAGTCGATTGCGCTAGACATCGCAAAGGCAGAAGACCGAGCTGAGATTTTGAAGCTAGTGGAAACTGCCGACGTTTTTGTTGAAAATTTTAAAGCGGGTAGTTTGGCGCGCTTTGGACTAGATTATGAATCATTAAGCAAACTTAACCCGCGCTTGGTGTATTGCTCAATTACAGGGTACGGCTCAACGGGCCCTTACGCTGAGCGACCTGGCTACGATGGAGTGATTCAAGGGGTTGGTGGCATCATGAGCATCACCGGAGAGAAAGACGGCTTGCCAGGTGCAGGTCCGCAAAGGGTGGGTGTTGCACTGACTGATGTAATGACAGGGGTGTACGCTGCCTTCGGCATTATGACTGCGCTTTGGGAAAGGCAGCGTAACGGAGTCGGTCAAAAAATCGAGCTCTCTTTGCTAGACGTTCAAGTCACGTCAATGGCAACACTCGCTGCCTCGTACTTTGCCTCAGGGGTGGTGCCGACTCGGCAGGGTAATGCTCACCCCACGATTGTGCCCAGTGATATTTTTCCTTGTAAAGATGGTGCGATTTTGATTACGGTCGGAAATGACAGTCAATTTAAAAGCTTATGTCACGCCGTGGGATTGTCTGCATTTGCGGATGATGTCCGCTACGCCACCAATGAGGCGCGCGCGGTTAATCGCGAGTCATTGACGTTGGCTTTGCGCCAGCGCTTTAGCGACCAAGGGCGGGTTGCGTTGACCGAGACGTTGTCTAAAGCGGGGGTTCCGGCTGGTCTACTCAATGATCTTGGTCAAGTGATGGAAGATCCGCAAGTTCAACATTCTGACCTTGTCGTAAAGTTTGCGATGGGTGAGGCCAAACCGATTCAGGTGCTTGGAAATCCGCTAAAACTTTCGCGCACCCCAGCGCAGTACTTGACGCCTCCACCTAAGCTCGGCGAGCACACCGAGCAGGTTCTTAAGCGTAGTAACAAAAAATCATGATGACCTTCGCAATGACGATGTCACTGAACTTTGTTGTTTATCGTCCTTGAAAAAAGAGTACTGTCTGTTTACGAGCTGTTCACAACTATAAAAATATCGACGAGGCTAAACATGAAAAAATATTTATTACTTTTATATTGTTTATTTCAAGTTGTACTGCCATCCCAAGCGTTCGCGCAATTGAAGATTATTGTTGCGTTTCCAACAGGCGGGCCGACAGACCGAATTGCTCGAGTGCTCGCTGAGAGACTCGGCGCTGAGCTCAAGCAAGCAGTGGTCGTTGAAAATAAGCCTGGCGCCAGCGGCTCAATCGCTGCAAATTACGTGATCCGCTCAACTTCACCCAACAGCGTGCTTTTTTTATCTAGCGCGGGTGCGCTGACGATTAATCCTGCTATCGATCCTAAGCTCGGCTACGATCCGGTTAAAGATTTCAAGCCTGTCTCTTTGGTGACAGACACCACGTCGGTGTTGGTGGTCGGGGCGCCCACAGATATCGTTGATGCGGCGGATTTGGCTGCTCGAATTAAAAAGGATTCAACCAAAGTTTATTCAGCTGGCTCCTCCGGAATCGGTGCGACCTCGCACCTGAGTATGGAAATGTTTCAAGAAGGGGCTGGCGTAAAAATCTTGCACGTGCCCTACAAGGGGGCTGCGGCTGTGTTTACCGACTTGGTTGGTAAGCGGGTGGACATGTTTTTTGGTGATCTGCCAGGTGTGCAAAGTTTGATACAAGCAGACAAACTTAAAGTACTTGGTATTATTGGTAATCAGCGCTCAGCGCTTTTGCCTGGAGTGCGGACTTTGGCTGAGCAGGGCATCACAGGCGTGATACCCACTGCTTGGTACGGCATGGTGATGGCGGCTTCTGCAGATGATGCTGTGATTCAGACGATGTCTAATGCCTTAGAAAAGTCATTAAAAGATCCCAAAGTCATCTTGCAGCTAGAAGCGATGGGTGCGATGCCAATGTATCAAGCTACCGCAGACTTTAAAGAGTTTCTAAAGAAAGATGCCGGTCGTTGGGATGCGTTGATTAAAAGACGAAATCTTAAGCTCGAAAATTGAAAAAAAGGACAATCATGTATCCAGAACTGAAACCGTACGTTGTTTTAATTACAGGTGGTGCAAGTGGCCTCGGGTTGGCTGCTGCACATGGCTTTGCAAAAGAAGGCGCAACGATCGTGATTGCTGACCTTCAAGAGGCGGCTGCAAAAAGTATTGCCCAACAATTGGGTACGCAGCACTTAGGTCTCGCTTGCGATGTTGCTGATGAGGCTCAGGTCAATTACGTGGTCGACACGGTGATTAAAAAATACGGGCGCGTGGATGTCTTGATTAATTGCGCGGGTATTGCCGATCGGGTGAAGCCAACGCTCGAGCAAGACATGATGCACTTTCGGCGCTTGCTTGATATTCATCTGACCGGCACCTACATGATGACGAAGGCTTGCGCCGTGCATATGCTTAAGCAAGGCAAGGGCAATGTCATTAATATCAGCTCGATTGCAGGCGTGATTGGTATTACGTATCGCAACGCGTATAGCGCCGCTAAAGCCGGGATTTCGATGATTACCCGCACGCTGGGGTGCGAATGGGCTGCTGCTGGGATTCGGGTCAATGCCATTGCACCTGGATATATCCTGACGCCCTTAGTACAGGCCATCGTCGATGAGGGTCTGCTCGACTTGAGGACTGTCGAGCGACGCACTCCCATGGGTCATATGGGCGAACCACGCAACATCGCAGATGCGATGTTGTTTTTAGCCTCGGATCAGGCTGCATTTATTACTGGCGTGACTCTGCCAGTTGATGGCGGGTATACGAGCTGGGGTGCGCCAACCGACGCTTTTACGGGCGATTGAGCTGTGATCTATTGACACTCCCCACCCTCGTTTTGACGGACGCCGCTTTGTAGTTGATGTCTTACGTCAGGATTGATGTACTAATTTAAATATTAAGATGTACGATTTAATCGGTATTAAATCATTTGTAATTCAATATCTTAGTTGATATTGAATTAATCTAATTTTTAAATCGATTATCGAAGCGAGAGCAACTCGGGATCAACCTCCGTTATCAGGACGGCCTGTGTTAACTGCGCCTGACACGTTTGTTGAATGTAGCCAATGATCGACTTGGTCATTGTTTCAGAAATCAGATTCTCGGCCGCTAGGGCGCCAAGCTTATTCAGTTCAACTAAAACCCGTTTGCTTAGTCGTGCAAGCTCTGTTGCCACTAGTTTTTTAGATAAGCCAGAGAGGTGTGCAAACTCGGCCCATTCTAAGGGGCTAAGCTCCTTCAGGGTGAACGCGTCACCGATCCCCATTGCGTATTCATCGTCGAGTGCCACTGACGTAAAGGCTGGAGCGCAGACAAGGTCGTAGGCCGGCGCAAGGCGCAGGCCGTCTGGTCCGTAAAAGAAGGAAAGATTCTTTGCATGGGCATCCGTGTTGCCAATCAGTACCTGAAAGATCACCCAACGCAGTAGTTTTAAGCGATCCAAGGCGGGTTGTGGGCTGAGTGTGAGTAGCTTAAAAAGCATGGGTAAGTTAGCGCCATCGCGAATATGTTTGACGTCGCGTGACACACCGAAGGGCTTTTCATATTTCATGGCGGGTGAAAGCCCAAGCGCTTGGCAGCCGTCGATGACGTGGAGTCGCTTAACCGTTTTAAAGTCCGAACTGGTGATACGGTCAAAGCGCTCGATAATTAAGACTGGTTCGGGTAGATGTGTGAGTCGGACACTAGCGACCTCAATGCCAACAAGGCGTGCCAGACGCATACAAAGAAATTCATTGCCAGTCATGCCTGCCATGGCTGACGATTTCGGCTCTGGTTTAAGGATGATGTTTGAAGCAAGGGCGGGGCCATCCACAAAGTACCAAGAGCCTTGTTTTTCGAAGGCGACAATTTTGTCTTGATAACCTGCCACTGAAAGACGTAGTTTTCCGTCCCATACTGAAAAAGACTTGTTTGCGCGGTCGCGAATTCTTTCTGAAAGCTCAGCAGGCGTGACCAGTCGCATGTTTGTCGCAATGGCCGGCACCATCTGCTCGTTAGCTTTGATCGTCGTCACGCTTATTGCGCCAGCGAGGTCGCGCCCTAGGTGAATGAGTAAACCGGTTAAGTTGGCTTTCGATACTTGATAAAGTATGGATGCGTCGTCTAAGCCTTGTCCCTCTGGCATGAGATTTTCAAAAAAAACTTTTACCTCGTGGCTGTGGTTTCGCTTCGATTGAGCTTGATCCACTGTCAACGGCAGCCTAGGACTTAGCGCGAAGCCTGTTGTGCGATTTGCCTTTTTAACGCTGTCATAGCGAAATTCGAAAAGCCCTTCGGCAACGTCGCTGTCTAACACGCCGAGTGGACGTTGGTCGATGTGTACTTTTAACTCGATCATGAAAAGAAGTCGCGCGCGTCGTTAATCGGCAAGTCTGTTGGGCTTGCGCTTAGTGCAGTGCCAATAGCACTTGCGACGACTGACTTTTGATGACTAGAGGCCACAAAAAAAGATACCCCCAACTCGTGGGCCACCCTTAACGCAGTACTTAATGCGACGGTGCCTGTACCTGTTTCTAGATCTTGAAGGGTTTGGACCGCGACGCCAACCAGCATGGCTGCCTGCACGAGCGGTATGGCGGTGGCAGTTCTGGCCGCGCGCACCGCTTGCCCAAACTCAAAGGGTGTGGCAAAAGAAGGGTCTGGAAAAGGAGTCGCTTTGACTATTTTCATGATAAATCCTATTTAACTAGGATTTTACATGAAATTTATCTTTTATTTACATAAATACTAAATAAATAGTATTTATGTACTTTTCAACGTCAATTTTATATAAATACTATCTTAACAGTATTTATATATTTTTTTCATTAATTAAATCCAGTCCCACGTTCAACTAAACGCACAATCAGCGCTGCAGGCTGCCACTTTGGACTGGCACCCGGCTCAGCGGCAAAGTCTTTGAGGCGTTGTAAGACCTTGGGCAAGCCCACGGTATTGGCATAGTGCATTGGCCCGCCAACATGGGCTGGAAACCCATAGCCGTTCAAATACACAATATCGATATCCGAGGCACGGGCAGCGATGCGTTCTTCGAGAATGCGTGCGGCCTCGTTGACCAAGGCGAACATGCAGCGCTCAATGATCTCGCTATCGTCGATTTTGCGGGGTTTGACGCCGTTTTCTGAACGGTATTTGGCGATCATGGCCTCGACGATCGGGTCAGGGATTGCATCGCGCTTGCCAGCCTCGTAGCGATACCAGCCCGCCCCAGTTTTTTGCCCAAAGCGACCCGCCTCGCAGATCCAATCGTCAACAATCGGTGCGACCGGTGTTGGGCTTGCCGCAGCACGACGCTTGCGTCCGGCCCAGCTGATATCTAAACCGGCCAAGTCTGCAACGCGGAAGGGACCCATCGCAAAACCAAAGGCCTGAATGGCGCCATCGATTTGTTGAGGTAGCGCACCTTGAACCATCAGTTCGTTGGCGGCCGCGCGGTACTGGGCCAACATGCGGTTACCGATAAAGCCGTCACACACACCCGAGACCACGGCAATCTTCTTAATCTTGCGAGCCATGTTCATACAGGTGGCCAGCACGTCGGGCGCAGTCTTGTCGCCACGCACCACTTCAAGCAGCCGCATCACATTGGCAGGGCTAAAGAAATGCAAACCAATGACGTCTTGTGGGCGCTTGGTGAACTGGGCGATCTGATCGATATTCAGTGCCGAGGTATTTGAGGCCAGAATCGCACCTTGTTTAACCACGCCATCGAGTGTTTTAAAGACTTGCTCTTTGACGTCCATGTTTTCGAACACGGCTTCAATGACCAGATCGACATCGCTGAAATCTTGATAGCTCAACGTCGGTTGGATCAGAGCCATGCATGCATCGAGTTGCGCTTGTGTCAGCTTGCCCTTTTTCATTGAGGTTTCGTAATTTTTACGAATCGTCGCCAGGCCCTTGTCTAAGGCCTCTTGCTTAGTCTCGAGCAGCACAACGGGTAGGCCTGCGCTAATAAAGTTCATGGTGATCCCGCCACCCATGGTGCCGGCGCCAATGATGCCAACTTTTTTAATCGTGCGTAAGGGCGTGTCATCCGGCAAGCCCGGGATTTTTGCGGCGGCGCGCTCGGCGGCAAAGGTGTAGCGCAGTGCGTGCGATTCTGGTGATTTGAAGAGCTCGGTAATCAGGCGCCGTTCTTCAGCCAAGCCGGCATCGAACGAGGTAGATTTAAAACTGGCGCAGACCGCGTCAAAGCAACTGACTGGTGCTGGAAAGCGTTTGGCTGCTGCGACGACTGCTTTTCTTTTTTCGGCTAAGGCTTCGTCAGTGGGGATATCGGTTACTGTGCGATCACGCACACGCTTGAGCGGCTCGTTTTGTGCGATGACCTTGCGTGCAAAGGCTAGCGCGGCTTCAAGCAAATCGCCTTCGACGATTTGATCGAGTAAAAGTGTATCTTTAAATTTGCTAGCAGGAAGATGTACGCCCGCTACAATCATGTCAACGGCTTTTTCAAAGCCAAGCAAACGTGGCAAACGTTGAGTGCCACCACCGCCTGGCAAGATGCCAAGTTTGACCTCTGGTAATCCTAAGGTTGCATCGGGCAAGGCGATTCGAAAGTGACAGCCGAGCGCCAGTTCAAGACCTCCACCCAGGCAAAAGCCACTAATGGCGGCAACCACGGGTTTGTTGCCGGCTTCCATCATTTCAACGACAGTACGAAGAGTCGGTTCGTGTGTGGTCTTTGGGGTACCAAATTCAGTAATGTCTGCACCGCCAGAAAAAGCACGAGGCGTGCCAATCAACACAATACCCTTTACGTTCGGGTCGTTGAGTGCCTGGGTCAAACCGGCCCCAATCCCTTCGCGCAGAGCAGCGCCTAAGCCGTTAATCGGCAGCTTATTCATCGAGATGACGGCGATCTCATCCTGTACTGCATAGCTTGCGAATTCAGTCATGGCGTGTCTCAGTTAAGCTTTTTGCGGCTGCTGCGCGATATTGTTCACGTAAGCCTTGTTTGTACAGTTTACCGTTATCTAAGCGTGGCAGCTTTTGAGTAAAGTCGATGCTGCGCGGGCACTTGAAGGTTGCAAGATGTTCTTTACAAAATAAAAGTAGTTCGGCCTTCAAATCAGATGACTCTGCCACGCCCGTTTGTAATTCAATGACTGCTTTGACTTCTTCGCCCCATTCTTCGTTGGGCACGCCGATCACACCTACGTCGGCCACTGAAGGGTGCGTCAGCAAAACGCCTTCGATTTCAGTGGGATAAATATTGACACCACCCGAAATAATCAAATTCGCGTTTCGGTCGGTTAAAAATAACCAACCGTCTGCATCGAGATAACCGATATCGCCTAGCGTGAAGTAATCGCCTCGATAAGAGTTTGCAGTTTTGTCTTCATCTTTGAAGTAGTTAAAACGGCCAACAGCAGGGGCCTTGATATAAATCGTACCGGCTGCAGCGGCGGGTAGCTCGAGCCCTTGCTCGTCTAGGATGCGGACTTGATCGACCGGATTAGGTTTGCCCACCGTGCCAGGTCTTTTTAGCCAGTCGACAGAATGGACACTCACTGCGCGACCCTCTGTCGCGGCGTAATACTCAGACAGAATCGGCCCCCACCATTTGATCATCTGGGCTTTTAATTGCACCGAACAAGGGGCCGCGCCATGAATGACAAATTGAAGCGACGACAAGTCGTACTTGCGCTTCACTTCAGCAGGCAAAGATAGCAAGCGATGGAACATCGTGGGCACCATATGTGTGTGCGTGATGCGATGTTGTTCGATTAAACGCAGAGCCGCTTCGCTGTCCCAGCGATTCATAAGCACAAGCCCCACGCCGGCTAAAAGGGGTTGTGCCATGGAGTAGCCGAACGGTGCTGCGTGATACAGAGGCCCGGCGCAAAGGTGAAGTTGACCGCAGCCTGTTTTGTAACCTGCCGCCTCTGCTAAGTCCACGGAGGTCAGAACAGAAGGTAAGGTGTAAGCAGGATCGCGGTAGACGCCCTTTGGTCGGCCAGTGGTGCCCGAGGTATAGAGCATTTTGCTGCCTAGGCTAGGATCTTCGATATCGTGGGCAGGGCAAACGGCCAAGGCGTCCTGGTAGGGTTCGAAGCCTTCAATCGCCCCGCCAATCGCAAGTTTCACTTGGGCGCGCGAGGCAAGGCTTACCGCAACTTGCACCTGTGGGGCATAGCGAGCTTCTGCAAGCAGCGCCCTGGCTTCGCAGTTATCCAAGATATAGCCAAGTTCTTCGCCAGTCAGATGCGTATTCAGAGGCGTCAGGCGCAAACCCGAGCGCTCAACCGCTACGCACGCCTCGACAAACTCCGCGCGATTTGAACAGAGTAAAGCAATGGCATCACCTGCTTTGAGGCCGCGTGCGCGCAGCGCCCTAACCAGTTGATTGGCTCGAGCGTTAAGCTGGGCGAAGCTCGTGACGCGCTCTGCCTCAATGATCGCAGGCTGTTGGCCCTCGTGTCTGGCGTAATAGGCAGTACTCATGCCTTGTTCAATATTTTGCATTCGCATGGATTTAAGTTTCTTGAAATAAAAATCTGAGTGCGTGCTTAGGCTTGCCCGAAAGCTTAGCGAGGCGCGAGGTCAAACGCTATTGAACTTTAAATCCCGATACTTTGATAATTTCTCGAAAACGGTCGATTTCATCGAGTTGCATCTTGCGCATCTCGGTCGGGCGTAACGGCATCAACTCGCCGCCGCCGGTGCTGGTTAAATACTCTTGTGCCTCACGAGACCCCATCACCTTTTGCAGTGCCTCTGCCAGTATTTGGGTGATGTGGTCAGGCGTCTCAGTGCGCACGTATAACGAGGTCCAAAGGTAATTGACATACGTTGGATAGCCACTTTCTTTTACGGTTGGAATCTCAGGAAACTCAGGTGCACGTGTGTCTCCGGTCACAGCAATTGCACGCAGCTTGCCGGAGAGCAAAAGGGTTGAGACGCCGCTTAGATTGAGCACAGCCCAGTCGAGTTGATTGCCGATCAAGTCCGTAAAGACTGGTGCAGCACCTTTATACGGCACACTGACGAAGGTCACGCCGCTCAATTGGCTAAACCAGTCTAGGGTCAGTTGATACGAGGTTGCGTAGGTGCCTACGTTGATTGGGCGCGATGACTTTTTAGCATTACCCACAAGCTCAGCAAGTGTTTTGATCGGCGAATTGCCGGGCACCACAAAAGCGCCCATTCCTCTGGTCAAACCCGATACTGGCTTGAAGTCCTTGACCGCGTCGTAAGAAAAGGGGCCTTTCATGACCAGTTCATTTAACCCCAGCGGACTGAGCGTACCCAAAAAAATCGTGTAACCATCAGCAGGCGCGGCTTTGACTGCGGCGCCCGCGATCATGCCGTTGGCTCCGGGGCGGTTTTCGATCACGACCGCTTGCTTGAGCAGGGTCGCAAGCTGCTGACCAAAGTAACGCGCGGCCGAGTCGGTGCCGCTGCCAGCAGCAAGCGGTACCAAAATCTTGAGCGAACGACTTGGATAGTCTGTGCTTTGAGCCTGCGTCGGCGCGTGAGCGCCGCAAGTCAGCGTGATCAAGGTAAAAATAACGAAGCTGCTTATTTTCATTGTTTTGCGAGTCCAGGATTTTTTTAAAACAAAGACGAATTAAGCAGATGCACAAGCAGTCATGTCAAAAAAAGTAACACGCAGGTTTTCAGACGTCAACGTAAAACTCAAAACAAAAACGGCAGCCTAGGCCTCGGGTGTCACGTTAGACTGACATTGCGTAACCATAACCGTTCGCCTGCTTCTTTATAGACCGAGTGGCTTACGCAGATTTGCGTGCGATAGTTTTTATTGAGGCCCTCAAGCCGCTAGGCAATAATCCATCATCGGAGCGATGTCGTTTGGTCGGCGATCCATTGTCCAACGTCTTTAGACGTTAGCGGCACGAGCTTTGAACCTAACTCCACAAAGCGCTTTTGTCATGTAGATTTGGCAAAGATACTCGCACCGCGTCTGTATTGATCAACGAGAATAGTGATGTATATTAATAACGGCTAGGCACAGTGGTCGAGTGTGTTGGCATAGAGCGGGGCTAAGCGTCGTCATTAGTTATTGCAGCGCAATACATTTTCGAGGAAGACTATGAAGCATTCCGAAATAAATAAAAATGCAGGCTTAACCGTGCTGGTTAAGCAAGCTGGTTTAGAAAAAACCTTCGAACGCTTTCCTGAGGATGTTTCTGTTGCGCTCGATACTGTTATCAAACTGCGTACGACCAGTCAATTGTCGTGTGACCCACTGACCGAATTTTGGCCACCGATGCGAGCCAAGGAGTAGACCATGCACTGG
This sequence comes from Bordetella parapertussis, assembly GCA_945887835.1. Taxonomy (GTDB): domain Bacteria; phylum Pseudomonadota; class Gammaproteobacteria; order Burkholderiales; family Burkholderiaceae_B; genus Zwartia; species Zwartia parapertussis_B. Next base: position 8,151 of record CAMCZQ010000024.1, on the reverse strand, counting down.
ATGACCGCCGCCGAGATTGCCGTAGCCTACAGAAAAAAAGTTTTTTCTCCCGTTGAGCTCACGCAAAATCTTTTGACCAGAATCGATTCACTCAATTCTAAAAATCACGCTTTTATCAGCGTGGATCACGACGGTGCGTTAGCGGCTGCGCGCCAGGCCGAGCGTGAGATCTTCGCCGGCCGCGCTCTAGGACCCTTGCATGGTATCCCGCTCGGCATTAAAGACATTATCGATGTTGCCGGTCAGGCTACGACTTGCCACTCGAAGATCCGACTCGAGCACCGAGCAAGTGAAGATGCGCAAGTCATCCGCAAGTTGCGGGCAGCGGGCGTCATCTTTATGGGTAAATTAGCTTTACATGAATTCGCGATTGGCGGCCCATCGTTCGACTTACCGTTTCCGCCCGCGCGTAACCCCTGGAATCTCAACCATCACCCTGGCGGGTCATCTTCAGGCTCGGGTGCTGCGCTGGCTGCGGGATTAGTGCCTCTGGCGCTCGGAACCGATACCGGTGGATCAGTGCGAAATCCTGCCGCCTCGTGCGGGATTGTGGGTTTAAAAGCAACCTATGAGTTGGTGTCGCGCCGTGGTGTGTTTACCTTGTCTTCTACCTTAGATCACGTAGGGCCTATGGCTCGCACGGTTGAGGATACGGGTCTCTTACTGAATGTGATGGCGGAACCTCAAAGAGAGGGGATTACGCCTGACTACACTTTAGACCTGCAGCGCGGAGTTAAAGGCTTACGCATTGGCTATGTACGTCATTTTCATGAACTGGATGAAGTCGCACATCCTGAAGTCAGCGCAGCGCTAGACGAGGCGGCAAAAGTCTTTGCAAAACTCGGGGCAGTGGTGACCGACGTGCGGCTACCACCGTTAAATGATTTTTTAACAGCGCAAAAATTTTTGATGATGGCAGAAGGTTGGGCAGTGCACGAAAAATGGTTGCGCGAGCGCCCAGAGAATTATGCACAGATGTCACGTCGCAAGCTATTAACAGGCGCTTTTGTCACGGGCGGTGAGTACGTTCAGTCGATGCAAAGACGTCGTCTTTTGATTGATGCAGTCGATGATTTGTTTAAAGATTACGATGTTCTGCTTGTGGCCAATTCAATGGATCCGGCTTGCCGAATCGACGACGAGCCCGAAATCTTACGCACCTACACACGTCAAGCGCGTATGCCGTTTAACTTAACTGGGCATCCGGCGATTTCAATGATGACAGGACAGTCGACAGGTGGTTTGCCTTTATCCATGCAACTAGTCGGTAAATGTTTTGCCGAAGCGACTGTACTGCGGGCGGCTGCAGCTTACGAACGGGAAACCCAATGGCACAAGAGGCACCCAGCAGATTGAAAATCTGCTGGGTGGTAGCGCTCAATCACTCAGCTCGAATATTGGCGCTTTTAATCACCTGACCATAACGTTGGTACTCTGCCTGATTGAGCGAGGCAAACTGCGCGCGTGTCAGGTTGCCGGCCTCGCCACCCAAGCCCAGCAAGCGATCTTGTACGTCGGGCAATTTTAAGACGCGCTGCAATTCGTCATGCAATTTATTTAAGATTGCCACAGGCGTGCCGTTTGTGGTGTACAGACCATACCAAGTCGTCACGCTGACGCTGGCAAAACCCGACTCTGTCATAGTTGGAACGTCTGGCAGTTGCACTGAACGAGTCGGCGTGGTGATGGCGAAGGCTTTGAGCTTACCCGCTTTGATTTGTGACATCGCCGACGAGGTCGTGTCGATCATAAATTGAAGTTGACCCGAGATCAGATCAATATGGGCAGCGCTGCTGCCTTTATAGGGCACGTGAGTAGCGGTTGTGCCGCTAGCTATATTCAACGCGACACCTGCAATGTGCTGTGTGCTTCCAATCCCTGACGAGCCGTAGTTATAGCTTGCTGGGTTTGCCTTCATTGCAGCAATAAACTCTTTGGTGTCGCGCGCTGGGTGAGTCGCGGCGACAACAAGAACCTGTGGAACCGTAACCACGAGCCCTAAGGCTTGCAAGTCTTTAAGGGGATCGTAGCCCAGCTTGAGCAGATGCGGTGCGATCGCTTGAGCCGTATTGGTTGCCAACAGCAGTGTGTAGCCGTCCGGCGTGGCTTTGGCGGTCATGTCTGCAGCCAGCGTATTTGCTGCCCCTGGTTTATTTTCAACCAAAAATGTTTGTTTCATTGCCAAGCCGAACTTATCAGCAAGCATGCGAGCCAAAATGTCGGTACCACCACCGGGCGATGCACCAACCATGATTTTTACGGGTTTAGCTGGATAAACTGGCTCTTGGGCCAAGGCCGCGGTGAAGAGGGTGCTCCCTGACAAAAAAAGATACAGCAGAGTTTTTTTCATTTTTTAGTCCCTTACTGTTTGTGAATGCTCTGTTCGTGATTAAGTTGCATAACTTTGTCTGAATTGCTGCTGACTGTAATTAGGCTCGTTGCAGGCACGGGGCTGGTCGTTCAGGCTTTTGCTTGCGTAAGCCATCTAGTGAATATGTTAATGCCAAAGTTTTATTGGCGCTTTAGTTCGCTCGCGCCTATGATGCAACTAAGAGCGGTTGCGGCCAGGGTGAATGGTGACCTGGCTCAAGTCAGTTTGAGTCCTGAGACACGAGGTGCGAAATAGGTTGAGCTGACCGCAGAATCGGGTTAACCCTTAGGTTTAATTTGTTTTTTAAAAAAGATTGAAAGAAAATGAAAATTGAAACGTTGGCGGTACATGCTGGATACACCCCCGAGCCCACTACTAAAGCGGTCGCCGTTCCGATCTATCAAACGGTGGCGTACTCGTTTGATAGCGCGCAGCACGGCGCTGACCTATTTGACTTAAAGGTCGCAGGTAATATTTATACGCGCATCATGAACCCGACCAATGATGTGCTTGAAAAGCGCGTTGCGGCACTTGAAGGTGGGATCGCCGCGTTAACGGTATCTTCAGGAATGACTGCGATTGCTTATGCGATTCAGACGATCGCAGAGGCGGGGGACAATATCGTTTCGGCCAGCACGCTCTATGGCGGCACCTACAATCTTTTTGCGCACACGTTTCCGCAACAGGGCATTACCGTTAGCTTCGCTGATTCACGCGATCCAGAAAGTTTTGCTAAGCATATCAACGAAAAAACAAAAGCTATTTTTTGTGAATCGATTGGTAACCCTTTGGGCAATGTGACTGATATCGCTGCGCTCGCCAAAGTGGCGCACGCCCATGGGATTCCTTTGATTGTTGATAACACGGTGCCAAGCCCGTACCTCATGCGACCGATTGAACACGGTGCAGATATCGTTGTGCACTCTTTGACAAAATACTTGGGCGGACACGGCAACAGCATTGGTGGTGCAATTGTTGATAGCGGTAAGTTTCCTTGGGCCGAGCACAAAAAACGCTTTGCTCGCTTAAACGAACCCGACGTCAGTTATCACGGCGTCGTGTACACCGAGGCTTTGGGCCCTGCGGCTTACATCGGGCGTGCGCGTGTGGTGCCTTTGCGTAACACGGGCGGTGCTTTGTCACCGTTCAATGCGTTTTTGATTTTGCAAGGTATTGAAACGCTCGCCTTACGCATGGATCGTATTTGCGAGAACACGCTCGCTTTGGCTAAGTATCTTGAAAAGCATCCCAAGGTGGAGTGGGTGCGTTACGCGGGCCTGCCAAACCATCCAGATCACGCCTTGGTGCAGCGCCAGATGGGTGGCCGCGCCTCGGGTATCTTGTCGTTTGGCATCAAAAGTACTGACACTGATCCCCGGGCTGCCGGTGCGCGTTTTCTTGATGCCTTAAATTTATTCACGCGCCTAGTCAACATTGGCGACGCCAAGTCTCTAGCGACGCACCCGGCGTCAACAACGCACCGCCAGCTCAATCCAGAAGAGCTTGCCAAAGCCGGAGTCTCAGAAAGCATGGTGCGCCTGTCTGTCGGTATCGAGCACGTCAGCGATTTACAGGCCGACCTCGAGCAGGCGTTGGCAAAGACTTAAGGCTACTAAATTATTCAGTTTTGATCTTTGCTGCTTTCACAACGTCAGCATAGCGGGTCAAATCTGTTTTAATTTGGTCGCCGTAGGCAGCTGGTGTTCCGGGTGAGGCGCTCACGCCCAACACATCCAGACGTTGTTTGACGTCTGGATCGTTGAGCACTTCATTAAGCGTTGTATTTAATTTTTGAATGATCGGGGTGGGTGTCTTGGCTGGTGCCAAAATACCTACCCAAGAGGTCAAGACAAAATTGGGCAAGCCCGCTTCAATAAAAGTCTGCACGTCAGGCAGTGAGGGTGCACGTGCCAAACTCGTGACACCGATGCCTTTGATGCGGCCGTTTTTAATATGAGGCAGGGCGCCCGCAACCGCTGTGAATACCAAGGGAATCGAGCCGCCTTGTAAATCAATCATGGCCTGGCCACCCCCCTTATAAGGAACATGCACGAGCTTAGAGCCAGCGACAATATTGAGTGTCTCACCGGCAATATGCGGCGTGCTGCCCAAGCCCGAGGTGCCGTAATTTAAGCCATTAGCTTCTGTTTTAGACAAGGCAATCAGTTCTTTGACGTTATTGGCGGCAAGGTTTGGATGCGCGACTAAAATCAAAATCGCATCCCCGATTTTTCCAACGGGCGCAAAATCTTTGAGAGTATTAAACGGAATCGAGGCAAACACGTGCGGATTGATCACCATCGTGCCATCAAAGCCTAGCAACAAACTGTAGCCGTCGGGCTCGGCCAGCGCGATTTGTGAGGTGCCGATGTTGCCCGAGGCTCCGGGTTTGTTTTCAACGATCATTTGCTGACCGAGACGTTTGCTCATTTGTTCGGCGACTAAACGTGCGCTCGCGTCCGTGACGCCGCCCGGCGTAAACGGCACGATCAGACGAACGGGCTTGTTTGGATAAGCCGTTTGCGCATAGACATTCGTCAGCGTCGTGGCGGCAAGCGCAACGATACAGTAGCTAACCGAGGTGACAAGTCGAGAAAGAAGTTTATGCATCAGGAGCCTCGTTTTTTCTGAGTTCAATAAAAAAATCTAACACTGTAGTGTATTGGGATTTGGTAAGGTCTGCGCATTTTTCAGATTACGATTATTCAGGGACAACCCTAGGTTGTTGACCAGAGGCTCGAGGACGCAAGGGCTTCGGCGTAGGTGAGGTTCTTTTAGTCTTGAGCGCACTCTTAACAACAGTCTGATGGCAAACTGCTACGATTGACGTGTACGCCTGCCGCCATCATCTCGACTTCTTTCGCGACGGTACCGGCAACGACAAAATTTATCAAACGAACAAGAGACTTGATTCATCATGAGCATGTGGGATTTTTCTATCAAGGATATTCAGACCTCAGGTGCAACCATACGTTTACGGCACGGCGGCGAAGGGCCGCCGCTGTTGTTGCTCCATGGCAACCCCTTAACGCATCTGGCCTGGCATCAGGTTGCGCCACGTTTGTCGCAAAGTTTTCATGTTGTGGCCGCAGACTTGCGGGGCTATGGCGACAGCTCGGCGCCTGAAGAAGACGCCGATTACGCTAACTATTCGTTTCGGGCGATGGCGCAGGATCAGGTTGAGGTCATGCACGCTTTAGGCTACGACACGTTTTACGTCGCCGGTCACGATCGCGGCGCGCGCACGGTTCATCGTATGTGCCTGGATCATCCTGAAAAAATTCTCAAAGCCGCCGTCATCGACATTGTCCCCACGCTTGATATGTGGAACGCGATGGGACGCGTGGGTGCCATGCTCGGTTGGCACTGGCCCTTTATGGCGCAGCCTGCCGATCTGCCAGAACGGCTGATGGGTAGTGTTCCGGCCGATTGGTTTTTGCGTAAAAAATTATTAAAGCTGACCTCAGACTTAAATCATATCCCGCCCGAGATCTGGGCAGAATATGTGCGTTGTTTCAATGAAAAGACGATTCGTGGCTCCTGCAGTGATTATCGCGCCGCAGCCACAATTGATTGCGAGTTAGATACCGCCGATCTTGCGCGCAAGCTTGAGATGCCTTTGCTGGTGCTATGGGGCAAAACGAGTCTGGTGGGTAAGCAGTTCGCAGATCCGCTAAGCATTTGGCGCGAACGCGCTCATGATGTGCGCGGTGAAGCGTTGCCATGTGGTCATTACGTGAATGAAGAGGCACCCGAGCAAGTGACAGAGTGGCTATTACGGTTTTTCAGGTAACTCGCTTGACACGCCCTTGTCCTGACGCTACAAAGATCAAGCGAAGTCGCCTTGCATTAAAAATAAGGCATATTAATAATCATTCAATCGACAAGCTTCGCGGATGACTTTGGCTGCTATCGCCAATCAATTAAGGGGGCATCATGAATTTTAAGAATGCAATGAACAATGTTTTGTTGGGTCTGGTAACGCTCATCGTTTCGTTTTCTGCAAGCGCGCAGGTTAAATGGGATATGTATGCCTTTTCAGGTGTGAGCCACCCAGTGACGTTGAGATTGAAGGATTTTGCTGAAGAGGTAAAAAAGAAAACAGATGGCAAATTGCTGATCACTGTCAGACCTGCTGGTGAGTTTCCTTTTAAAGCGACTGAAGTGGTGCGTGCGACTTCTACCAATCAAGTGCAAATTGGTGAGGGCTATGCTGGGATGATTTCTGGTGCGATGCCGCTGGCTTCGGTTGCGAACTTGCCCATGCTTATCCGTAATAATGACGACGTCCAGAAGGTTTGGCCGATTGTTCAAAAATATGCCTACCCTGAGTTTCAAAAGGCTGGCTTAAAAGTATTGTTTCACTTTGAATGGCCACCGCAAAATTTATTTGGCAAAGGTACGCCGGTGCTCAAACCTGCTGATTTTGCAGGCAAGAAATTTCGTACGACTGACGCTAAGCAAAGCGAAATGCTCAAGAGTCTGAATGCGTCTGCAGTGTCGCTAGCGCCTGCTGAAGTGCCACTCGCCGTTGAGCGTGGTGTCGTTGATGGGTTCCTGACTGCGGGTTTCAATGTGTTGGGTGCGAAGTGGTATGAGTTTGTGAACTGGGCTTATCTGCCTGACTTTAACGCAGGTGGCCCAGATTTTATTTTGGTCAATCAAGGTGCCTACGACAAACTCGAGCCGAAAGTCCGTGCTGCGTTAGACGAAGTGGCGCTGACTTGGGGACCTATGATGACGAAAGAAAATAACGCCAGCGAAGCGCGTGATCTTGAGATCCTAAAAACCAAGCACGGAATTAGCTTGCATCGTCCGACGCAGCAGGAAATCGACGACTTCAGCAAGACCATGCCACCCATCTGGACTGCCTGGGCTGCGCAGCATGGCCCCAACGCTATCAATATGCTGAAAGAAATTCGTGAAGTCTTAAAAAAGTAGGGCAATGAAAATTGCTTCGAGGGTCTTGTGCCGTTGGGTGTGTGCGCTGACTACTTTACTTGCGGGCGTTAGTGCCCAGGCCCAGGCGAATTATCCGGTTCGTGAGGTCAAGTTGGTGGCGGGCTTTGCGGCCGGAGGTGCAACCGACGTGATTGCACGCTATTACGCAAAAAAGCTGTCTGACAAATTAGGTCAGGCGTTTATTGTTAAGAACCGGCCGGGGGGCGGTGGCATCGTATCGTTAAACGCCCTGGCACAAAGCACACCTGATGGCTACACCTTGGCCTTGGGATAGAATCCGATCGCGAGTAATGCTGTTTTAAACCGCAATCCTTACGACTGGCGCAGAGATTTAGCGCCGATTGCAATGCTTGTGTCTACACCAAACGTTCTCGTAGTGCCAGGCAGTTCACCGATCAACTCGGTAAACGATCTGATTGAGGCGGCCAAGAAGAGCCCAGGCACCTTGACCTTTGCGTCTGCAGGTACAGGCTCAACTTAGCATCTGGCCGGTGAGTTGTTTCAATATATGGCGCAAGTCAAAATGACGCACGTGCCTTATCGAGGCGGCTCGCAAGCCAAACGTGTCCGGCCTGCGGCCACGTATCCAAAGAGAGTCGACAGACTCAGGCGAAATTCCTATGTATCGATTGTGGCTATGAAAATCACGCTGACGTAGTCGGTGCGATTAATGTTTTAGAGCGGGGATACCGCTTGTTAGCCTGTGGAGAGTCGGTGCAGTCAGACCACTCGATGAAGCAGGAACCCACCGAAGTGACTCAGACAGCTTTTGCCTGAGCACAGTAGGAATCCCCGTCCTTTCCGCGCAAGCGGCAGTC
>CAMCZQ010000023.1 GCA_945887835.1 Bordetella parapertussis | reverse complement strand
TAAATAAAATCATTCAACAGCATTTTTAGGGATTGTCCGACATGCCATCCTTTGCCACCCGCGAGCAAGCGCTTGAAAATCGCCATTACAACGAGCTGCCCAATGGCACGATTACACATGTGTCTTCGTGTATTGGCGTGAACTCGGTTGCGCGTAAAGCCACCGGCTTGCCGGCACGCCCTGCCCTAGGGTTTCCCCCCCCGCTTGAACCGATCGCTTTTTTGGTTGAGCAAGCGGCCAATATGTCGATCCCCGGGCATTATCATCAAGCCGATCAGTTTCAGGTGTTTGTCGCCGGTGGTGGCAAGTTCGGTATCAAGCCGATCGAAGGCCTGACCGTGCACTATGCCATGGGCTTCACCCCCTACGCGCCAATCCATGCAGCCGAAGCAGGCGTTGAGTACTACACCTTGCGCAATGGCTGGGATCCGGGTGCGCGCTGGATGCCCGACTACAAAGAGGGGCTCAAAGGCCGTACAAAAGACTATCGCCATGGCTTAGGCCTCGTTCCGGCTTTATTGGGCGACGCGAATGGTCCTAAAAATCTCAACGGAGTACTCGAGCATACCGTCGTTCCCTTTGAGGTCGATGGTTTGGGTGCAACGCTTTACCACGCCGCCCCTGGCCAACAAATCGCAGGCCCCGCGCCTAGTGAGGGACGCGGTCAATACTGGATGGTCATGAGTGGCGAGTGCCAACTCAACGAGCACGTGGGTGGCAGGCAGGCTTTGTTATTTGTCGACCCCACCGAGCAAGCGCCCGTGATCACCGCGGGCAAAGGCGGTGCTTCGGTCTTGCTGATGCAGTTTCCTAGGCGCGAACAGTAATACAAGGTTCGAGGCAATCGCTAGGTTTGGCGATTTTACAAAGAACAGGCCTGCAAGCAGGCCTGACGTAAACAGCAAGAGCAGCTAGCGCGCTGGGTGACAGACAGCAAATCTGCCCTGCGCCGTTTTTTAACGACCCTTAAACTGCGCGGGGCGTTTTTCTAAGAACGCAGTACGGCCTTCTTTGAAATCGTCACTTGCAAAACACGCCTTCACCATTTCAACGGCACGCTTAAGGTCTTGCTCTTCCGGCTGAGCACACACCTGACGAATATTAAATTTGCTGGCAGCCATGGTTAACGGTGCGTTTTCAGCAATCAGCTTGGTGTATTCGGCAATCACGGCATCAATCTCGTCACCCTTGCACACACGTGATACAAAGCCCATGCGCAACGCATCGTGCGCATCAAAGCGGCGTGCCGTCACAAAAATATCGGTCGCATTGGCCAAGCCGATGATATTGGTAAAACGATTGATACCTTTGTGTCCATAGCCCAAGCCTAAGCGCGCGGCAGGCATTCTGAAGGTTGCGTCTTCAGTGCAAATGCGAATGTCGCAAGCCGCCGCAAGGCCCAAGCCGCCGCCAAAGCAGAAGCCACGAATTTGCGCAATCACAGGTTTTGAACACTCGACCGGCGCGCTCATTGAATCTGATACCGCGTCTTCGTAAGCGAGTTGAGTTTCTGGCGAGCTGCGCAAGGTGTCAAACTGAGAAATATCAGCACCCGACACGAAGGCTTTTTCGCCCTGCCCGACAATCACGATGACCCGAACCTCAGGATCGGCGTCAAACGCGCGAATCGCTTTAGGCAAGTCTGTCCACATCTGCACGGACATGGCATTCATTTTATTGGGGTTCGAGATCAGGATCGTCCCGATCGCGCCCTTTTTCTCGGCAATGATGCTGCCGACGATGATTTTTTTCTCTGTGCTTGAGTCTGCCACGTAAATTCCCCTTTTTGGACATTGTTAATTGCTCTTAGTCTAGCAGTATCACTTGCAAAAACACCCAAAGCAACATATAAAAGACTTCGAAAGTCGGGCAGTACACTCGAATTTACAGAATAATCTGCCCGACCGCCTTTGCCTTTCAATCTAAATCGAAAATCATGTCAAAAATTCAGGCTTCTTCAGCACTTTCAAATCTTAAAGTTCTCGATATGTCTCGCGTGCGCGCGGGTCCAAACTGTGTTCGCTTGCTGGCCGACTTCGGCGCAGATGTGATCCGGATTGAGCCGCCCAAGGGCGTCGATCCAAACGAAGCCATGTTTGCGGCCAACCGCGAGGGTGGCGACTTTCAAAACCTGAACCGCAACAAGCGGGCGATGACACTGAACCTCAAAAAACCCGGCGCACTCGAGATCATGATGCGTTTGGTTAAGACCGCCGACGTCGTGGTTGAAAACTGGCGTCCAGATATTAAAAATCGCTTGGGCGTTGACTACGAGTCACTGGCTAAAGTAAACCCCCGTATTATTTTGGCCAGTATCTCGGGCTATGGCCAAGAAGGCCCCTACGCGTCACGACCTGGCTTTGACCAGATCATGCAAGGCATGGGCGGCTTGATGTCAGTCACTGGCATCCCTGGCCAAGGCCCGGTTCGTGCTGGCTTGGCCGTTGCCGACATGAGCGCAGGCTTATATGCCGGCATTGGTATTCTGACCGCCCTGCTTGAGCGCGAGCGTTCAGGCAAAGGGCAATGGGTACACGCCTCACTGTTACACGCGCAAATTGCGATGATGGATTTCCAGGCGGCGCGCTACCTCAATGAGGGCGATGTCGCAGGTCAGGCTGGTAACGACCATCCCACCTCAAGCCCAATGGGCTTGTTTGAGGCCAGCGATGGCGTCTTTAACCTAGGCGCGTCAGGCCAAGGTAACTGGGTGCGCTTGTGCGAACTCGCCAAGCGTCCTGACTGGATGGCAGACCCTGACTTTGCCAACGAAAAAACCCGTGCAGTAAATCGCACTAAGTGCAATCAAGCACTCAATGAAGTGTTTCGCACCCAAACGGTTGACTACTGGGTCGTTAATCTGAACAAGGCGGGCGTACCTGCCGGCCCGGTCTACAACGTGCCAGAAATGTTTGCCGACGAGCACATCAAGCAGTCGCACATTTCTAAAATGGTAAAAGATAAAGGTGGCAAGGAAAAAGGCTTTATTACGCTGCCAACCATCCTGAGCCGCACACCTGCTGACGTCGTGACAACTGCACCTCAATGGGGCGAGCACACAGCTGAAGTTCTGGGCGAAGTTGGCTATTCAGCCGAAGAAATCGCCAAGTTTTACGAGCAAGGCGTACTGTAAATTATTCAGGCGGTCGCGATATTTTTTTATCGCGACCAGCTCGGCATACAAAAATTCTAACGAGAGACAACATGCCTACAGTGACATCGCACGATGGGATCCCTCTTTTCTATGAGATCCACGATTACACCGATCCCTGGAAAAACGCACCCACCTTAATTCTGCAACACGGGTTTGGGCGCTCAGGACGCTTCTGGTTCAACATGATCCCGTACCTGTCGCGTTTTTATAAAGTACTGTGCCCGACACTTCGAGGCTTGGGTACGCATTACGACATGCCCAACCCAGACCAGAGCATCACCGCTGAAAACTATATTAAAGACCTGATCACAATCTTAGATCACCTCGGGCTTGACCGCGTGCATTACGCCGGCGAATCCCTCGGTGGCATCATTGGTATGTATTTATCGGGCATGCACCCAAAGCGCGTGCGTACGCTCTCAATGTTTGCAGCACCCTTGATTATCAGTACAGCCACGCAACAGACCTTCACCTGCGGTTTCCCAACTTGGCAAGACGCCTTAAAAACACTAGGTGTCAAAGGGTGGTCTGACAAGGTCAACAGCCTGACGCGCTTCCCACCCGGAACCGATCCAGCCATGCTTGAGTGGTTTTCTCAAGAGATGAGCAAATCAAAACTTGAAGTCGTGATTGCGATGTCACGCCTAGCGGGCAAGGTTGACCCCACACCGGTACTGAGTCAAATTGAAGCGCCGGTCCTGGGGCTGTATCCAAGCCAGGGCGGAACGATCACTTCGAACGAACAGTTCACCAAGTTGCGCGCGCATATTCGTGATCTAAAAATCGTTCACCTTGATACGCGGTACCACATGGTGCAAACCATGGAGCCCGCTTCTTGCGCAAAGCATGTTTTGTATTTCTGCTCTGAACACGATGGCACCCCCTGCCGCGAGGCATAAGGACATGACAATGATCCAACGTAATCGGCAAACCCTAGGCAGTGCACTGCTGGCCGCAGTCATTTCACTTTTTGCGCTCGCGCCCACTAGCGCCTCAGCGCAATCAGACGAACTACTCGCCGCCGCAAAGAAAGAAGGCAAGGTGATGATCTATGGTGAGATGATCACCCCCACGATGCGAAGTATCAAGGAAGGCTTCGAAGCCAAGTATCCCGGCATTACGATGGAGTTCATCTATTTATCAGGTGCACCATTGATGAATCGTATCGTGTCAGAGCAAGATGCGAAGCGCTACCTGGCCGATGTCATTGCAGTCGATACGATTCGCATGCCCGTATTAACTGAAAAGGGTTATTTGGCTCCCTACAAGTCTGTGAATGAAAATAATTACGACTCCAAGTGGCACTCTAACAACCCACCGCATCTGTGGGTTCGTAACCACATGTATTTAGGTGGCATTTTTTATAACTCAAAGATAGTCGCGCCCGCTGATGCGCCAAAAACCTATGAAGACTTGCTCAACCCAAAGTGGAAAGGCAAGATCGCTCTGGTGAGCCCAGTGACAAATGATTTAATTTTCACTTTGTATGCTGGACTCGTACGTGACATGGGAGAAGAGAAAGCCTACAAGTTTTTTGATGCGCTCGCCGCACAAAAACCACTCGTATTTGGGCCAGGCGGCATTCGCGTCTCTCAAGGGATTGGCACGGGTGAGTTTCCGGTCGGAATTGGCTTTATCGGGCACACCTATAGCGTAGGTCTTGAGACGGGCTACAACATGGCGATCGCCAAAACCGATCCGCTGTATGCGATCGGCGGACCAGGTTTTGCCTTAGTCAAAACCGCCCCGCATCCTAACGCCGCCAAGCTTGCAATCGATTTCATGCTTTCGGCACCCGTTCAAGAAAAACACGCAAAAATGGGCTACCGAAGTAATAATCGCGAGGCCAAAGGTCTGCCTGAGCTTGACGCGGCAAACATGTCACTGGCGCCAGTGCCCACGGGTGCAGAGGCCGACAAATTAAGAAAAAAATTAAAAGATCTGTTTGGGGGTTAATGACGCAAGTGTTCAGGCCTGAACGGCCTGACGTACGTCTATCCTCAAACTCAGGCATCCATGATCCGTCTAGAACACATCCATAAAACCTTTCGCTCGCGCGGCCGCACCGTACACGTCATTGACGACATTACACAAACAATTCCAGACGGCTCGTTCTTTACCCTGCTGGGCCCGAGCGGTTGTGGCAAAACCACGACCTTGCGCGTCATCGCGGGGTTAGAGCGTCACGACGCAGGCGAAGTGTGGTTTGAGGATTCGCTCATCTCTGCCCCTGAGAAAAAAATATTCACACCGACCAGTGCACGCGATATCGGGATGGTGTTTCAGTCGTATGCGATATGGCCGCATATGGATGTGTTTGATAACGTCGCTTACCCACTCACAACGGGTCGACATCGCGTGGACAAAAGCACAATCACTCAACGCGTCACCGAGACCATTGAACTCGTTGGCTTAGGGACACTCTTGCATGCGCCTTCCACAGCGCTCAGTGGTGGCCAACAACAACGCGTCGCGCTGGCGCGCGCGCTGGTTGCCCAACCCAAAGTCCTGCTGCTCGATGAGCCTTTAAGCAACCTTGATGCCTTGTTACGCGAGCGCATGCGCGGCGAACTCACACAGCTACAACGTCGACTCGGCGTCACCTCTGTCTATGTCACGCACGACCGCGCCGAGGCGCTGTCAATGTCTGATTACATTGCCGTGATGAACGCGGGCCGAATCGAAATGACCGGCACACCAAACGAGATCTATACCAAACCGGCCACGATGTTTGTCGCGCAGTTTTTAGGGCATTGTAATTTTATTGAGGGCACCGTTCGCACTCGTCACGACAACCGCTCGGGCATCGCACAAACTGCCTTTGGATCAATTTCAATCAATATGCTCAGTGTGCCCGCGCTAGGCGAGGCAATCCAACTATTGATTCGCCCAGAAGACTTCAGCACCGTGCCTGCCTCAACGCACGGCAGTGACCCCGCTCATAAGCCGCTCGCCATACCGGCGCGCGTGCACAATGTGATGTATTTTGGTGAGCACTATGAAGCCGACGCAGTCGTGGGCGAACAGCGTCTGCGGTTCAAAAGCAACAGCGCCCAGGCCCCCGCAAGCGATATGGTGACCCTCACTCTCAAACAAACCACCTGCTGGGCCTTTGCGGGTAAGGTGATCGCTTGAATCGCGGTCTAGAAGCCGTCTGGCTCACGCCAAGGTCTCTCTTGCTCTTGGGCCTATTGATTGTCAGTGCGGCCGTACTGGTGCCCTGCCTCATGTTGGTTTACGAAAGCCTCACTGTCTTAGACAAGGGTGTGCGACACGCCACTCTGCAAAACTACGCCAATATCTTGTCTGAAATCCGCAGCTTCGAACTCTTGGGGCGAACGGTTCTGTTTAGCGCCGTCATGACCGTCTGCGCTGGCAGCTGCGGCTTTTTGTTTGCCTGGCTTGCGGTGCGCACCAACACGCCAGGTCGGCGTCTGATGCCTATCGCGGTGTTGCTACCGTATTTGATCCCGCCCACGCTTGGCGCCGTCTGCTGGATCCTACTGTTATCGCCGCGCAACGGCATTATCAATCAATTACTTTCGCCGATTTTTGTGGATGGCCTCTTCAACATCTACTCCTTTTCAGGGATGGTGTTTGTCGAAGCGCTGTATACGTTTCCTCTGGCCTTTATTTTTTTCTACGCCTCCTTATCCGCCATCGACCCAGTCTTGGAAGAGGCCTCAGCTGCTGCTGGGGCAGGCCCCTTACAGACCTTCTGGAAAATCACGCTACCGCGCATGCTGCCCACGTTGATTTCGGTCGCCACCATCTTATTTATCATTGGGCTTGAAAGCTTCGATGTCGCCTGGTTTCTCGGCTATCCCGCAAAGATCTATATTTTAAGTATCGAGGTTTTTTTACTCACTCGCTTTAACTACCCTTCTGATATTGGTGGCGCAGCGGTCTACGGCGTGCTCGCACTGATCGCGGCCGCGGCGCTCGTACAGCTCTACCGTCATGTCACAGCAGATGATCGTAAGTTTGTTGCCATTACAGGAAAAGGCTATCGCTTAGGCACCTTAGATATTGGTCGTTATCGCTGGGTCGCCTGTTTGAGTTTTTATGCGCTCATCATCGTCATCGGCGTCATCCCTATTTTTCTTTTAGGGGCGATCTCTCTGGATGCAGTCACGTGGCCGTTCAGTCTCAGTGGTACGGCTAGGTTTGATAACTATAAATGGATCTTTAGTGACTCAGAATCACTGCGCGCAATCACCAATACTGCAATGATCGCACTGGGTGGTGCCACGATTGCTGTCACCATTGGTTTTGTCATTTCGTATGTCTGCACACGTACCGACGTAAAAGGGCGCGGCGCCTTGGATTACATCACCTTTTTACCTTTTGCGTTTCCGGGGTCAGTGCTGGCGATCGGGATCATTTCAACCTTTATCGACTCACCGCTTTACAACACAATCTGGATCATGCTGTTAGCCTTTTGTATTAAGTTCATGCCCTACAGCATCCGAAATATCAATTCAAGCATCATGCAAGTTCACCGCGAAATGGAAGAGGCCTCACACGTTTCGGGTGGCACCATGTTGACCACGATTCGGCGCATCGTACTGCCGCTAGTGATCCCTGGGCTCATCGCTGCCTGGTCGTTATTGTTTATCGTTTTTGTCCGGCAATTTAGTTTGCCAATTATGCTGTCGTCGCCTGGTTCGCAAGTACTGACCATCATGCTCTTTCAAGAATGGGACGCCGGCAAAATGGGCCATGTGGCAGCCTACGGTATCTTGATGGTCAGTGCCTCACTGCCGTTTATGGTGGCAGCGCGACTATTATCCCGCCAAAAAGGGGCGGTCTAAGCCGCCTCAACAGCGGCTTAGTCTGGGCCGACTACTCGTCAGCAATCGGGTTGCTCAACACACCCACACCCTCAATATCGATCTCAATCGTATCGCCTGCTTTCATAAATACGGGTGGTTTTCTGGCATAACCAACGCCGGCTGGCGTACCTGTGATCACCACATCACCCGGCTCTAGGGTCATGCACTCAGTAATCAACACCAGTGTTTCAACGATGCCCCACAAAAAGTTTTTGGTGTTGGCATCTTGCATGATCTGGCCGTTCAGGCGCGACTGAATCCGCAGCCCATCGGCCCCGCGCGGCAACTCGTCAGGCGTGACCAGCCAGGGACCAAAGCCACCGGTGGCATCAAAGTTTTTGCCGATCGTCCATTGCGTTGACTTACGCTGGTAATCGCGCAAACTGCCGTCATTAAAGACGCTGTAGCCGGCTAAACAATCAAGCGCGTTTGCGGCGGTCAAATGCTTTGCGCGCTTACCCACCACGAAGGCGAGTTCAGCTTCATAGTCAAGCTTATCAGACACCTTGGGGCGAATCATCGGCTGCAGATGACCCACCATTGAGCTCGGGCCACGCATAAAGAAACTTGGATGCTCTGGGCGAGCGTGCCCACCCTCAGCTGCGTGGTCAGCGTAGTTCAGGCCTAAACAGATGATTTTGGTTGGATTTTCTACTACCGGAATGAACTTGATACCCTGAACCGATTTGATCGAAGCGGTTGAGCTTTTTGCCAGCTCAGCAATACGCGTCATTGCACCTGCGGTCGAAATCACTTCGAGTAGCGTCTTGGGCAAACTGACATCCGTTGCAGCAAGGTCGATAAACTCGCTTGAGTCTTTGGCGCGCAATAGGCCCACCCGCTTTTGCTGGCTTTGGTCTTGATAACTGAATAAACGCATTCGATTTCCTTGGATGTTGATTAGGTCATTACGCTTGGGCAGCGGCCCGCAGCTTTTTAACTTGCAAGAAGTTACTCCTAAAATCCAGAAACCACCAAATCAGAGCTTTGCCAACAGGTCGTGGCAAAGCCACCACGCTTGCGCATCGGTTCTAACGCCCCAAGAGCAACCAAGCCCCCACCACCGCGCCCAACACGATGCGGTACACCGCAAACACCCGGTAGGTGTGGCGCGATACAAAGGCCAGGACTGCACGCACCACAAACAGCGCGCTGAAAAAGGCGCTAATGAACCCCACTCCGATCGCAAGCATATCTTGCTGACTCAGCAGGCTGGCGTGCTTATAGGTATCGTAAAGCGCCGCGGCTAACATTGTTGGCATCGCAAGAAAAAACGAAAACTCTGTCGCGGTTTTGCGTTGAATACCAGACAACATGCCACCAATAATCGTTGAACCCGAGCGTGAGGTACCTGGCACCATGGCCAAGCACTGACAGAGGCCCACCACAAGCGCTTGGCGCCAGGTGATCTGCTCAAGCGTGAGTGCACTCGCACGCGGATCGACCCCCGAAGCTGGCCGATTGCGCTCGACCCAAAGCATAATCAACCCCCCAACGATCAAGGTCACCACAACAACACCTGGGTGAAAAAACAAAGCCTTGATGGCCTTGATAAAAATTAACCCAACGATGGCAGACGGCAAAAAGGCGATGAGCAAATTGCGCGAGAAGGCGACCTCAACGGGCTCGAGTCGCACTGTACCCACGATCAATTGAATCAAACGCGCTCTGAAGATCCACATCACAGCCAAGATCGAACCTAACTGGATCACAACCTCAAAGACCTTGGCTTCATTTGAAGAAAACTCGATCAAGTGCCCAAACAGGATTAAGTGTCCTGTACTTGAGATAGGCAAAAATTCAGTCAGACCCTCGACAATGCCTAAGAAGAATGCTTTGAGAAGATAAATCGTTGGTTCAGTCACGCGATAGGCCCTGAAATCATGCAATGAATGGCGTCTTTAGCAAAAAAGGCTTGAGATGCCAACTATACTAGTTTCGATTATCGACACCTTACGCGAGCACAAGCATGTCAACGAATCTTACCCGCGAACAGCGCGATGACGCCTACAACAATTCAAAGGCAGTGGCGAACAGCGCCGAGATCCTCGCCGCTTGGGCGCACCGCAGTCAAGAGTTTAGAGCTGCACACGCTTCGCATCTGGATATTTCGTACGGCAGCAACGTGCGCCAAACGTACGACTATTTTTCGGCGGGTAACCAAAGCCCAGTCGTTGCCTTTATTCATGGCGGCTTTTGGCAAAACCGCGCGAAGACCGATTTCACCTTTATCGTCCCGGCTTTCATAGAAGCAGGGATCAGTGTTGCCATGATGGGCTACACGCTAGCGCCCGAAGCCAAAATGGCGCAGATCGTGCAAGATATCCGCTTAGGCCTGCGCGCAGTCAGTCAAAAAATTGAAGCCCGCCGCGCAAGCAACCCCGGCATCTGGTTAAGTGGTTGGTCTGCGGGGGGTCACTTGACCGCCATGGCGCTTGACGAGCCCTGCGTGATCGGTGGCACGGCCATTAGCGGCATCTTTGATCTTGAGCCGATGCGCCATTGCTACCTCAACGAAAAACTGAGCTTAGACGAGGCGAATGCGACGAAATTCTCACCTATTAAATTACCAGTTCCAAACGGCAAGATCCTTGACCTATTTGTGGGGGGTGCTGAGCTACCCGCGATGCAAGCGCAAACGACTGAGTTTGCCCAGTACCGTACCACCGTCAATGGGCCAGGGATATTTGAAAATTTATCCGAACTCAATCACTATACGATTTTGGATGAAATGGCCAACGCGCAAGGCCGGATTTTGCAGTCAATCAAAGCGCACTTCAACTAAGCGGCGGAGCGCTGCATACGCCCAAAGAGCGCTACGGCCGCGGGCTAGGAAACACTTGATGCGAGAGATGGCTGCCCGCAGGATTGACCCGCACCAACACCATATCGCCTACAGCCACGACTCGCCCTGTGAACGCTTCGATATTGACATGATGCGTCACCAGAATCAAAGGCTGTTTCGGATAGGTCTTTAAGCTTGTTGCAACAAACGCTTGTAGCGCAAGCGTTTGCGGTTTAGCCAAACTCATATTGTCAAAAAAAGAGTTTAGCGAAGGTTCGACCGTTGCTGCACCCAGCGAAAGTAACCGCGCGGTATCCGTGCAACGACACCAGGCACTACTAAAAATTTTTGCACTGCTCACGCCCTGCCCCACCAACCACTGCCCGACTAACGCCGACTGTTGCCGCCCCACTTCGCCCAAATTACGCTGAGTTGAGCATTGGTCAAGCCGGTAGCCGGCTGGGTCGCCGACGCCTGGTGCATCGGCATGGCGCATCAACAAGACGTGCTGGCCATCGGTCAGGTCATCCAGCAATCCGGCTAGCGCAGGTTGAGCCCCTGTTGCCAGCAGGCTCAGGCATAGCAACACAAGGTGGCTCGCCTTTACCCACGCCGGCACCACAAAGATTTTTTGGCTTAGGGACTGTCGCAATAGTGTGACGGTGCGCTGCATGACAAGCTCTCGGGTTGGATGGTATTCAGTGAGGAGTTCTATCACGCATACTAAATGTGACAGTGCGTACAGATCATCTCACAACACAAGAAAAAATCAAGAAAAACCACACCACTGCAGGAGATTACGCAGTGCGCTTTAGCCAAACTTACGCAAAGCCTTCGACAACCAAAAGGGCGATACGGCCAACGCGACACTTACCATCGAAAAAATAATGCTGCTGGCGTAACCACCCGTCTGATCGTGGAACCAACCCGACAATAAGGCCCCACCAGCGGCGCCAACCGACATAAAAGCGTACAGCGCACCGTAAACGGTGGCTAACCCAGGGCCTGGAAATAGCTTTGAGCAAAGCCCCGAGATAATCGGCCCGCGCGCGCCCTGAGCAATCCCAAAGAAGGCAACAAACCCAAACAAAAACCACGGAGACGGGTAAAACGCCATCGCGAGCAAGTTAGCGAGGCCTAAAAATGTACAGCTAAACGTGATGGTCACAATCAAGCGATGACCAAACTTATCCGCCAGTTTGCCCGAAGAGCCCACGCCAAGCACAGAGAGCATGCCTGCAACGCCAAAGGCACTGGCCGCCTCAAACGCAGAGAAACCCGACTCTACTAAAAAGGCAATGGCCTGTACCGTCACCGTATAAATCACCAATGACGTAAAGAAAAATGCCTGCCCTAAGGCCCAAAATCCTGACGAGCGCATTGCCACGAACAAGGGTGCAAAAATATTTTTTGACAAAGGCGCTGACCCAAGCGACCGTGCGTAATCAGCGTGCCCTGCGCGAATGATGCGCCAAGGCAGCAGCATCACCAGCGGCAAAAGCACCAACATCAGGCCGCCTAAGATATGGTAGGCGCTACTCCAGCCAACCGTATCATTTAAGTACTGCGCGAACGGCACCATCACCAAGGTGCCAGCGCCAAACCCTGCATAAGCAATGCCAATCGCAGTACTCGTATTGGTTGGAAACCAGCGACTGATTAGACTTTGCGAAGGCACCATCCCTAAAGCGGTCACTCCGATTCCGCCGGCTACGCCCACACACAAATGAAACTGCCAGAGCTGCGTCAAACTGCCCGCGACAAGATAGCCCAAGCCCAAGCTTGCAAAACCTACGGCGCAGACGATCCGTGGCCCCAAACGGTCAAACATGATGCCGATCAACGGCGCAGAAAAGCCATTGGCCAGCATATAAACCGAGTACACGCTCGAGATCTCTGAGCGACTCCAGCCAAATTGGGTTTCGAGTGGCAACAAAAAGGTGACATAGGCATCACCGATGCCACGACCTAGCAGGTTGAACATAAAACAGATCACCAACACCGCAAAGGCCATGGTGGCATCTGTGGGCTGGGTGTTGCTAAAAGGCTGCTTCACCTTAGGCGGGTCGACACTTCATAAAACCCGAGCGAACACAGATACAAATGATTTCTCCGCGCTGATTCATACCATGATGCTCAAACTCAACAATGCCGGCATCTTTGCGCGACTTGCTCAGGCGTTTAGAAAGAATTTTTGTCTCGACATGGATCGTATCGCCGTAAAACACAGGATGCGGAAACCGAGTGTCGGTCATACCAAGATTGGCGATGGTCGTGCCAAGCGTGGTTTCGCCTACCGTGATCCCAATCACCAAACCTAAGGTAAACAAGCTATTGACCAAGATCTGTCCAAACTCTGTTTTGGACGCGAACTCTTTATCGAGGTGCAAGGGCTGCGGGTTCATGGTGAGTGTTGAGAACAATACATTATCCATTTCAGTAACGGTGCGCGTCATCGAATGCTTGAACAATTGCCCAACCTCAAACTCTTCAAAATACAAACCTGCCATGATGGTCTCCTAATAGGATTTCGGTAAGCCAAGCACGCGCTCAGCGATAAAGCACAGAATCAATTGCGGACTGACGGGCGCGATGCGTGTAACGAGGACTTCACGCAAATAGCGCTCGACATGATATTCCTTGGCGTAACCAAAGCCGCCATGCGTCATGACGGCTTGCTGGCAGGCATTAAAGCCGGCCTCACCGCCCAGGTACTTCGCCGCGTTTGCCTGTGCCCCGCACGACTCACCCTTGTCAAACATTGAGGCCGCCTGAAAAACCATCAGGTTTGCCGCCTCAAGCTCCATCCAGTTGGCGGCCAGCGGGTGTTGAATCCCTTGATTCATGCCGATCGGACGATCAAACACCACCCGCTGCTTGGCGTATTCAGTCGCTTTTTTAAGTGCGATACGTCCTAAGCCGACGCCCTCGGCACCAATCAAGATCCGCTCGGCATTCATGCCGTGCATGATGTATTGAAAGCCCTTGCCTTCTTCGCCGATACGATCTTCGACGGGCACTTTCAAGCCGTCGATAAACAACTCGTTTGAGTCAACCGCTTTACGCCCCATTTTTTCGATTTCGTGCACGCGAATAAAGTCGCGATCGAATTTTGTGTAGAACAGGCTCAGGCCGTCCGAGTGTTTAGTCACCTGCTCAAGCGGCGTCGTCCGGGCAAGGATCAACATTTTTTCGGCGACTTGTGCTGTTGAGATCCAAACCTTAGTCCCACTCAACACGTAGTGATCGCCCACGCGCTCGGCTTTAACTTTTAACTGCGTAGTGTTCAAGCCAGTGTTGGGTTCAGTCACGGCGAAGCAGGCGCGCTCTTTGCCTAAGATTAAAGGAGGCAACATGCGCCGCTTTTGTTCCTCTGTGCCAAACTGAACCACAGGATTCAAACCAAAAATATTCATATGCACCGCCGAGGCGCCGCTCATGCCCGCACCAGACTCACTAATGGTTTGCATCATGATCGTGGCTTCGGTGATGCCCAGTCCAGAGCCGCCATATTGCTCGGGGATACAAATCCCCAGCCAACCATCCTTAGCCATCGCCTGATGAAAATCAGCCGGAAAACCGCCCTGCCGGTCTTTTTCAAGCCAATAGTGATCGTCAAACCGTTCACAAATTTTGCTAATTGCTTCGCGGATACTTTCTTGTTCGGGTGTAAAGGAAAAATCCATGTTGAATCATCCAAAAATGAATATTAATTTTTTATTAACGCGCGTTCTTCTATCTATGACTTATTTTTCTTTAAGTGCTGACTGAAAGGCCTTTAGAACTGCGGTACCCGGCTTGCCTCGCTGGTCAAGGCCTTGCGCCCATTTCGCCGCCACCACTTGCATGCTTTCAGCTAACACTTTTTTATCCCCAACTGAAAGCGTGACAAACGTGACGCCCTTTTGTCGAATTTTTTCAATGTCTGTGGCCACTTCTTTATCTGCGATCGCGCAAGCGCGCCGGGTCGTTGCCTCACCCGCTTCATCCATTGCCTGTTGAATTTTGACCGGTAGCTTTTTAAAGCGAGCCTCACTCATCATATACGCAAGCACTGCACTACCAAAATTTTCATCCGAGGTGCCGTACTTGCTAATTCCTGCTAAATCGTACGATAACAAACTACCAAACGGAAACAACATGCCGTCGATGGTGCCACGGGATAAAGATTCATAGACTTCAGGCGCCGACATCCGAACAGGTACTGCCGAAAAACTGCGCACCGTCGCATCCATCGCTCCGCCAGCGGTACGTAATTTCATACCTTCTAAGTTTTTATAGGTATCAATTATTTTTTTTCCAGAAAAGATTTGATACGGCGGCAATACAATCACAAACATCAGACGCACGCCGTTTGGTGCGTACTCTTGTTTAGCCAAAATGCCATCGTTTCGCGAGAGTTTCCAATACGCCAGGCTCGCTTGACACGAGGTCGAGAACCCACCTGGCAGTTCGGCGGCCGCACTTAAGGGCATTTTGTCTGACGCATACGAGGGCACAACGTAACCAACATCTACCACCCCAGACTGAGTCAAGGCCAACAAATCCTTTGCTTTCCCGAGTTGTTCGGCCGGATAGTATTCAAACTGTATCGGCATCCCTGAAATGCGTGCCACCTCACTCATCCAAAACTTAGTGCCAGTTTCTGCAAAGAAATGGCCCACTGGCAGAGAGTCCGCCACACGCAACTTTTCTTGGGCCTGAGCCTGAACAGCTGCGCTCAAACCAAGCGTCAGTAAGCTGGCCAATATGGCATAAAGTCGTTTGTGACTCAAAAAATAAAATCTCGTCTGTTTCATATCATGACTCCGTCAATGGTTATTATTTTTTAGACAAAACAATTACTTCATCGTAGATGGCAACCACAAAATAATTTCAGGAAAAACCACAAATAATGCAATCACGAGTATATGCGCTATCACATGGGGCATCACGCCTTGAAAAATTTCACCTAACGGTCGACCCGTATACCTCGAGACCACGAATACATTGAGCCCAACTGGCGGGGTCACCATTCCAACCTCTGCGGTCACAATCACAATCACGCCAAACCAGATTGGATCAAAACCTAGTGCTTTAACTAAAGGCAATACGATTGGCACGGTCAAAATCAGGATCGCGATCTGGTCCATCAAGCAACCGAGTACGAGATAGCCAGATAGGATCATCGCCATCACGAACCAACGCGAGACATCCAGTGCACCAACCCATTTCACAAGCTCTTGCGTGGTTTGCGTCAACGTAAAGAAATAGCCAAAAATATGTGCACCTAAAATGATCAAGACAATCATGCAGCTTGTATGGGCGGAGCGCGTCAAGGCATCGGTTGTACTTTGCAGATTAATTTTTTTTGCTTGCCACGCCAATAAAAATGCACCAAAGGCCCCTAAGCCTGAAGCCTCTGTGGGCGTTGCGATACCGGTATAGATAAATCCAGTCACGGCCATAAATAAAACCAACATCGGCCACACAACTTTAAGCGACAGCAGTTTTTCTTTGAAACCGTACGACTGACCCAAAGGCGCCCGACTCGGATCACGCCATACAAGGTAATAAACCGTCGCCATAATCGCAAACGTGACAACGATGCCTGGAATGACGCCGCCCACCAACAATTGACCGATACTCACGTCGGCAATAATGCCGTAAAGCACCAGCGCAATGCTGGGTGGAATCAGCATGGCGAGCGTGCCAGAAATCGCAACAACACCGCAGGCCAACTGAGGCTCATAGCCCTGCTTTAACATCGCTGGAATCGTCGTCGCCGACAACGTCGCAGCGGACGCTGTACTTGAACCCGAAATCGCACCGAACCCTGCGCCGGCAATCGCCGTGGCCATCCCAAGCCCCCCGGGCACGCGACCTACCCAGGTTGTCGCTGCTTTGAATAAGCTATCGGCCACACCACTTAAAATGACAAATTCTGCCATCAACACAAACATCGGGACTGAGATGAGTTCATAAGAACTGGCAGCCGAAAATGGTGTGGTCTGCAACACGCCCAGCACCATACTCAGGCCACCAATCGACCATAGCCCGACCGCCCCCGCCACCGCAAGAGAAAGCGCCACCGGACAGCCTAATGCGAGCAAGGTCAACAGTAGCAGCACAATAAATATTGTCATCATGACAGAGTATCCTCGGCGCCAGCGACGGGAGGTAACGCAATCACTGAACGACCTTGGACCAACGACAAGCCATGTCCAATAAATCTAAAAAGCATGCGTAAGAGCATCAACCCGCAACCAAGGGGAACGGCCGCATATGACACCCACGTCGGCCAAGCAATGCCCCCTGCCATGACATCGCCGCCGATAAAGCTTTCGTACGTTCGGATGAGCGACACATAAAAAATGCCGATAAATACCAGACTGGCACAGCCATAGGCCACGCATTCGGCCAAATGACGAAGGGGCGAAGGCATGTAATTATGAAGAATATCGACACTGACATGCCCGTTATGATTCAAGGTATCAGATAGCGCAAAAAAGAATAATCCCACCATCAAATAAAGTGAAATCAACTCATACGACCAAGCAAGAGGTGCGTTAAAAAAGTAGCGCAAAAAGACGTCGCACACGACCACGAGCATAATTGCAAAGAGCATCACCGCTGCAATTTTGTTTAAAAATCGCTCACAACCACTGATCACTTGGTGGATTCGTTCAATCATTGTTCGTGCGCTTGCCGAGCAAGGCTCTCGCGGTGATTTGGATGGGCGATGGCAATCATCCTTCGCATCCGCTCTTTTAGTGTTTGGCCTTTTAGCTGTGCAGCGCCCCATTCAGTCACAATCACATCGGCATCTGTGCGCAGACAGGTGACGTTGCCCGATGCAATGCGCGCGACAATGCGACTTTGCTGCCAATTTTTAGTAGTTGAAGGTAACGCAACAATAGATCGTCCGTTTTTTGCCAATTGCGCGCCGCGCGTGAAGTCAACCTGCCCCCCCGTTGCACCAACATATTGTCTATTGACGATTTCGGCATTCACTTGTCCAGTCAAATCAACTTCTATCGCAGAATTCACGGCCACAAAGTTATCAAGCTGAGCGATGACTGACACCGCATGCGTGTAAGAATACGGGCGCAGATTAAGCTGTCGGTTTTGATGCGCGTATTTATATAAACGTTGGGTGCCCATCAACACCCCCGCAGTGGTTTGACCGCGATCAATATTTTTAAAGGCATTTGTGACGGCGCCACATTGCACAAGGTCTGCACCAGCATCGCCCAACATTCCAGTATGAATACCTAAGTCACGTCGGTCTTTAAGCGACTGCAAAATGGCCTCGGGGATCGCACCTACTCCCATTTCAAGCACGCTGCGGTCATGAATAAACGCCGAAGCATTGTGGGCAATCTTTACTTCTGTGTCTTGCACGCGTCCGGGTTGCAGTTCAATCAGCGAGCGATCCGAATGCACGAAAGCGTCGATGCGAATGCCGGTTAATTCATCGCTGGTGTAGGTCCACGGCATCTGCTGATTGACCTCGGCAAGCACCACTCGAGCGCGCTTGGCTGCTGCGACCAAGTAATCATTGGCGATACCAAGACTATGTTTACCATTTGGACCTACGGGACTCAGATGCAAAAAAACTACGTCAACAGGTAAGGTGCCGCACTCGAGCAAGCCGTGCATTTGCGAGCAATGGCTAGGGGCAATCTCAAGCGCACCCGCCGCGAACAAACGTCGGTTCTCGCCGATTCCGCAGTAACTTAAGATATTTAGATAATCGCGATGCTCTGGCTGTAAGGTAGAGCTGTATGTTGGACCAATAAATACGGAGATTCGGCCAATGGCTTGCCGCTGCGATACTAACGCCTCGGTTAATGTTAATGGCTCAGCCGTACATTGATTCCACCACACCGTATCGTCCGGCTGAATCCAGCGAGACAAGTCTACCGAGTCGATCGACTTATCCATGGCGCAGGCGACAATAAGCCTCGATCGCGGCGCTCACGTTGATTTTGCGCATACCGTTGCGCCTTGCGCAATTAAGCTCGAAATTTCGGCATCGCTATAGCCTAGACCACGCAAAACCTCGTGGCTGTGCTGACCAAATTGCGGGGCAGGTCGCCCCGCAACCGGCTGCGACTCAGACCATTGAGTGGGGACATCGACCCGACGCACGCGTCCCTCGGTGGGGTGATCATCCCACTTAAATAAACCAACTTCTTTAAGATGCGGATCTTCAAATATCGTCTCAAGCGTATGCAACGGCATGCAGGGAACGTCTGCCTTGGTCAGAAGCTCTAGCCATTGCTCGGTACTGCGCTCTAAAAATATCGTCGCCGCCAACCCCTGCAAGGCATTGATATGCTGAGTACGTGTGTTGAGATCGACAAATCTTGGGTCATTTTGAAAGATCGTCAATCGATCGATTACCGTAAAGAAAGACTCCCACTGTTTGTTGGTATAAATCACGGCACACACATAACCGTTCGAGGTTTTATAAGGGCGACGCTCCGGAGCCAACAGGCGCGGGTACCCCACGGGGCCATTCGGTGGATCAAAGGTTTGTCCGGCGATGTGATCGCTCAATAAATGACTAATCATCGTCTCAAACATTGGAATATCAATACGTTGGCCCTTACCCGTTTTTTCTCGATGAAATAATGCGGCACAGATCGAGCTGACCGCATAGAGGCCAACGGTACGATCGACGATATTTGAGGGGACATAGCGCGGAACATCTGAGCCCGCCTGCTGTATCAACGAGGGTAGGCCAATCGCACCTTGTATCAAATCATCAAAGGCAGGCTTGTTGCCATATTGGCCATTTTGACCAAAGCCAAACGTGCCAACATACAGAATCTTAGGGTTAATTTTTTGTACGTCTGCATAGCCTAAGCCAAGGCGACTCATCGCTTGAGGGCGCACGTTATACAAAAGCACGTCGGCCGTTGCAATTAGTTTTAGCGTTGCCTCTAGGCCCGCTGGATTTTTTGCATCTAGCACCACTCCACGCTTGCTGCGATTGACATGCAAATAGAGGGCACCCATTCGGGGATGCTGCATCGGTCCGAGATCGCGCACTAAGTCACCTTGCGGCGACTCGACCTTGATCACGTCGGCTCCCATATCCCCCATTAGCTGAGCCGCGTACGGCCCCATCAAGACCGTCGTCATATCGACGACGCGTACACCAACCAAGGGGCCGCTCATTACGATGCTCTCCTATCTGAATTTAGTTCACCGCGGATTTCGACGCTATGCTCGCCCAACTGCGGCGCCAAGCGACGAATCGAACCTGGGGTACGTGAGAACTGCACTGCCATTCCGGGCATTTTGATTACGCCTTCGGTCGGATGTACGGCTGTCTGAAAAAACCCGATCTCTTGCAAATGAGGATCTTTTAATAGATCTTCGAGCGACTGTACCGCCGTCACAGGAACATCAGCAGCCTGCAGTGTGGTGACCCAATACTCGGTAGTGCGCTGGGCAACTATTTTTTCAAGAATCTCATACATCTCTTCGATATTGACCGCGCGTTGCGAGGGCTCCATAAAGCGAGGCTCACGTGCATAGGCCGCACAACCTGATAGTTCGAAAAATCGACGCCATTGTTCTGTCGTGTAAGGCAGCAAACCAATGTAACCATCGGCTGTGCGGTAAGGTTTGCGAAGCTTTGACAAAATGCGCGCATAACCCATAGGCGCTGTGCTTTCTGTAAAGCTGGCACCCGCCATATGTTCCACAAGGTTGAAAGCCACCATCGTTTCAAACATTGGCACTTCAATTGCTTGGCCTTGCTTGGATTGTTCACGTTCGTAAAGCGCCATAGCAATAGCATTAACAGTGGTTAACCCAGACACCTTGTCGGCCACGATTGCGTTGACATAGGACGGCGCCTGAGCTGCGCCTCTGCCTTGAACGTCCGCCAACCCACTCATCGCTTGAATGATGTCATCAAAGGCCGGCCGTCCAGCGTATGGGCCTTTTTCTGAAAACCCATAGGCACCGCAGTAAATCAAACGTGCGTTCGTTTGTTTTAACGTTTCATAATCCAAACCAAGGCGACGCATCGCCTGAGGCCGAATGCTATAGACCAATACATCCGCTCGATCGATGAGTTTTTTTAAGACGTCTAAATCATCTGCTGTTTTTAAGTCCAGCACGATGCTACGTTTATTGCGATTCAGTTGAACAAACGCGGCGCTCATTCCCGTATGCACAGACGGCGTTGTATAACGAAAAATATCACCCGCTGCGGTTTCAACTTTAATGACTTCAGCGCCCATGTCACCCAAGGTCTGGGTCGCGTAAGGACCCATCCCGACCGAGGTCAGGTCAACCACATGAATTCCTGCAAGAGGGCCTGACATAGCGTTTGCCTCGTTTGCCTAGGTTGCCTAACTCAGCTGCGTCGCAGCAGCAATTTTTTTGGCTAAGCGCAAATGCGGTGTATCGAGCATCTTGCCATCGAGCGTGGCAACGCCCACACTCGTATTCGCGGCAAAGGCGGCAATCACTCGTCGAGCCCACTCTTGCGCCTGAGCGTCGGGTGTCATAGCTTGGTTGATCACCGGAACCTGCATTGGGTGAATCGCCGCCTTAGCTGAAAAACCATCGCGGTAGGCACGACGTGTCTCTCGCAGCAGTGCCTCAGGGTTATTGATGTCAGTCGGCACCGTATCGATCGCAGGCACGCCGGCAGCAGCCGCCGCAAACAGACACAGGTTACGAACCAAACCAAAGGGCGAGGTCCACTGCTCGGGCGCCTCTTCATCTTTGTTTGTCAACGCGCCGATATCGCCAGCCAAGTCCTCAGCGCCCCACATCAAACCGGCCAACCGCGGCGAGGCGCCGCGATAACTGTTCAGACCCGCGAGGGCTTCTGCGGTTTCTGTCACGATTGGCAGGATAGAGGTATGAAAAGCGTCGCCGCCACTCACCGGAAACATCTGCTCAAACGCTTCAAGATATGCGGCTAACAAGGCCACATCAGCCGCACCCCCTGACTTAGGCAACGCGATTCCATCCGGACGGCAGCGCATCACCGCACCCAAGTCGGCCAAGGTCATACCCGTCGTCAAGGCATTGACGCGTACATAAAGCTTTGGCGTTTTGACCCCATTGGCCTTGACCTGGGTCAGAAATTTAACCACTTCGATCCGACCGTCTTCTTTGCGGGCGGGCGACACGGCATCTTCCAGATCAAAAATCAAAACATCGGCGCCACTTTGCAGTGATTTTTCAAGCTTACGTGGGCTGTCTGCAGGTACAAACAATAAGGAACGCATGGAGTGTCTCCGTTTTTTATGCAATGAGGCACGACTGTCAAACTCGCGCGCCGCTTAGAGTCAATGTTATGGCCTGAGTATAGCGTGGCAAATTCTATGGCTTTGGCCCGTCATAAAACTGAGGCCAAAGCTGCAGCGTGACTTCGCGGTTGCTGGCATAGGCGTAGCAGCTGTCAATTTTGACGGGGCGCCCGTTTGCGTCTAACGCCTCAGGCCGATTGCGTACCACAGGCCACAATGCCTGATAGGCGGCGGTGGCCATGGGGCCGAGCAACTCCATCAAATGCGTACAGCTTGCAGCACCCTTTAATTTTGAGCGCACTAACTTTGCCCAGCCACCCCCAATGCGCTCGCCCTTCAAAACAGAAAGCGTTGGAGGTGCTTGCTTGCAGACGGTAAATGGGGTGGCATCTGACGATGAGAACACGTCATGAATTAAAAATTCGTCATCGATGACTAGCCTGATCCATAAGTCATGGATGGATTGACCCGCCGAAAGCACCCGGTTAGTCAGGGGCGCCACAAACTCAATCGGCTTGTTATCGACCACTCGCGCCTCAATGTCGTAGAGTCCATCGACTCGCCGGTACGCTCGCATAGTGATCTGACGTTTATGAATTTCTTCGCGTTCAATACTTTCTGGCAAGGGCACGGTGGTTCTCTTTTAGACGGTTGGGTGTAAAAAAACGACGACTGTCGCGCTGAATTTTTAGATAGCCACGGGCACATAACCGTGGCGCATACGCTATCTTAGTCGCTCAGCCTCAAACGGGCCAACCCAACCGCCTGCCACGCTGCCGCCTCACTACGCCAGTCCCGGGGTCCCCAGACAGATGATGGGTGTCAGTGTGCTAAATTTCGTCTTTTATGCCAAACCACAATGTCTCTATTTAAACGCTCGGTTGTCTCCGAAATCGCTAATCACTTTAGCGTCGTACTATCGACACTTATTGTGGTGTGGTTAAGTGTTGTCTTGGTGCGCTTGCTTGGCGAAGCGGCTGCGGGGCGGATCGGGGCAGATGTCGTGGTCGGTTTAGCCACCTTTACACTCATCGCTGCGCTACCCATCATTTTGACCGTATCGATCTTTATCGGTGTGCTGACGACCGTCACGCGCAATTACCGCGAGTCCGAAATGGTCGTGTGGTTTTCAAGCGGCTTGTCGCTCGTCAATTGGGTCAACCCGGTGTTGCGCATCGCCCTACCCATCGCTGCACTCATTTCATTTTTAACGCTTTACGCAACGCCCTGGGCGAACCGCCAGATTGGCGAATATCGTGCGCGCTATGAGATGCGTTCTGATCTGTCAAAAATCACCCCCGGTCAGTTTTTAGAAACTGAAAAGGGTGCCCGTGTCTTTTTTGTTGAAGGAACCACTAGCGTTAACGACAACCCGCTTGGCCAGGTGTTTATGCGTCTGATTGACCCCGACTGGTTAACCTTGGTTACGTCGGCCTCCGCCAAAATTGAAACCGAAGCCAATGGCGATCGGTTTTTAGTTTTAGGCGCAGGCCATCGCTACGACCTCAAACCAGAAACCTCTGAAATGCGCTTTGCCGAGTTTGACGCTTTTGGGGTACGTATTGAGAGTAAAAATGCTGAAGAATCGCTCGAGCAGGCGCGTGCCACCACGCTTGAGAGTCGAAGATCTCGACCGACCGAGCTTTTAATCCGTGACAAAGAAAATAGTTCCTATGGTCAGATCATGTGGCGACTGGCTTTGCCACTGGCCGCTTTAAATCTTGCGCTGATGGCGATCCCGTTAGGTGCCGTCAACCCACGTATTGGTCGCTCTGGCGATCTACTCATCGCAGGTCTGATCGCGATGCTCTACATGAACCTTATCAACATCACGCAAGGCTGGATCATTCATGGCAAATTACGCTTTGTGATTGGAGTCTGGTTGATACACGCCATTTTTGGCGCGTTTACAGTGATATTGCTTTGGCATCGCTTACGCGTCAAAGAACCCAAGCCACCGGTTGTCGTGGCAGCCTGAGTCTATTTTGCAAGATAAGGGTATTGACTGCAGAGACTGTCCGGTAAAAAAGCGCAGCCCTTTCGCTGCGCGTTTTTTTATCAATACAAATCAAAATAAGACTGCACCACCTCTGGATCTTGCGTCACAGTTAACGCCAGCATCAATAAAATTCGACACTTCTGCGCATTTAAATTGTCTGACGCAACAATTTTTTTATCGCGTAGATATTTCCGCCGAGCAACGCGGCCAGCGCCACCGCGGTTTGCCTGAACCACCACTACGCCTTTTTTGCACATGCGCTCAAAGGCTGCATTTTGTAATGGCGGCGCGATTCCAGGGGGCAGGCCCGCAGAAATCAGCCCTTGCGCACCAGCAGCCACAAACGCTTCGATAGCAACGTCGTCGGCACCTCCATAGGCATAAACGATATCGACTCGAGGCAAGGTCTTCAGCGCTCGCACATCAAACACAGTATCAACCGTATGCTTGCGAACCGGGTGTCGATAAATCACCACCCGATCACCATCAACCTGACCCAGCACACCAAAATCAGGCGTTCTAAATGTATTCAACCGATAGGTCGAAACCTTAGTCACCTCACGCGCCGCCTGGATTTCATCGTTTAACACCACCAGCACACCCAAACCACGCGTCAGCGGGTCGATGGCTGTTCGCACGGCTGCGATTAAATTCATGGGGCCATCGGTACTGACAGCACTTGCTGGACGCTGCGCACCGACGAGGACGACAGTCGGCTTTATTTTTAAAGTCAGGTTCAAGAAATAAGCGGTTTCTTCGAGCGTCGCGGTGCCATGCAAAATCACGTAGCCGTCAAAGCCACCATTTTGAGCTTCCATCTGATGGATTAATTGAACAAGTTCAAGCCAATCTGCGGGGCCAATCGCCGTACTTCCCACTTCGCGAAAATTAATCGGTACCACATCAGCAAAACGATCCAGTTCAGGCGTGCGGTCAATGATTTCAGCGGGTTGAGCTTTACGACTGGCATCTGGATAGTCCAATACGTCCAGGCTGTCGGTGGCGATCGAAGAAATCGTTCCGCCTGTACCGATCAAGGCGACACGAGGTTTAGCGTTGGTTGCACTCATAAGAAGTAGGCTCCGTGTGTATGTTTAAGCAATAGGCTTAGTCTACCGCTTGTTGTGTTCGAACAAAAAATACTTTTGATTAACCGCGAGATTGCAGTTTCAGTTTGACCGCACAGTGAGCTCAGTCACCTCAGCTTCGATGGCCTCTAGCAAACGCCGCGCCCAAGCTTGCGACAAGCCATGCCCAATGAGCACAATACGCGTACTTCGTTCGTTGGTCGGCCATCGCTCCAGCCAGGTCGGCTGATAAAACACATGCTGCACGCCATGAATCACCATCGGTCGCTCGGGCAACTCGGCAATATGCACAAGACCTTTAAGCCTCAACAAACGCTTACCTTCGTGCGTCGCCAGTGCCTCAAGAAGTAATGGGATCACATTCGCGGCGAGCGGCCGTTTTTGCACGAGCTCGATCGAGGTGTAAACCTGATCGGCGCTGAGCCCAGCCCCGTGCGCATGACCCGCATGTTCACGTGTCTTAAGGCTGAGTCGCCGATAACGACCAGCCGCTTGAGCAAAAATCTCAGGTGCGACCTGCGTCAACGCCTGTTCAAGTTCAGGGCCACTCACGCGACTCGCCGTTTGGTTCAATTGATCAATGGCAGAGGCAGTGCGAACGCGATCTTCTGCATCCGCTAAATCTTGCTTGCTTAGCACGATGACATCGGCCATCGCAATTTGACGACGCGCCTCGGCATATTGCTCGGCCGCCTGGGCGCCACACAATTCATCTACCACCGTGACCACACGATCAATCGTGAACTCGCTACCAATCGATAAGTCGCTCGTTAATGCCTGAATAATTGGGATGGGATCCGCTAGGCCTGAAGTCTCGATGATCACACGATTAAACGACACCTGTCCTTGCGCTTTGCGCTGACTGAGCTGGGCAAGCGTCTTAGCTAGATCCGTTTGTACTCGACAGCACAAGCAACCATTTGTCAGCTCGACCATGGTTTCATCACCGGTCTCTAACAACTCGTGATCAAGACCAACGGCCCCAAACTCATTCATGATAACGGCAGTGTGTGCGAAGGCTGGACGACGCAACAAACTTGCTAACAACGTTGTTTTGCCACTACCCAAAAAGCCCGTCAAGAGAATCAGGGGTGTCATACAGCTGCCGAGGCGACGCCCATTCTGAGACGATCGCCGGGCCTGAACGTCGGCACTAATAATTGCCTTATCGTGCGAAGAACATGCAACACCGAGGCACAATAGTGTTCGGTGCGCAGCGTAACGGGATCGGGCTGTAACGCAGTGATGCACCAACGCATCGGACCG
Organism: Bordetella parapertussis; assembly: GCA_945887835.1. GTDB lineage: Bacteria > Pseudomonadota > Gammaproteobacteria > Burkholderiales > Burkholderiaceae_B > Zwartia > Zwartia parapertussis_B. Next base: position 3,525 of record CAMCZQ010000023.1, on the reverse strand, counting down.
GGCTCGGTGAGTGCTTTTACTGTAAGTCCGACCACTGGGTCGCCAGCCGCCAATTCATATAAATAAATGCCTGGCAGGCCAGCAGGTTGAACAGCCGCAGTAATGGTCACCTCCACCCGCCAATTCAGTCCCCAATAACGCATACTCTCGTGCAATAGTGCGCCAAGCGCAGCGGTTGAGCCGCTTGCCTGCTCTACAGACATTACAGCTTAGCCCCGGCAAAAATCTCAGGCGCGATCTTGCGCTTCAAATACTGGCCATCGCTCAACTTGCCAAAGAACTGGCCGTCTTCAACCATGATTTTTCCACGAAGCATCGTCAAACATGGCCATACGCCAACCTGGTGCCCCTCCCACGGGGTGTAGTCTGATTCGTGCAAATCTTTATTTTGAATCGTACGCGCAAGGCCTGGATCCAAAATCACCAAATCAGCATCACTGCCTGCAGCGATTGCGCCTTTGCGCGGATACATTCCTAAAATGCGTGCCGCGTTCGAAGAGATCAAATCAACAAATTGCGTCAGCGAGTAGCCGCGCTTTTCAACCATCTCTGTGTACATCAGCGAAACGCGTGGCTCAACACCCGTGTTGCCGCCTGTGGTGTCGTCGATACGCTTACCCTGCGTTTTAACCGCCAATGAACAGCACAACTCGTCGGTTGCGATTGAATGAATCACATCTTCACTGACCCCTTTCCATAACGCCTCGGTATCCTCTTTGCCTTTCAGTGAAGGATAGGTGTGAAACATCTGACCATTTGGAAGTTTGTAGTCTTCAGCTGTATGCAAAATATATTGATGCAGCGTTTCACCATACACCGGCTTGCCGCGCGAACGTGCCTCACGGATCGCCTGCACACCCGTTCCTGCGCTCACGTGCATCATATAAATGGCAGTGTTCATTTCTTCTGCCAGCCGAATGACGCGTCTAAACGACAAGTCTTCAGATAAGGTGTTGTGCACCTCGGCCATATTTTCAAAACCCGTACGACCCTCGCGAAACAGCTTTTCGTACATATGCATCACGATGTCATTATCTTCAGCATGAATCACGCCCAAGCCACCATTTTTTGAAAGCACCTTGAACATTTCCCAGATGTCGCCGTAACCAACCATTCGACCTTTGCGACTTGGTGTGATGTCGGTCGTGAATATCTTGACGGTCGCATAGCCTGCCTGAATCGCTTCAGCCACCTGATCAGTTAAGCCAACCGGAAATAAACCTTCAACCATGAGGTGATACGCGAAGTCAGTAAAACACCGTCCAATCCAATCTTTGTCACGCGCCTCAATCGTGCCCTGCACGGTGTTGCCATGCATCCAGCGCGCAAAGTCAATCATGGTGGTCGTACCGCCAAACAAAGCCGCACGACTCACGACTTCAGGTGGTGCCGTCATGCCTGACATGCCATCCGGGCCCGGTATGTGCCAAGCGCAGTGCACGTGCGGGTCAATACCACCCGGAATCACGAGCTTGCCAGTGGCATCAATCAAACGCGTTTGTGGGCCAACAGGTAAAGCCCCGATCGCAGCCACGGCAGCGATGGTCTGGCCTGAGATTGCAATATCGTAGGCACCAACGCCCTGAGGCGTCACAACCCGGTCACTGCGAATAATGGTATCGATCATTTTAAGTCTCCGATTCGACAAACAAACCTGGGAAAGGCTCGAGGCGCTTAGTACTTTTTATTGGTGATGTATTCTAAAGTCATTATCGACGCAACACGTCAATAATCACTATTCAGCCTTGGCCCCTGTGATTTTTACAATATGCGCGTACTGTGGGATCTCGCGAGCGATCACGGCTGCAAATTCTGCAGGCGTGTTGGCGATTTTTTCAAGCCCGCCTTTTTCAAATAAACGCTCTTGCACATCTGGCATATTGATCGCGGTCATCAGATCTTGATAGAGGCGGTCGACAATCGCTTGGGGTGTCTTCGCAGGCACCACCACACCGTACCAAGACACAATTTCAAATCCTGTCAAACCAGTCTCAGCCACAGTGGGCAGATTCGGGGCTGATTGCACGCGCTTCGGGGTGGCAACAGCCAGCGCCTTCAGCTTACCAGCCTCAACGTATGGCAAGGCCGAAAATAAGCCTCCTACCATCATCTTCACATGCCCAGCAAAAAGATCTGAAGTGGCCGGCGCCAAGCCGCGATACGGAACATGTGCCAGGTCAATCTGCGCCATCTGAGCGATCAGCGCACCCGACAAATGACCACCTGAACCCGCTCCCGACGACGCATAACTTAGCTGACCCGGACGGGCCTTCGCATAGGCGATCAGCTCTTGCATTGAGTTTACGGGTAACGACGGGTGTACCAACACCGCCAAGGGTATTTCAGCAATTTGTGAGACCGTCGCAAAATCTTTTTGCGGATCAAAGGGCAGCGTGCCGTATAACGCCTGATTAACCACCAACGGTCCGTTAGTCGCCAACAAGAGTGTTAAGCCATCCGGCGCCGCTTTGGCCACCTCGTCGGTTGCGATGTTGCCTCCCGCACCCGAACGATTTTCGACAATGACGGACTTGCCCAGACTAAGCGTCAATTTGCTGGCGAGCGTTCTGGCTACCAGATCAGCGGGTCCGCCTGGCGGAAACGGCACAATGAATTTGAGTGAACGCTCAGGGTAGGTTTGCGCGAGCAAAGGGCCTTGTCCCGCCAGCAAACAGAGCCCAAGCATGCACAGACGGGCAAAAGCACTCATGTGGATCTCCTGGGATGTTGATGTTTGATAGATTACTTGTAGCAGCCAAACTCAAAGCAATCAAGCCATTTGACGTCGCCTGATACGCTCGCCTTGGGTCAAACCTTGCACCAAAACCACTACAATGAAGTACTTTCGGTGACTTTTTTAAAGAAAACGACCATGACCTCAAAATTATTTTCCCGTTTTTGTTTGATGTTCAGCATTCTGGGCTGCGTGCTCTTGCCTTCGGCCTTTGCACAGACTTGGCCCACTAAAGCCGTTACCTTTGTCTCGCCGTTTCCACCAGGTGGTTCGGTTGACCCGATCGCACGCTTATTGGCCGCAAAATTAACCGAAGCACTCGGCCAACAATTTATTGTCGAAAACCGCGTGGGCGCTTCGGGTTCGATCGGTACCGGCTATGTGGCCAAGTCCGCGCCCGACGGCTACACCTTTGTCTTTGTTTTTGATACCCACGCAGTGAATCCGTCATTGCTGCCAAAGATGACCTTTGACACGCTTAAGGATCTGGCGCCGGTGATGTTAATCGGCACAGCACCCATGGCACTTGCCACGGCACCAGGCAAGCCTTATCAAACGTTTGCTGACTTTGTCGCCGCTGCAAAAGCCAAGCCTGACTCTGTCAGCTACGGATCAATCGGTAGCGGGAGCCTTGGCCACCTGACCATGACGCTGGTTCAAGATGCTGGTAAATTCAAAATCGTACACATCCCTTATAAGGGTGGCGGCCCTATGGTGACTGACGTTTTAGGTGGTCAGATCGATTCGGGTATCGGCTCGGTTGCCGTCATGAGCGCGCACATCAAGAGCGG